>CAIYCT010000210.1 GCA_903924765.1 uncultured Rhodospirillaceae bacterium | reverse complement strand
GCCCCGCTCGGCGGCCAGGAAGCCGCGCAGGGTCCAATCCTTACCGTTGACGTGGCCGAAAAAGGCTCCTGCGACGCTCAACCACACCAGCGGCTGCAACAACGTCGGACAATCCTCGGCACCACGCAGGGTTTCGCGGCCAACACCGGGTAGCCAAAGAATTGGCACGGTGCCACCCGGCCAGGTTGCCTCCGGCACCTGCCGGGCGACGGCCACCCTCAGCCAGAACGCCGGGCCGCTGCGAGTCGCCGGATCATATTCGCCAAAGGTCAACAAGTGGGGTAGCCGCGCCCGCAAGGCGGGGATCAGGCTGGCGAATTCACCGCTGGCGTCGCACCACAGCACCGCCTCCGGCGCGGCTTCGGCGGCGGGGTTCCAGGTGGCGGCGCTGGCCAGGGCATCGACCAGGATATCGAGCGGAGTGGTCATCAGCTCTCCTCCCCACGGGCGGCGCGCTTCTCGGCGAGCGGGGTGTGATGGTCGTTGATGCGTTCGCCGCTGTGGACGGAGTACCAAGGTGCCGATGGGACATCGCCACCCCGATCCTTGCCCCACTTGATGTTCGGGGTGTCGCGCAGAATGCCCGCCGTCATGAACGGACGAATGTTCATGCGCACGCCATCGTCCAAGTCCTGATCCCATCCCAGCGGCTGGGCGGCGAGCGGCTTCCAGCGAACGAAGATGTCATACGGATCCTCGCCCTCCAAAATCTTCTCCAACATCTGCTGCAATTCGCGGCCTTTTTCCTGGCGGGGCACGCTGCCCTCGGCCTTGGCACGAGCCAGCCAATCGCCGAGCGTGGTGTAGGTCAGCTTGCGCAGGGTCGCTTGGTCAAGGCGATGGTAATGAAGGAAGGCGGAGAAGCCGTCCTTCAGGCCGTCCCACACCAGCCACAGGAATGGCCGGTCATGAAACAGCATGCAGTGCTGCCGAAAGGCGCGCTCCCGAAGCCAGCTCTCCAGAGACAGATCCTTGGGGGCCTTCTTTTCAAAACGCGAATCGGCCTCAGCGATCAATTGGCGCTCTTTGGCCTCCGACCAATCGCCTTCAAAGGCTGCTGCCAGGAATGCACGTAGACGCTCGGCCAGTGAGCGATTGCCAGCGACGGGCGGGACGCAAAGAATGCCATCATCGTCAGCGACAGAGAGGTTCGCGGACTTCGCTATCCAAGCGCGAGCCTCCGTCGAGAGACATATCTTGCCATCGCTTTCTGCGGGCCAGCGGTATCCCGCCAAGCGAGCCAGGGCGACATGCAGCGATGTTCCGGTATCTGCCGACGCGGGGTGGCCGTGAAACAGCCATTGGGTTGGGTCATTGGAATAGGGTTCAGGGAGTCCCGCCCCATATTTTTCCGAGGAAGAATGTTTATATTTTTCAATATCAATGACAGCAGACGACACGCTTGAGGTCGCAACGGACAGCTTCTTGTTGACGGAACGAATATTGCTCTTAAATTCACCACCGTCTAAGTAGTCGAATATAGCCGCCATGTGCTCTTCTTTTTTTGGTATTATCGCAACGGTAGTTTTTTCGTGTGCTACATTTAGCTTTATGGATACCTGCAAATTTCTGATAACCGACACCAGATACCCAAATTTACTCCACGCACCCTGACCCTGGACACGAGCGCCAGGTTCGCGAGATAGGGAGCCGGCACCAGCCTCCCATCTGAGAAGGTATGAGAATCCAGAAAAAATATTCCCAGGCTCAGCGGATGCCTGAAATAAAGTGAACTTTTCAGAAGGACTCGCTATTTCCCAGAATTTAATTCTGTACCTGTCATTATCTCCGGTCGACATTCCCTCAAATGCCTCGCTATATTCAGACAACCTTTTTCCACCCTGAGTTTTTTCAACAACAATTTCCATTTTTGCGCTATTGTATAGACTGTCTTGAGGAATTTTTATTATTTCCATTGATGGGATATTTTCTATGCGTTTCTCAAAGTCACGACCAGTATCAGCATTTATCGCAGAATACGAAGACTTCTGCGAACTCTGGTTTTTTGAATAAATAATAATGGCCGTTCGCGCGGCCCACCAATTCATATCTTTGAATGCGGCTGGCCCAAGGTCAGTAACTATATTAAGTGATGTATGCTTAAGAATATCTTCTCTGCAAGATTTATAGCTTCCTAAGAACAGCCAGTTCTGTGGCGTGATGGCGGCAACAGTCCCTCCTGCGGAAGCCATCCTTACCATGCGTGCGAGCATTGTGGTAGAGAGGTCTGCCTTGGCTTCTGGGTAAGCGCGTTCGATAAATTCAGCCAATGCAGCGGTCTGCTTCCCCCGTCCCAGGAACGGAACATTGGTCGATTGCAGCACGTACTGTCGGCTCAAGATCAGCGCCGCATCAGCCATACCACATGCGGCGATTGCACCTTCAGCCATTTCTGGTTCAGCTCGGCGTGCCTTTTCCAACAGCTTATCAAGAAGCGGTTCGATTCTCCCCAAGCGCTGGGGCGACATCAAATCACCTCCAACGGGTTCGATCAGGCTGCCCAGTAAGGGTGCCAGAGAAAACAAATCGTGCAACGCGGCAAGACCAGACCGCAAATCATCATCGCCATTGGCCATGGCCATGAAATCCTGGCGCGGTAAGGGCGGCGGCGCACCCACCCAGGCGATATGGGGTTGCGGCAGGCTCTGCCACCCGCCAACAGCCCACGCGTTCAGCGCCACAGCGAAGGTGGCGATCTGAACACAACGCCCGTCGATTTCCAGACCAAATAGGTTGTCCCGCAAGACTGCGGTGATCGCATCGCGGGCCGACAGCCCTTCTTGAGATTGCCGCAGGGCCGCCAGGATCGGCAGTATCTCGGTCAGAAAGTGGCCAGAACCGCAACAAGGGTCAAGTGCGGTGATGGCCTTGGCCATGTCTGGCCAACCGGGGAACGTTCCCGATGCCGGCCGCCAGAGGTCTCCGTCCCGGATGAACCGTAGCATGTCCCATGTTATGCCCGGCAAGGCGCAAGCTGCGCGCAAGGCAGTTTCGTCGGCAGCAGTTACTGCCAAGTCGGGCCATTGAGCCAGCACCTTCCCTGCCCACCATGCACCCAGGGTGTTGTGGAGCACGAAGCGCACCATATAGGACTCAGTGAAGAGTTGGGTCACAGCGGGCAGTTCGTTTGCGCCAATCCTCAACCCTTCAGACTTGACTGAATGGTCAATTCTTTCCTTTTCCGCACCACGCCAGAACTGGTAGGTCCAGCCAAGACTGTCGGATGCCTGGAAGATTTTGCCATCCAGATTCTGTACCAGGGCTTGCAGCCGATGAGTATGCTCCGGCGCTACCTCCAATGCCAGCACCGGGTCATCCGGCAGGAAGACACCGGGCAGCATAGCTGCTGCGTAACGCTCCGCGACCGCCCAGCGGTCGGGCAGGTTCTCTTCCGCCGCCAGTTCATCACAGTCGGCAAGGCTGACCGCCACGTCGTGCTCAGGGTGACGCAACAGGTCGCGCTCGGCCAAGAAACGGGAGAACAGCATCCGATGCCAATGGGCATAGGCGGTGGCGCCGATCAGGTGGTCGACCTCTTGACGTTCCGTGGCGCGGTCGAAGGCATCGCCCAATGAACGCGCATGGGCGCGCAGCCGACGGCGCAATGCCTTGCCCGGCTCGTCCAGCCATGTCGGCGCGGAAGGTTCGGCGACGCCAAGACGACGGATCGCATCCTGCGCCCCGACTTCGGCCACCTGCCGTGCTTCACGGATGGTCTTCTCCAGGCTGCGCCGCAGGTCGGTGGAAAGGGTCGTGCCGGACATGATCTTCACACCTTCGGGATAACGGGGCCATCGGCCAACGCGGCGACAACGCGGCTGCGCACACCAGCCAACCAGGCATCAAGGTCCGCTTCGGATTTCAATAGAGCACCGGGGAGTTGGACAGCGTGCGCCTTTGGCTCCAACTCGGCCGCAGCCTGAGCGAGAGCGTCGTCGATACGGGTGGGCAGCGCCTTCGCCATATCGGCCCATTGCGACAAGCGTCGCTGTTGGAGAGCATCCGCCACGGCCTCGGGGGATTCCACCGTGGGCCTCGTTACAGGCAATAGGCCGTTATCCTGACGGATGCGGTGCTTCTGATCCGGTGTCAGGCGATCCCATGTGGGGTCGTCCCCAAGACGGGCATCACCCTTCGTCCATGCGGCCTCCCAATCGGCGAAGACGGCATTCAGGCGATTGCGCAGCGAGTCCGTTGCTGCGGCGACAATGGGGGGAAGCGGATCGGGATCGGTATTGAGGCTGCGGGCGGTCCGCACAGCCTCCAAGGCGGACGTCTGGTCAGCCGCTCCGGCAGCAACAAGGCGCTCAGCCAGATGCCAACGGGGCAGACGAGCCTGAATGGTCTGCGCCGCCTGCTTCCAATCCGTCAGTCGTTGCCGCATGTCGACGGCTCGTGAGGCCAGTTCCGCCAGAAGGTCGTTACCGGAAAGGGCACGGAGTGCGGCAGAATCTGGAAGCACTGCGGGAACCGGGGCTGGGGCTTCCCCGCCTGCTGCCTGCGCCTTAGCTTCAAGCCTGTCGAGCAGGGCTGTGAGTACGAAGGCTTCCTGCTCTTTCTCGAACGGGATTTCGGCGTCCTGCAATAGGCCACGAACGGCCAGGCGCTGGGGCAGCGTAATAATCGTGGTTTCCGAGCGGAACGTGCACACGCCCATCTTTGCGCGGGGCAGGCCCGGCAGAGATGCCGCCTTGCCGTCCTCTCCCGTCACGCGAAGCTGACCCGCATTGGCCAGGACCATCAACGCGCCGTCAATGGCGTCCTGCGGCCAGCCGTAGGGCGTGCCGATAAATTTAGACCGGATGTCCGATCCCTTCCGTCCCGGCCCGAGATCGGCCAGGATCGCCTTGCAGACTGGGTGGGTCTCGGGCGCGCCAGCATGGTCAACCGCCTTTATGGCGTCAGGGTCTTTATGCTTTGCGCGGTCGAGCACCTTGGGCCATCCGGCGTGATCGGCATCGGCGAATTGCGGATAGAGGCGAATCAAGGCGTTGGCGGCGGCTATCTTCACCGCGTCGCTTGGCGCACCCGCGATGACGGTGCCTCCGGCCTGAACGACACGGGCGCTCTGTACCGCTTCCTTGATGATGGCGACTGCCGAATCGCGGGCCTTGTTGCCGCGCAACGCCATGGCTTCCCGCGCCTCGCGCCCGGCATCGGTGGTGGGCACGCCTTTCAGACTGACCACGGATTCCGCCGCCTTCTCTACCGCGATTTCCCGGCTCAAATCTTCGGGACGATGGCTATTGATGAGAAGATGGACGGCGGCAGCGGTCGGCGGTGCGGCTGCAATATCCCTTTCCACCGCCGTCATGTCCTCATCCCAGCCGCTCCAAAGGTAAAGCGGAACGCCGTCCGCCGGAGCTTTTTCGTTGGGACGCAGGCGATGAACCTTGCGGGATTCCTTGCTCTGGCCATGGGAAACGGTCGCGCTACCGGCCAACGCCCCTTCAATCGCCTGATCGAGGAATTCACGGCGGACGCGGCTAATCCCCGTCTGGTCATTGATTTGGGCGGCGAGTTCGGTGCGGTAGGCAGCCTCCCATTCGGCACTTTCCTTGGTCTGAAGCCGCCACTCGCCGCCAATCTCGATCACCCCGCCGTCGTCTCGCAGGGCGTCCAGCAACAGCGGCACCTTGCGGCGAAGGTCTGGTTCGCCCGCCAGATCCTCGGTCAGCAGGTCGGCGATGGTTTCCGGTTGGGCGCGCACACCATGCAGATCAGCCTCGCCCGCGATCCTTCCGAGCATATAGACCAGCATGAGAATGCGGGCTTTCAGAGGTTAGTCGCCTTCGCCCCCGCGTAGCGACTCGATGCGGTTCCGCGTCTCGGCGGGCAGCAGGCCAGCGTTGAAGGCTTCGTCGGCGAAGCGGCTATAGAGGAAATCGACTGGGACCGCAGTGCCTAGCGGCTTGGGCGCATAGGTCTTCGCAGCGTCCAAGGTGGTGCGCAACTGACCACGGAGGGTTCCGCCGAGGCCGGTGCGATCCAGTTCGCGCAGGATGCGTTCCCAGACCCGTCGGCGAGACGGCAATAGCGGCCAGTCCAGCACCGCTTCGGGGTCGTCGTGAACTGTGTGGGCGAGCTTGCTGCCGCGCAGGTGACGGCTGATCTCCCCGGCGTTCGTCTTCAGCATGGTGGAGATGGACGATTCGGTTTCCGGCTTTTTGCGCAGGACGGTCTTACGGATCACCGAATCGACGTCGGCTTCCCCCAAGGCAATCTGCACTGGGAAGCGGTCGAGGAGCTTCTGCAAGTCCTTCACGTCACTCAATGCCTGCTGGCCGGTGCCGACCAGCAGAACGCGGCCATCGAAACGACCGGAAAGGCGTTCGGTGATGGTCTGAATCTTCAGGGTAAGCGCGGGATCCTGGCGGATGAACTGCTGAACCTCGTCCAGCACAATCAGCGTCAAGGGGATTTCTTTGCGGCCCAGCATTAAGGCATCCCGAACCATGGTCTCCAGGGTGTCGACGGTCACCGGAGGCGGCTCGGGGAACTGTGCCTTGAGCAACTGGCTAAGGGTACGGGCATCGGCGGCCAATTCCGGCTTCGCCTTCAACACAGCATCGGAGAAGCGCGGAGACAACATGAAGGCGCGGATGTCGCGGTCGAAGGTCGCACCAAGGGCGCCCCGCACGTCGTCAAGGATGCCGAGATCAGCAAGCCAGAACGCCACCTTGGCGGCACGGAGGTCGGTGGGCAGACCGACAGCGCGGAGGATGATGTTCAGCGTTGCCTCCGCCGGGTCACTCGGTCCGTGGCCGAGAGTGTCCCCCGCCGCCAGCACCCCGCCCATGCGTTGGGCTGCGATCCGCAGTTCTTTGAGGAGGCTTTTGACCTCGTCGGGGATGTGTTGGATCAATCCTTCCGCAGTAGCCCCATCCTCAAACGTCAGATTGGTCCACAACGCCGCCAGCATGCTGGCCAGATGCGATTTGCCCGAACCGAAGAACCCGGAAATCCACACCGCTGGCGCGCTGCCGCCACGACCGACCGCCGCCAGATAGGCATTCAGAATTTTGGCGAGGCCCTGCGCGTAGGCTCCATCGCAAACGAAGGTCGACAGTTCCGACCGCAGCGTCTCCATCCCATCGAGCGCGGGCGGGACAGATATCTTCGCTACGCCTTGGTTGGCGAGTCTGTATTGTTCCGGCGGGGTTTGAAAAACATCACGATTGAGCATAGTTACCTCAGGCAGCATCGGCGGGTGGGATTGGTATGGCGTGGTAGTTCCATCCATCCCTGGCGTCAAGAAGACGGTAGACATTGGATTCGTGACTACCGGGGAAAGTCAGCAGCATGCGGCCTTTGATGGCCGGGGCGACGTGGGTGATCAGCGACGACACCCTCACCAAGCCGAACAAGGACCCGCAGCCGGTGACGGCGACCACGTCGTTCGCAGTCGCGTCATTCAACTGTGCTTTCAGCACAGTGATGAGATGGGCCTCGAACTCAGGCAGCAGGCTGCGCAATTCCTCAGGTTGGTCGAGCAGAACCGGAAAAAATTCGTGGCCGGACATCCATGCCGGGAATTGGGGAACGAGATCGATATGCTGCCAACCATGGCCTGCTGTGACGGTGGCATGTTCAAATTCATGAACCTGGCCCCGGACCCGGCGTTCCAGCGCCTTATCATACCAAGCAATCCAAACGCGGCCGGACGCAGGCACGTCGTCACGCCATGGCAGACGGACGTGGCGGCGGTAATGATTGAGGATATCGTCAAATGTCGGCAAGATCGGGTATCCTCAATGTCTGTGCCAGCGGTTGGCGAACCAAGATTTCGAGCATGTCGCCCGCAGTGCGAATGCGCACGAAGCCTTGCGCCTCCGCTTGCCGCAAGAGGGACAGGCGTTCGCCGGGGGGCAGGTCGAGAACGTCGAGCCAAGGCGATTCGAGAAGCGCGGGACCGCCGAACCCGCAGACGGTGGCGAGAAGAGCGGCAAAGGCGGCGACCGCCGGTGTCGGCCGCGCTATGGCGCGCACCTTATTTATATGCCCGCGCAAATGCCCGGATTGCGTCCAGGTCGAGGCGCAGTTCTGGGCCTGCGATTTCAGCGTTGTGGGGCTGAAACGATCCGGGTACTGCCCCTCCAGCGATGCCGCGATGTCGGGCCAGCGGATGGGAGTGCCCTGTGCTGCGGGCAGAACAGCCGTCGCGCTGTCGCGGAGCAAAGGATCCCTGGCCAGCGCGGTCAGAAGGGCCAGCAACGGACGCCCTTCGACGTCGTCTCGCCACAGGGCGAACTGAGCGGCAGAAATGGGCGTCAGCTTGGCGATCGCGTAAAGCCCGTTTAAGCGAGCCAGGGCAATTTTACGGGCGGAGTTGGTCGATTTTCCGAGAACATTGTGGTCGATCACCAATTCGCTGGCTGACGCCGAGGAACCCTGGGCTTCCTGGAGGAAAGCCGTCAACTCTGCCAACATCATGGTCTTCGACTGATGCACTCCGCCGCCGCTGACTTTGACACCAGCACGGTTTAAGCGCTCAAAATCAGCGCCGGGCGCAAACCAATCGAGAGAAGACCGTCCGTTCACTCCTTGCCACCCTCCAACGGGGTGGGCGCTATCCGCTCATCCCCCGCATGACGTTCGAGAAATTCCCGAACAGCTCGACGGATCAGCCAGGAAGAGGATACTTCGCTACGGTGCGCGAGCTTGTCAATTGCGGCGTAGTCGTCCGGATCAAGGGTGAGCGTGACCCGCTTTAGAGTCTTGTCGCGTTTGCGTGCCACCATTGCCGATGCGCCCCCTTAATCCTCTTGCGGTTCCGCAAAAGTACTGCATAAGCTCATACCTCATGCGGCACTTTATTGTCAATCGGTAAGCGGACTTACTTGCTTGTGCTTGTCGCTCTCATGAAGCCATTGTTGGATATCTAACAACTAAGCCAGAATTTCGGGCGCCCTTCACGGCTATTTGATCGACATGCCAAAGGATGCAAGTCAACGCCCTGATCCCGCTGCTTTGAGCTGGCACAACGAAAATTGCTACAGGGGATAAACCGATAGGGCCTCAAAACGCTGGCCCCATGACCGACTGTTAGGAGGTTGTTGACCGCCAGATTTGACTACAGACTCTCCCGCCTGTCAGTAAAAGGTGCGAAAAGGTCATCGGCTGTATGTGCGACAAGCCATTGATTTTAAATGCGGTATGAAACCCGTACCGTTTGGGCGCAGTCAACAGCTTGCAGAGAATTCGGGGCGGAGAGAAGATAAAATGGACCCAAATTCAGTCTAGATGCCGCAGTATGGTCAACAGTTACTATCGGAAAACGGCGCGGAACCTGTGGTTTTTGCCCAGGTATCCGGCATCAGAGAATCTGTTCTTTAGAATTATTGGCGGGGCGCTGCGGGCTGGGGGCGAACCTTCTCTTACTATAAATCAATGATGTGGCTTGGAGGTGTTGCAAATTTCATTGCCTTTTCATACGGCTTGGCCGTATGCTCTTTGGCGATGAAGTACGAATTTGACCCGGCCAAGGACGCCAAGAACACCATTGAGCGCAGCCTTTCCCTGGCTCTCGCGCCCTATGTTTTCGAGGGGCTGGTGCATGTGGTCGATGATGACCGCAAGGATTATGGCGAGCGGCGGCAGGTGGCCTACGGCTTGATCCTCGGTCGGTTGTTTGTCTGCGTCTTCACCGACCGTGGCGAGACACGCCGAGTGATTTCGCTTCGTAAGGCTAATTCAAGGGAGGTCGAAGCCTATGCGCCGAAAGATCACGCCTGACATGAGCAAGTCTGCGCTGGACGCCGTGGATTGGGCCGCATTGGACGCGGTGACCGATGGCGACATCGAACGCCAGATCGCAGCCGACGCCGACGTGGCGCCCGAGATTTTGCCGGTGGACGTTAAGGCAATCCGCAGCGCCACCGGCCTGTCCCAGGGTATGTTTGCGGCTCGGTACCGCATCCCTGTGGGAACGCTCAGGGACTGGGAGCAGGGGCGCAAGCAGCCGGATACCACGGCGCGAGCCTATCTCTACGTCATCGCCCGCAACCCCGACATGGTTGTCAAGGCGTTGGAAGGCTGACCCTAGCGCGCCGTTTCGGCGCTGAAATCTAGCGTGACATCAAATGACGAGACGTAACCGAGAGACTCTGTTCAATCCAACTTGGGAGAAAATGGTTGAACGTGAGCCTTTGCTGGCGTTCTCGTTCTATCTTTCCGGACGAGTGAATGTCCTTCTCGACCTTGGCGATGAAATTGTTGCTCTCCTCGACGAGGGCTTTGCTGATGGTTGCACGTACGGAGATAAAATAGCACGTGCGTCCACCTTGATGTGGTTATGGACACTCGGAGGCTACGAGGTCGTTCGAACCATTTCACAGGCATCCGTTTGCTTTAGCGATTCAGCACAGGCTAAATTCACAAGTCTTAAACTAATTCTGTCTCAAGCACGCATGCCAGCCGCCAAGATGGAGAAGCCGGGAAAGAAAATGCCCGTCAGCAGTGATAGAAGCCCTGATGGATGGGATGTGAAGAATCGCGATTTGCTTGTCGGCGATCCAGAATCCCTGAAAAATATCCATGCACGTGACTTGCTCAGAATGTTTGAAGAGGTGTTTACGTCACTTCATGCTAACGATGTACTCAAAAGGCATGAGGAATCCTATAAATCATGCAACTCCGTACCGTCATCCGGTTTGTAGTCAACGGCTTTCAGAGAATATCGTAGGAGAGAGAAAAGAGGCTGGGGCCGAAATCGTTCTTTGGCTGCCACAAGGTCAACAGCAACGCAGTACGAACGGCGCAGACCGCCTGGATTTCACGTCAGCGCCGCGATGGCGGAGAATTGATTTCACAAGAATACTGGCGGAGGGCGCAGTCTGGTGCGAACTGGTCTCTGGTCAAATTCCCTGAAGTTCAGGGAATTTACAGGGAAAATTCAAAAAATGGTGAGGTGTTTGCGGGTTGTCATCACGGCTAGGCCTTATAAATAGCCGTTCTTGTGGATAATTCCCTAAACTATGGAACAGGGAATTTTAAAGGCGGGAGCAGAGAAAAATAGCACTCTAAGCAGGCAACCGATATCGGATGACCTTGATCTCTGAATCGTTAATTTTCTCCAATGTGACTTCAAGAACGTGGTTGACCAGATCGGGATTGTCGTCAAGGTCGTCCAGGGCAATCTCGAACAGTTCAAGCTGCATACCTAAATCCATGCCGACCGGGCCATTGATGCAGATCAGTCCGGCATGAAGCTCAATCTTGGCAAATTCGCCGGGAAACCCTGGAGTTCCGACGGGGCCACGGAAGTCGAAAGAGTTTTTGGTGACGAAGCACCAATCGCCTTCCAGAATGATGGGCATAAGATCCCAATCCTTGACGCCGCTCTTGCCGATCCATCTGACGTGCGAGGTTTCTGTATATCCGCGTTCTTTGGCTCGTTTGGCGATGTCTTCGCTCAAGCATTCATCAATCAGCAACTTCATGCTGTGTGCCGACGGGTAACTTTGCGTTCAGAGACAATTGCGGATGCGGGGGGGAGGGCTGGGAAACGGCGCGGGCGTCCTCGCACAGGCGCGGCTTTGGCGTACATCATCGCGAGCTCGATGGTGGTGTTATCAAGTCCAGGGTAGGCGCTAAGGATGCGTTCATGCGAGAGTCCTGCCGAAACGGAGGCAACGACATCATAGACCGGAATACGGGTGCCCCGGATGACAGGTATTCCGCCCAAGACTTCTGGGTCTTCAACCACCATCTCCTGGGCAGAGGAGAGTTTGGTGGACCGTTCATCGGCCTCAGCCACGAAGTCCAACAGGGTGACGGTCAGGAACCCATCGTGAATAGTCCAATCCGCATCGCGCCAACTGGCCAGGGAACGATCCGTTTTGTCGGCAACAATGCGTTCGGAATAACGATTGATCAGAATAAGGCGCTCTTCCGCCGTCAGGGTTTTTGCCGTATGGAAATAGAACCCTACTAAAGGACAGGCAATGAGCCGAACCCGCCGCCCATTCTCCAACGAATAGAACCCTTCGGGCAGAATCTTTTCGTCAATGACGCGGTTGATGTCGCGCACGGTGACGCTGGCAATGAAGGCGGCCTCGGCAGGTGTCAGGCGGTTAACGTGCATGTTGGGTTCTCATAATCATTCCGACAGGTCGGAATATAATGTATTGTGTGGGGCGAGGCAAGATCATCGGCCGTTATGAGTAAAGGATGTCGGTCATATTCGCCGCACATTTCGCGGAAAATATGACCGATTATCCCCGCATACTCGTTTCAACCCTCCTGTATCAGGCAGCTCAAGCCGCTTCCCAGACCTTGTTGAGAATCCGTTTCCGCCGTTGCAATCGCCGCCGCGACTTCGCCAAAGTCCGCCAGACAGCGGATTGCTCCGGCGGTGAACAGGGTGTTGTCGGGGGATTGACGCAAGCCTTGGCGATACAGGGCAAGTGCTTCTGCTGGGCGTTTGAGGGCGCGATCCGATTCAGCAGCCGCTTCCAGAACATAATCGGGATGCGGACCCGCAGGCAGGGCGCCAAAGAGCTTGATGACGGCAAGATTGTCTCCAGTCCAGGCGGTGACGACCAGAATGTCGTTGGCGATGCCGAGTTCATTGGGGTGGTCGCGATGGAGCCGGTCGAGAATTTTTAGCGCCGGGGCGGTGTCGCCGCGCCTGGCCATCAACACGGCTTTGTTTTGTTCCGCAGTCCAGGTTAGGGCGTCCGGCGATTGGGTGGCGAAAGCGGCGCCGACGCTTGTTCCCAAACTTATCACCACGGCGCAAACAAACCGAAAGGGCTGGTTAAGAGTTGGAAGCGTCCTCAAGTCGGGCAATGAGGCATTTTGTGACGCCGCCCCGGTCCTTGATGCCATGATTAATCCATTCGATCATTGTGTACGAGACGCAAGAGTAAAGGGTTCCGCTCTGGTGACCAGATTCGGAAACTACTTAAGGGAATGCGTGGTTTCGCCAAGCTCTTGGCGCAATAAGTATTTTCCGAACCTCCTGGGTGGATTTTCAAACGGTTATTGATTGAACTGAGAAGACCCAATTTTGCGAGGATCAAATGGAAAAAACAGACACAGTCATCGCCATCTTTGAAGATCGTCACGCGGCGGAGGCGGCCATTAAAAGTCTTGCCGATGACGGGATCGAGATGAAGCATTTAAGCGTTGTGGGCAAGGGCTATCACACCGAAGAAAAGGTCATCGGATTTTACAACATTGGCGACCGGGTCAAATTCTGGGGATCGCGCGGGGCGTTCTGGGGCGGATTGTGGAGCTTGTTTTTCGGCGGTTTGTTCCTGACCGTTCCCGTGGTCGGCCATGTGGTGGTACTGGGATATCTGACCGCGATGATCATCTCGGTCGTCGAAGGCGCGGCCATCGTCGGCGGACTTGGCGCCCTGGGCGCGGCGCTTTACAGCATCGGCATTCCGAAGGATACGGTCGTCCAATATGAAGCGGCCGTCAAAGCCGATAGCTTTTTGGTGATCGTGCACGGCGAAGCCGCCGAGCTTGCCAAAGCCACAGCCATCTTTGATCGCCACAGCCCGGTTCGCCTTGACCATAACGTCTGCGCAAAAGCGCATGGTGGCAGGAAGAAGCCTTGGCCAGCGTGGGACGCTAGAACGGCATAACGAACGTAAAGATATCCCCACGAGACCCGGTCTCGTGGGGATATTGGTTTAGCGCTTGATCTCGAAGATCTTGGTGCCTTCGATGCTGATGCCGGCCATCAAACCTTGCTGGTCGAAGATGAAGGCGTAAGCGTCGTCCTTCAAGGTCGACGAGGACAAGTTCTTGGCCACGCCTTCGTCAACGATGACGACGGTCGGCCCGACGCCGATTTCCCAACCCTTGGATTGATGGATGTAGTTGATCGCTTTGTCATTCATCAAGAACACGGCGTAGCCGTAGGATTGAGCGCCAGCTTGCAGCCCCCACGATCCGGTGAACGAATTGTAGTAACCGATCTTCATGCCCTCTTTCAATTCGCCTTCGCCGAAGGCGCCGCCGAAGATCAGACCGGCTTTGACGATGTTCGGGAACACCAGCACGGCCTTGGCGCTTTTCGACAGCTTCTCGGCGAAGGGGTTGGTCTTGTAAAGCATTTGCAGGGCCTGATTGGCATCCTTGTCCAGATCCGCCGCAGTCGCCGCATTGGCGTCGTTCATCATGCTCGCGGACGCCAGGACTGATGTGGCGAGGGTCGTCGCCAGAAATATGCTTCGGAGGTTCATCATTGGTTTTTCCTATTTAGAGAAATCGGCATGGCTCCACGCTAATCCGTGCAAGAACCGCGCTGTAGACTCGGAATCTACTTATTGATGGTGGTGTGGAACTTGGTCTGTCTGCGCGCCATGGGATTCCACCAACCATAGGTTCTGATCGACGGTCCGCAAGACTTCGGTGAACAAGTCGGCGGTATTGGTGCCGCCCAGCGTTGAGGTTTGGTCGATGGCACCGCGAACGGATTGTCCAAAGGCGGCCAGGGCTCCGGCGACGGCGAAGATGTGCTGATTCTCGTCGGCGATTTCAAGAGGGTAGGGGATCAGAAACGAGCGTTTGACGGCAACTTGAATGGTGCCGTGGGCGGTGGCGCCCAATCCTCTGGCCCGTTCGGCGAACATATCGGAAATCGTCTCGATCTCGCCAGCAACCTTGTCGAACAATTCGTGGATGGCAATGCAATTGGGGCCGCGCACATTCCAGTGAGCCTGTTTCATTTGACCGTGCAATTCGATTGCCGACGCCAAATGGATGTTGAGAAGTTCACCGCTTTGCGTCCGGATGCTCTCGGACAGGGTGTTGTGCGTCATTTGCATGATCGTGATTCAGTACAGGTCTTAAGTTGTTGATATTTTGAGTAAAGAAGAGATTTCATGTCAGAAAAATGTCGGGTTATAGACCTGTGTCCAAATGAAAAACCGCCAATTTGGATGATAATCTGGGATCTGAATCCAGGGATAGACTCGGAATATACTTAAGTCGACATTTCCCATATGAACGGCCTATCTGTCCGAATTTGATGGCATCGTAGCTAATTTCTGCGTGGCTGTGTATCCAAAAGTTGCCGTTCCTGGCAAAAGCGCACTTGGTTTCAACGGACAGCCCGCTATCAGTCTGC
>CAIYCT010000209.1 GCA_903924765.1 uncultured Rhodospirillaceae bacterium | reverse complement strand
TGACGCAGGCACGATGGTGGTTGGTGTGGTAGATTTCTTCATGGCGTTGCTTTCCTTTCATGGATTCGATACCCAGAGCCTACAGGCTCAAGGTCAGCAACGCCTACCGCACATTTTCAACATTCAACGGGACATCCCCCTTGGGTACCGTTGCCCAGGCCGTTCATAGACCTGTCTATTCTCTGCCGTCCACATATCGCCCCCATTTGTTGCCGTGGGGACGATAGAATCATAAGTGATTCATCCGATTCAAGAACCTTCCGGACGGGCTCTCACGACAAGCTATAAAAATCGGCGATTGATGAAGTCCGTGGGATAAAATTACCTTAAAATTGCCTGTGCAAACTGCCCCTCCCACGATCCAGGCAATTCCGATCACCGGGAGAAATGCCAAGGAGGCAAATTCAAATTGAGCATCCGTTGCCGAGCGCAGCGCTCCCAATAGTCCGATGATCATAAGACAAACCGTCATTGCAGCCAAGCGACGCCATACCGTCCAAAACGAACGAAATAGAAATGCGTGCGTCATGCGTCGATACATCATATCGAACCAACCAATGTCATCGACCTAGCGGATTGGGAACCAAGAATGAGGCGGGAAGATGGTTCTATAATGCCCTGTCGCACAAGCCCTCCCTTTGCCTAGGACCTTAATTTAGCCTCAATTTCCCCTTACTCCGAGTCATAGATCGACTAAATAAGGAGATCCAACATGGTGCGCAAGAAAGTATCGACTTGGCTTATCGGCGCGGCAATGTCCTTCGCCACTCCAGGCGGCGACGTTAGGACCGAAACCGTCGCATCGCCCGAGGAAATGGTTTCGACCAGCGAAATGTACGAACCCCGCACGTCATTGGTCGGAAGTGGAAACCAAAATATTTGGCGTTATGGCGAACCAATGATTTCCGATTTGCTCACCGATCCTATCACCCGTTTGCTGATGAAGCGGGATGGAGTTTCCTGGGCGTCATTGGTCGTCTTGATTGCGTCCGTCAGGGAGAAGCTTTTAACGTCGGCGACGGGCGAAGACGAAACATCGGTTTAATCCAATCCACAATCAAAAAATAAGAATGGGAATGGGAGAGCGTTCAAGGAGTGACGAGGACTGTGGAACAGAAAAGCCATGCTACCTTTCGTCGTTGGGAATTCGCGGGCGCCGGTTTGATGATTGGCCTTGCCCTGCTGGCTGCTTGCACATTTCAACAGTACGGCAATGGTTTTGACGCCCAAGTTCAAGACACCTACGGCAAGGATATTGTCCAATGGTTCCTGACCTTTGGCACCGACAAATCGGCTCTACGCTTCCGTGATCTTTTCTACTATGGCGGATTGTTTGACACCTTGGCGGCTTTGTTTGAAACCGTCTCTCCGTTTCCCCATTGGGCAACCCGTCATTTCCTGGAGGCGTGTTTTGGGATACTGGGACTTGTTGGAACTTGGAGGCTGGCTAATCAACTCGCCGGACCGAGAACGGGGTTCCTGTCCCTCGCCGCTCTGGCATTGATGCCCAGCTATTACGGCATGATGTTCATCAACCCTAAAGACATCCCATTCTCAGCCGCATTCATCTGGTCCATCTATGCTCTAACCAAGACTGTCCAAGAGCTCCCAAGACCCGCCGTGCGCACATCGCTGATATTCGGTGTCACCACAGGGATTGCGCTAGGTATAAGGGTCGCGGGTGTGTTGCTATTCGCTTACTTGGTGTTTTGCCTTCTTGTGAGTCTGATCCTCCAAGCAAAAAGCGAGGGATGGGCGGCACGGAGGCTTGCTTCGGAATTTGGTCAATTGGTTGGAAAAGTGCTTCTGCCTGCCGCAGCGCCGGCCTGGATTATAATGGTTATCTTTTGGCCATGGGCGCAAGTCGCACCATTACTCCATCCAATTGAAGCGCTGTCTCATTTCTCCAATCTGACCAACGGCATCGATACCCTTTATTTTGGGCAGCATATCAATGCCGCCTATCACCCGGCGAGTTATCTCCCGGTTTATCTGATTATCAAGCTGCCGGATGTCATTGTCGCCCTGCTGGTTCTGGCTGTTGGACTTGGGGTGACTGAACTGTGGCGCAAGAAATGGCGTGCCGTTTCCTTAACCCTTATGCCAGTCCTATTGTCGGCGCTATTCCCACTCTGTTACGTTATTCTCACCAGCCCGGAACTTTACGACGCGGAACGCCATTTCTTGTTCGTTCTCCCTCCGCTCGCCATTCTTGTGGGGCTAGCGACCGACCAAACGATCATTCTATGCTCTGGACACAGAGTGGCATCCGCCGCCTTTACCGTGACTTTAGCGGTTGGAGCTTTGTATCAAGTATTGGAAGATATCAATCTTCATCCCTATGAATACGCCTTTTTCGGCGATCTTGTCGGCGGTACGACGGGAGCACGGGGGAATTTTGACACCGAATATTGGGGGACGTCATTGGCTGAAGCGACGGAAGACCTGCGGCATTATATTCAAAGCCACAGACTGATCCGAACTGAACCTTGGAAGGTGGCGTTTAGCGGCGAACCCACACAAACAGGGGACTTGCCGCATCCCCATTTGCAGCTTACCGACGACTGGAGCAATGCCGATTTTTACATTTCAACCACACGTCGCGGCAGCGATGCTTGGGTACGCGGGACTGTCATTGACAAGGTGGAACGTAAGGGTGTCCCTTTCGCTATCGTCAAAGACCTTAGAGGGATAAAACACGCAGGCGCCATGGATGCAAAAATTCATGGCTAAACTCGAATTTATTATCCAGGTCAATGCATTTTGCCCTCCAACCAAGCGCTTCTGTTATCCGCCAAGAATTGCCAGCTTCTTCGTGTGATTGCCGAACGAGAACCCCAGTCAGTTTCCGAGCTGGCAAAAATGACAGGGCGCGCCGAACAAAACCTGATGCGAACCTTGCGCAAGCTGAGTGCCGCCTGAATAGTGCGGCTGGACCATGGCGAAGGCCGTTCTTATCGCCCTGTCGTCGCCGCCAGAAAGGTCCACATTGAAATCGACTTACTGGCGGGGTGATAAGGACGAGGGGGGGGGCTCTATCTGGTGAAAAATAAGTATTGTGTCACCTGATTAACAAAATAAGTATTGTGTCACCTGTTTCACAAAATAAGTATTGTGTCACCTGATTAACAC
>CAIYCT010000208.1 GCA_903924765.1 uncultured Rhodospirillaceae bacterium | reverse complement strand
GACGCAGGCACGATGGTGGTTGGTGTGGTAGATTTCTTCATGGCGTTGCTTTCCTTTCATGGATTCGATACCCAGAGCCTACAGGCTCAAGGTCAGCAACGCCTACCGCACATTTTCAACATTCAACGGGACATCCCCGTTCTCACGCATGAGCTGGGATTTCTTGTGGCCGCCCAGGCCCAAATTACCGTGTTCGATGGCGTTGATCAAAATTTCCATTAAACCGATGACGGCCCAAGCGGCCTCTTGCGCATGTTGGCTGATCAACCATGCCACCCGCTTGGCATCTTCGATGGTTCGAAGGCGGAAGATTCCCTCTTCCAGCAATTGAAGGCCGCGCATGGGGCTCGACAGATATTCGTGCTGTAAATTGTCAGTCAGCTTGACCCGCCAATAGCCTTGGACGGCGGAGCGAACGATGGTCAGCAAAACGTCCGGGGTCCATGGCTTGGTTAGATAGTAATAAGCGCCAGCGTCGATGCCGTCCTGAATATCCTGGGCCGAGGATTGCGCGGTTTGCAGGATCACCGGGATGGTGGTCAAGGCGATGGAGCCGCGATGATTGCGCAAATGGCGCAAGACCTCCATCCCATCCAACCCCGGCATGACTCGGTCCAGCAATATGGCGTCGAACTTGTCCGGCGTGGCCAGCAAGAGGTCGAGCGCCTTTTGACCGCTATCGGCGGTTACGACAACAAACCCCTCATCTTCCAGGGCATCTTTCAAGGCCATCAGCATTAAAAATTCGTCGTCAACGGCAAGAATTGTCCCTGCGGTCATGATTCGCTTCCCTGTAAGTTTCCTATCGCCGCGATTATTTTTGTCAGTCGCGTGTCGATGTCATGGGCCAAAGTCATCATTTCGTGTTCGTTCGAAGCAGATATGACCAGTTGTTCCAGCCGCGCGGCCCTATCCTGAAGGCCGACGATGCCGAATTGTCCCGATGCTCCGCGTAACGAATGGGCTACTCGTCTCGCTTCGATCCGATCACTTGTTTGAATGAAATGACGGAATCGATCCATACATTCATCAAAGCTTTCGGCATAGTGCTGAAGGTAATAGATATAGCGTTCCGGTTTGGTGGAAGACGCCATGCCCCGGGCTAAATCAAAATCCTCCAGACTGCCCAAGACGCTTTTTACGTGGGCCCAACTGTCTGGGGGCGGCGCCGGTTTTTCCACCTCGGTCATGGCTCTCGCATCCTGACGCGGCGCCAGCCATTTTGACATAATCGCGTTCAGCATGTCTGGCCGCAAGGGTTTGCTCAGGAAGTCGTTCATGCCCGCTTCAAGACAGCGCTCACGATCTTCGGCAAAGGCGTTGGCGGTCAGGGCGACAATGGGGACGGTGTCATAATTGGGCAGGGCGCGGATCGCTTTGGTCGCTTCCAATCCATCCATGACCGGCATCGGCATGTCCATCAGGATCAAGTCGAAGGCGGCGTTCCGCGCCCTATCGACGGCGATCTGGCCATTTTCAGCCATATGGCAGGTCACGCCGGATTCCCGCAGCATGTCTTGCAGGACCTCGCGGTTGAGGGCGATGTCCTCGGCTATCAGCACTTTGGCGTTTTGCAACAAGGCCAGAGGGGCAGGGGAAGCGTCGGGGGCTTTGAACGTCCCATCGGCAACGGCAAGTTTGACGGTAAACCAAAAAACGCTGCCTTCTCCGACCACGCTGTCGATGCCCACATCCCCGCCCATCAAGGCGGAGAAACGCTTGGTGATGGCCAATCCTAAACCGGTGCCGCCGAATTGACGGGTGGTGGTCTGGTCTGCCTGTTCGAAATCGCTGAACAGCCGGGCGATGGTTTCCGCATTAATGCCAATACCGGTATCCTTGACGTCAAATCGCAATGAAACCGCCTCGGTGATGGAGGGCTGGACGCTGACGGCGATGGAAATGGAGCCGGATTGGGTGAACTTGATGGCGTTATTGGCGTAATTGAGCAAGCACTGGCTGATGCGCTGAGCATCGCCAATCAGATGGTCGGGAACATCGTCCGCAATGGCGACAATAACGGCAAGCCCCTTGAGTTCGGCCTGTTGGCTGACTTGGGCCGCGACGCCTTGCACCAGTCGGGACAGGCTGAATTTCTCGGGGCTGAGCGACATTTTTCCGGCCTCGATTTTCGAGATGTCGAGAATGTCGTTGATAATGCCCAGCAAGTGATGGGAGGACTGGTCGATCTTATCCAGTTTGTCCAGATTTTCTGGATCGTGCAGCGTGCGCCGCAAGCTGCGGGCGAAGCCCAGGATGGCGTTCATAGGGGTACGAATTTCATGGCTCATATTGGCCAGGAACGAGCTTTTCGCTTCGCTGGCCAATTTGGCGATTTCCATGGCCACGCTCAGATCGGCGGTACGTAGGCGGACGCGGTCTTCCATCTCACTATAAAGTACCGCATTCTCGATTGAGATTGCCGCCTGTGAGGCGATCAATTCCAGCACGCCCAATTGCCCGGAGGTGAACGCTCCGGCCACCAGGCGGTTTTCCAAATACAGAATGCCGACCAGGGTGGATTGTTTCACCACCGGGACGCACAGGACCGATTTCAACGTCACGGTTTGGACATAGGGGTCCGAGGCGAATCGTTGGTCCGAGCGTATGTCGTCCAATAGGGTTTGACGCTGGCTATCGACCACAAACTGCACCAAAGTCAGGGGCGCGTCACTGTCCTTGGGGGCATCCCACGGGCGTCTAATCACCGCTATGCCCTGGGAAGAGGTGGCCGCTTCGGCGACGATCGCGAGTTGTTTGTTTTTGACCAAAAGGATCAACCCGCGCTCGGCTCCTGCATGTTCCAGCACCAGTCGCAGCATGGTTTCGATCAAGTTGTCCAAGACGATCTCGCTCGAAACCGCGTGGGACATTTTTAAGACGCCCAGCAAATCCAGATCCTGCATTCGTGGTTGGATTTCCACATCGGCAGCGCTTTCCTTGTGCGGGATAAGATCGGGGTGGCGGCGGTCCAACTGTCTGACCTTGGCCTTGGCCCCCCATTTTTCATAAGCCTCGCGGGCTTGGATAAGATGAGCCTGGGCGGCAAGGGTGAGGCTCCGACTTGCGTAGAAGGCGGCCGCCCGTTCACACGCCAGTGCGTAAAGGTGAAGAAAACCGATGGCGCGGGCGTGATCGATGGCGCGCTGATACTTTGCCATCGCATCGCTGTCGCGTCCGTCCAATCCGGCGATTTCCGCCTGTAGCAAGGCAAAGCGGCTGGCATAGGGCTCGGGGCAATCCTTCAGCATGGCAAGATGCTGGTCCAGTTGAGGGCGGTGCTGTTCGATCAGACCGGGAGGGTTGTTGCGGCATTCACCAACGATGGCCAGGGCATTGTAGAAATGATACGAGGATTCGGCCACCCACCCCATAACGCTTATGATCACCGGAGCGACGTTGCGGCCATGGGCCAAGGCTTCGCTTGGGCGGTCATAGATGATTGCCGCGATTTGCCGCAGCAAATGGAATTCGGCCACCCCCGCGCCAAAGCTGGCCTTGACCAAGGAATCGAGCACATTATTGGCTTCCTGCGGACGATTGGAGCCGGTTTGCATGCCGTCGATAAAGTTCAGCAGCGCCAACAAGGTTTGGTGCAAGCCTTCATGGCGGCTTTGCTGGGCGAATATCTCATGCTTGGCGACGATCTGTCGAACCGCGTCCAACGGTTCTCCTTTTTCAAGCGTCAGCCAACACATGTCCAAGGCGCTGTATCCCGCATAAACCAGATTGCCGACTGCGACACAGGATTTAAAAGCGGCATCATGAATATCCAGGCTACTGGCGATGGGGTTCTTGTGGCTGTTGATGAATAGCCCGTGGCGGGAAATCAAGGTCCCTTCAATGGCAACGTGCTTGAAGCGGTCTTTGAGTTTGATCGCCAGATTGGAAAACACGAAAGCGTATTCCACATCTTTGTAGAGGCTGGCCAACAAAATGGCGTATCCCATATAAGCTGCGCAGGACTCTTGGGTATTTCCCTCGGTTACGGTCAGATGTAAGGCGGTAAGGATGAACAAGGGATAAAGGGGCGGGCGAGCGAAAAAGGCGCACGGCATGGCATCGCCCAAAATGCCCAAGATGGCGCGCACGTTGACGTCGATGGCTACGGGGGCATCCAGCAGGCCTTGCGGCGCGCACTGTCGCAGATGCGAATCCACTTGGCGTTTGGCGTCGGCGACAGCGTTGGCGATGCTGACAGAGTCAGTGGGAAAGACGATGCCGAAATGCGCTAAGGCTTCCAACGCGCAATCGACGGCAACGTCGAAGCGTCCGGCCACTTGATACAGCGATATGCGTTGGCGATAGATTTGCGCCCGTTCCGGTTTGGAGCGGGCATAGCTAAGCAAGGTGCTAAACAGTAGGTCGGCTGCGTCGTGGTGGCCTAACAAGAATTCGCACGCGGCATAATCCGCATGCAGATGGAATGTGTCTTCGAAGTGGCGCTCCCAACTGTCCGGGGGAAGCAGTTGCACCGCTTGGGCGAAATAGGACCGGGCGGCGACGTAAGACCCCGCTTCCTTGGCTTTGCGCGCCGCTTGCCAGTTTAGTTGGTACACCCACTCTTCTTCAAAGGGGGCAATCAGATCGATTCCGCGGTTGAACTGGCCAACGACGTCGTAAATGAACTCCTCCAACTGGACTTCGTTCATTTGTTCCAACAAACGGCGGGCGATGTTGAGATGAGCGCCGGGCCGATCCTGCGCAGGTATCATTTTGTAGGCCGCTTCTTGCACACGGTCGTGGACGAATTTCAAGGCTGTGCCCTGGCGAAGCAGGAATCCGGTCAAGGCCTGATCGTCCGCAGAGGTATCGTTAAGCTGGGAAATCAAGGAATTGGGAACCATGTTGCCAAGACAGGCCATGTCCATCAGCCGTCTCTGATGGGGCTTTGGCAATTTTTGCAGTTTGGCCACCATCAATTCGACCACGTTGTCGGTCAGTCCCCGGGACAAAATTTGTTCCATGTCCCAGCGCCAGCTTGACGATTTTGCATCGTATTCAAGCAATCTTTCGTCCTTGAGCGCGATCAGGAAGTGAACGGCAAAAAAAGGATTGCCGTTGGTTTTGTCGTAGACCAGTCCGATCAAGGTTTCCGCTTGAACGGGGGAACTGCCCAGGCTGTCGGCGATCAACCGGCCCAAATGAGAGCGACTCAGCGGCTTCAAGGAAATGGAGGTGATGGGAACCTTGCGTTTTCGGAAGCTTTTGAAGGTCGCAATCAACGGATGCTCTTTAGCGACTTCGTTGCTGCGGAACGCGCCTATCAGCAGCAGATTGCGAATGCCTGAAAACATCATCAAGTCTTCAAGTATTATAAGACTGGCCGAGTCGATCCACTGTAGATCGTCAAAGAACAACACCAGCGGAGCTCCCGCATTGGACAAAGCCGCCAGGAACGCCCCCAAAGTGGCGCGCAAGCGACGTCCGGCTTCTTTGGCGGGCAAAGCGGGGGGGGGGCACTGGTTGAGGGCCGACCAACTGCTTAAGCTCGGGTGCTAAGTCCAGGATCAATTGCCCGTTCGTCCCCCAAGCGGACAGGATGGCGTCGCGCCAGCGAAGACGCTCCGATTCGTTTCGGTTCAGAATTTCCGTCACGATCTGGCGCAAGATTATGGCAACGGTGGCGTAGGACAGGTCTTGTTTGTATTGCTCGAATTTTCCCGACGCGAAAATGCCGCGGGTTTTGACCACGGCCTTTTGCAATTCGTTGATCAAGGCGGATTTGCCGACGCCGGAATAGCCGGATACCAAAAGCAAGCGCGATTCGCCATGCAGGGAAACCCTATCGAAAGCGCCCCGCAGCTTCTTGCTTTCGGCCTCGCGGCCATATAACCGCTCGGGAATGATCAATTGCCGGGTGCGATCCTGTTCACCCAGGTCAAACTGGGGAATGTCAGCCAGGGACAGCCAATCATCGCGGCAGCGTCGCAGGTCCGCCGCCACCCCGGCGGCGCTTTGGTAGCGGTCTTCCGCCGCCTTGGACAACAGCTTCAGCACGATCAGCGAGATTTGTTCGGGCGTGTCGGGTCTTAAGGCCGCAGGGGGGGGGCGGTTGTCTGGCGATGTGGCAATGAATCCACCCCATGGAATCGGTGGCGGAAAAGGGTAACCGTCCGGTCAGTAACTCGTAGCACACCACGCCCAGGGAATAGAGGTCGCTACGCATGTCAACCGACCTGTTCATCCGGCCGGTTTGTTCGGGCGCCATATAGGCGAAGGTGCCCGGTATGCGATCAAGGGCGCCGTTTGTCCTTTGTTCGAACAGGTCCTTGGCGGCGAAGCCGAACCCGGTCAGATGAGTTTTGGCGGTCTCGAAATTGATCAATACATTGGCAGGCTTGATGTCCTTGTGGATCAATCCTTGTCCATGCAGCGCCGAAATTGCATCGGCCAAGCCGATGGCGATGTCTAGGAAGCGGATGATTTCCAAGGGCGCGCCCACATGGTCCGCCAGCAATTGGCCGCCTGGATCGGTTAAAACCAAGCACGGCGCCGAGTTGACCGTGTGCAATGCCAATGGCATCGTCGCCCATGCGGGGGCCAGGCAATCGCGCAAACCGTATTCGAATTCAAGCCGATTGAGCGCGTCGGAGTGATCATAGGCCGCCAGTCGAAACAACGCTTCCGTTTGTTCGGAGTCGTAACCGCGCCATAATTGTAAAACGCCGTCCTCCCAAAGCTTGTCCGTGAGGGCATATCCGGTCAGAGGTTTATGGTTTCCGTCCATCGAGGCGCGAACTCATGAATAACAAGAATTGAGACATCTCCCACACGACCGACCCACAGCCGCGATTGAACGTCATACTATAAACACAAACGCTCTGATGAGGATAATAGTAGATCCCCGATCATGATTTTTCATCCACATTATGATGGACGGCAACAATCGTCATCGCCACGTAATTCTTTGAAAGAAAGACGGCGGTGTAAAGCGCGGAGACCTGTCGCCTAATCAAGTTTCTTCAGGATTTCCACGTCCTTGGAGATCGAAGTTTGTGCCGCGTTCTGTTCCGTGGCTATTCGGCGCAAGGATTCCAGTGCGCCTTCAATAACGCCCACGTTGCGGAAAATTTCCTCGACCTGATTGACCAATCCCTGAAAGCGATCGTTCGAGGCATTCAAGGTGCGGTACGACGCGTCGATCTTGCCTCCCAAGGTGTTGACAGACGATTCCATGCCGTTGATGGCGTTTTGGGTATTGCCGAGGGCGATCTTGGTGTCGTTGGCCAGTTTCTTGACCTCGTTGGCGACCACGCCGAATCCGCGGCCCGCTTCACCCGCCCGCGCCGCTTCGATGGTGGCGTTTAGGGCCAGCAAATTGGTTTGCCCGGTGATGACGTCGATGACCTTCAAGACCTGACGCAGTCCGGTCATTGATTGAGACAGGCTTTTGAATTCGGCCAGCAATTGCTCGGTTTCCTTTTGATCGACCGAATTTTTGGTATTTTCGCTGATGGCGGCTTCAATGTTTTGGATGGCCAGACGAATGTCGCCCATCTGATCCAGCACATGTTTGATTTCATGGGCGACCTCGGCGCTGGAGCTTAAGTGGTTGGTCAGTTTCTTCACCATGTCGCGACGCAACGTGCTCAACATTTCCACTCGCCGTAATTTGGTAATGGTGAAGTAGTTGATGAACCGTCCATAGTGAACAGGGAACAAGTCGAAAAAATCGTCCTTAAAATCGGCGCCATATTCCACGTCAAAGAAAACCACGGCGGTCAGGGTTTGGTTGACGTTGATTCCAAACAACTCACCGAAGGTTGAAAAGCCCGCGACCGGGAAATTCCACAAGGACGCGGATTGGGATAAATGGCGGTCGTTGTTGAGTCGGCGCAAGATACAGTCGTTCAAGATGCCTGCTACGGGGTGGGGTTTGCCCTCTAAGAAGCGGGTCAGATCGGTGCGGGTCTGCTCGTTGAAATCAGTGGATTGCAGCAGATACAATTCATCGCCCGGATTGACGTCACAGTAGAAATTGATCACGCCAGAATTGGCATCGATTGCGGCGACCGAGCGGACGAACAGTTCGCCCTCGATCTCGATGCCGAAGGTTTGACCGGCCAATTTGTCCATCAATTCCAGTGGCTTAACATTCAGCGCCCTGGATAACGCATCCACCATGGTGGACAATTCATTGCTGACCGGGTCCAAAACCATGGAGACGGTGCGGCGGTCCGGGTCGGCGTCAACCACCACAAAGGATTTGCCCGCTTTGCGAAAGTTCTGACTTTTAAACACGCTGTAGCGTTTGTTTTCGGCCATCTTGATGAAAGCGATGACCGAGTGGTTCTCGATCACCCTAGCGCCGTCGAATAGATAGGTGTTCTTGAAATCGAATTTGCCGCCCGCCGAGCCTCCCACAAAGGCCACGGGAAAAACGCCAGCGCGATAGACGGCCTCCATCAGATAGTTTTCGCTGTTGGACAGGCCGTCCACCAAGGTCAAGGCAAAGCAATCCCAGGAATCCAGACGGAAGGACGGTCTGGCCGACGCCAAATCCTTGGCGATGCGGCTGACCCTTTCGTCGCGAGACAAGGTGGGCTTACCCGCGCGGATATCCTCGCAATGAAGCGGTACGGATTTGATTTCCACCTGTCCGAACAGAGTGGGCGAGAAAATGGTGACGACGATGCTGCCCCAAGACGCGCCGGTGGGGCAATAAAGCCCGTTCGCCCCTTTGCCGCAAAGCTCGCCGGCGGTGCTGACCGCGATCATCGGGATGCCGTTGGCCAATCGCCGCAGGCCCGATGTGGCCGTGTTGAAATCCACATGGGGCGAGACATAGGCGACGACCAGCTTGCCGGGCTGACCGTCAAACATAAAGTTGTCGGGGGTCAGTTCTCGGAGCCCGACATCGGTTTCCACGGTGCGAATCAACGGAGCGCCTTGTGGCGCTACGGAAGCACTGGAGGCGGCGCCAGCTGAAGCTGCGCCGGGGGCGACCATGACATTCATTCTTCTCTCCCAAAGCCACTTGCTCTTAATGGCAAGTTTTTTTAAGTGCCGCCCCCTGATTTAGGTGCGTGTTTCAGATGCGACGAAGCGAATGCGCCTTGCGTTGCGTCCATTACTAAATCGACATTTCCCATATGAACGGCCTATCTGTCCGAATTTGATGGCATCGTAGCTAATTTCTGCGTGGCTGTGTATCCAAAAGTTGCCGTTCCTGGCAAAAGCGCACTTGGTTTCAACGGACAGCCCGCTATCAGTCTG
>CAIYCT010000207.1 GCA_903924765.1 uncultured Rhodospirillaceae bacterium | reverse complement strand
CCGTTCGACCGGGTGGTGCATCCTGGCGACGATCAATTGTTCGTCCACATTCCCACGATCGACGCGGTTTCGACGCTCGGTGCCGCCAGCAGCGCATTCGACCATTCTCTCGGCGACCTGGGAATCGGTGTCTGCACAGGCCCCGTCGTGGACTTCCGCCTGAAGGACAGCCTGCGTGCCATGCCAGAGCTAGGGACTGTTCCCCTGCTCTACGCCAACCACCTGACTACCGGCTCTGTGGTCTGGCCGATTGAGGGCGGCAAAAAGCCAAACGCCATCATGATCGACGACGACAGCCGCCGGTGGCTGATGCCGACCGGCACCTATGCAGTCACTAGGAGGTTTTCGTCCAAAGAAGAAAAGCGCCGGGTAGTGGCCACAGTGGTCGATCACACTTCGCTGCCCAAAGGCGATTTGATCGGTTTCGAAAACCATCTGAATGTATTCCACGCGGGCACCCACAAGGGCAAGATGGGCCTACCCATAGCCCTAGCACATGGTCTTGTCGTCTATCTCAACTCGACAGCCGTCGATGAGCATCTTCGCCGATTTTCCGGCCATACCCAGGTCAACGCCACGGATCTGCGCCACCTACCATATCCGAACAAGGCTGCATTGCTCGCACTTGGAGAATGGGCTATCCGGAATGGTAACGTCTCCCAAGCAGAAATTGACGTCGAGATCTTAGCCCGGACCAGCGAGAATTAGATGGCCGAAAATCGCAACATCGATGACGCGCTCCAGATCCTGACCGCGCTTGATTTTCCGCGTGCTCAGCGCAATGAGCGATCGGCCCTGTGCCTTCTGGCCATCACCGACATGACCCCTGGGAAGTCCTGGCAGCAGGCCGGCAATCCGCTAGTTGGTATCACCCCGATGATGGAGTTCGCCAAAGACCACTATGGCAAGCTCTACGCTCCTAACACCCGAGAGACCTTCCGGCGCCAAAGCATGCACCAATTCGTCGATGCGGCCTTGGCACTCTATAATCCCGACAACCCTCTTCGTCCGGTGAATAGCCCCAAGGCCGTATACCAGATTTCACCCGAGGCTTTGACCTTGGTGAAAACTTTCGGCACCCTGAACTGGCAGCGGCAGCTTGATGTTTATTCGGCTGAGCGCGAAACATTGGCGGCGCGCTATGCCATGAAACGAGAACAGAACATGATCCCGGTGCAGATCGCTCCCGGCCGCGAGATCAAAATCTCCCCCGGTGACCACAGCCTGCTGATTAAGACAATTGTCGAGGACTTCGCCCCTCGATTTGCGCCAGGCAGCACGCTGATCTACGCAGGGGACACAGGGGACAAGCTGGGCTACTTCGATGAGGAAGGCTTGGCGCGCCTCGGCGTTCGGGTTGATAACCATGGCAAGATGCCGGACGTGGTGCTTTTTTACCCCAGCCGAGGCTGGCTGCTGTTGGTCGAGAGCGTTACCTCCCATGGCCCCGTCGATGGAAAGCGTCATGGCGAATTGACCCGCTTGTTCAAGGGCTCATCGGCGGGATTGGTCTATGTAACCGCATTCCCGAATCGCTCGGTGATGGGACGCTACATAGCCGAGATTGCTTGGGAGACAGAGGTCTGGTGCGCCGACGCCCCCAGCCACCTGATCCATTTCAACGGCGTTCGCTTCCTCGGTCCATATGCCGAGGCACCGGGCAACAAAGCACTAGCCGACTGAAGCTGTTGTTGATGTTTCCAAGGCCGGACTTGATGGCGCAATTGTTGGAGAAATTCCCGTGAGTGCCGCCCCAATCCCACCAACAATCTAGACTATTCACCGCTCCCGCCCTCTGTTCCGCTGCGGCTCCTCGATGGCGACATCGACCACAGCGGCCCAGATCTCCCGCATCCAGCCGACGACGG
>CAIYCT010000206.1 GCA_903924765.1 uncultured Rhodospirillaceae bacterium | reverse complement strand
GTCGGCGTCACCATCGCCATTAACGACGGCAATGGGGCCGTACACGGCTATGCCGTTCCCGCAGACGTTATCGCGTCCCACTTTCGCGACGTGCTTGACTTCAAGATTGTAGGGCCTGCCCCACCAGCCAATGTGATCCCATCTGCTCAGACACCATCCGGTAGGGTAGGGAACCATTAAACGATGGCTGTAAGGTCGGCTTGGGCTGGCGCGGCTCGTCCACATATTGATAACCCCCCTCTCAGTTTTGGTTGCGCCAATATGTCGCTCATATGGGCATTTGCTATCCCTGTATTGGGTAGCGTAGTGTGCTCCGAGCCATTACAGATAGTAAGGGGCATGCCGTGCGACTGACCCAGTTTTCCAATTTAGCCCTTCGTATTCTGATGTACGCTGGGCTTAAGGGGCGCAAACCCAGTGCCGTATCAGAGATGGCTGGGGCCTACGGCGCTTCCTATGACCACCTCAAAAAGGCAGCGGCAGAACTATGCCATCTCGGGACGCTGAAAGCCGTCCGTGGACGCTACGGTGGATTCGGACTGGTGAATAAACCTGAGCAGATCAACATCGGGCAGGTGGTGCGGCAGACGGAACGCGTCAATGCGCTCGCCGAATGTTTCACGCCAGAAAGCTGTACCTGCCCGATTGCCAGCGAGTGCGCGTTTCGCATTGCTCTGGAAGAGGCGCTGGAGGCCTTCTTCGCCGTCCTCGATCGCTATACGCTCGCAGACCTGATCAGCAATCGCCAAGCTCTAATGCCCTTGCTCGGTCTTTCTCCCGATGGGCCAGGAGCGGCCTGCATGAATCCCGAGCGACTGTCTGAATTGTGGCCAGTCCAAACCATTCCATCCCTAGCTAAGCCTCCTTCCCTCCCTCGCCATCCCCCATCTGCTTGACTCCTCCGAGAGTAAATTCAAGAATAATAGTCTCTGAGGGGTACCTTATGAGGGTCGCGATTACCTTTGACATAACAAAAGCCCGTTTGGCTCATCTCGACTGGGTTTTCAAGACCAATCGAATACTGGACCAAGGGCTGAGACCTGTGCAGGACCTCTCAAGCTCCCACCGGGGCTGCGAGCTTGGCGTCTGGCTCCACGGCGAGGCGCGCAGGAAATACGGCCGCTCTGACCAAATTCGTCAACTGGCCATGGAACATCGGCGGTTTCACCAAGCCGTTGACCAGATGCTTCAGACGCTTCAGGGGGGGGATATCGATAAAACGCGGGAACTGCTCATAAACGTCAGTCATATGAGCAAGGATATCATCTATCTGCTGACGTTACTGGAATTGAAGTCTCTTGAGCGGCAACGCCAGGGACAAGGCGTACTTGGGGTGTTCTCGTTCATCGAAGACTTCCTCGCCCCCAACACCAATTGGCTAGAACCGCCAAAAAAACGTGGCTCCAATCCTGCCGTCGAGTTGACCTACGCCCGACTGGAGCATCTGCGATGGTCGTCTCACATTGATCACAGCTTTCGGAATTTTGGTCAGGGGGCCAAACTACGAACTCACAGCCAGTGCGAGTTCGGCATCTGGATACAGGGCGAGGGACTCCAGCGATATGGCGGCATGCCAGAAATTCATATTCTGGAGGGCGTTCACAAAAGTTTTCATGGTGCGGCAAATCAGGTCATCAAGAGTTTGCAGGAGCGCCGCTACCGGCAAGCGGACGAAGCGTATGTCGATATCCAAAACCTGAGCCGCGAAATTGCTTGGCTGCTCACGGTCATCGAGTACCGGCTTGTTCACCCGGAGACGAGCATTGCTCCCTCTGCGGTTGATCGTGAAGACGGGGAGGCCTCATCCGACGGATCGGCGGTCGCCATCGGTCCGATGAACCAGGCTCCTGTGGCGGGCCGATCGGCTTTTCATGCCGTGGAGTGCAGACAATGACGCGCTGCTGCCAACAGCATGTACCAATGACCAGCTTTGGACCGCCGTCTATGATCACCATGATCATGTGCGGTATCGTCACCGCGAAGCTCCTGGCGTCGATCATTATCAATGACAATAATGTTCCGCTTTGGGCCAGCCCTTTGCTCGAC
>CAIYCT010000205.1 GCA_903924765.1 uncultured Rhodospirillaceae bacterium | reverse complement strand
GGTTGACGATGATGACCGCATCGGCGCGTTCGGCGGCGGCTAGATCGGTAACCAGGGCGACGTCATGTCCAGCTTCGGTCCAGGCGCGGCCATGCTCCGAATAGGTTGGAGCCAGGATGGCGGCTCGTCCTGCGGCAACCAAGGTGGGCAGGGCGCGGATGAAGGAGCCTGTGCCGGGTCCAGCCAACAGATGATCGGGCGAGGGGGCTTGGTAATAGGATCGCGCCGCTTGAATCAGGGGATGGATCAAATCGTCGTCGGGCAATCGGCTCCACACAGACGGGGGCACATCCGGGATGGGATAGGACCATGGATTGATGCCGGTGGATAAATCCAGCCAAGTCCCGCGAAAGTCCGGCCAGCGTCGTTTGGCGGCATCAAGGCCGCCGCCATGCCGGGGCAAGTCGGTCACAGAGAGTTGCTCCACTCGACAATGCGGCAGACGGCCTCGTCCAGCACCGGGTCGGTCTTGGCGAAGCAAAAGCGGATGCAGCCGGTGGGCGCGCCGTCTTGATAAAAGGCGCTTAAGGGGATGGCGGCCACGCCAGCCTCGGCAATCAGAGAGCGGCAAAAGGCGTCATCGTCCATCGTGTCTGTGAACCGGCCATATTGGGATGTCAGGAAATAACTTCCCTGGGTTGGCAAGACGGTAAATCCCGCTTGGGCCAACCCCTGCGCCAGTTTGTCCCGACGCTTGGCCAAGATGCCAGATAACTCCATATAACCAGGCAAATACTCGTCCAATCCCCACGCCACTGCGTCTTGCAATTCTGGCGGCGTGGTGAAGGTCAAGAATTGGTGGGCCTTGGCGATGACCGACAAGACAGCCGGGGCGGCGGTGACCCACCCCACTTTCCATCCGGTCAGCGAGAAGATCTTTCCCGCCGAACCGATCTTGACCGTGCGGTCGAACATGCCGGGCAGGGTCATCAAAGGTCGGTGCGTCAGTCCGTCGAAGACCAAATGCTCGTAAACCTCGTCGCAGACGGCATAACAATCGTGACGGCAAATCAGATCGGCCAGAAACTCCAATTCGTCGGGAAGAAACACCTTGCCGATGGGATTGGCGGGCGAGTTCAAGACGATCAGTTTGGTCTTGGCGGTAAAGGCCGCTTCCAACGCATCGCGCGGGAGATCCCAATGGGGAGGCGATAGCCGGACCGACCGCACGATTCCGTGCGCCGCTTGAATGATGGGGATGTAGGAATCATAGCACGGTTCCAGCACGATCACTTCGTCGCCGGGCTCGATCAGAGCCAGCAGACTGGCCGCCAAGGCCTCGGTGCCGCCCGAGGTCACCATGACCGATTGCTGGCAATCCAAGTCCAAACCCCAAAACCGCCGTTCGTGGCGGGCCACTGCTTGCCTTAAGCCGGACGTGCCCATCATCGACGGATATTGGTGCGTTCCGCTTTTTGCCGTATGGGCCAAACGCTCCAACAGTGCCGTCGGCTCCAACCCTTCGGGAAAGCCTTGTCCAAGATTGATTGCTCCCGTTTGCCCCGCCAACTGGGACATGGTTTCGAAAATCGTGGTTCCCATGCGTTGGAAGACGGGGTTGGCAGATTTCAAATCAGGCATTCCCTGCATAAAAATAAGGCAAAGATGGTTTTATTATCATTTCGGCTGCGGATGCCACTGAAAAAGGTTTTACACGGTTATTCGAGGCTGTATAAGCGATGTGAGCCTAACGTTCCGCCACTTCATATGCCGTATTTATCAGGACTGGTGACATGAAAAAGATCGAAGCGATCATTAAACCTTTCAAGCTTGACGAGGTCAAAGACGCTTTAAACGAAATCGGTCTTCAGGGCTTGACCATGACCGAGGCCAAAGGATTTGGTCGGCAAAAGGGCCATACAGAGCTCTATCGCGGCGCCGAGTATGTCGTCGATTTTCTGCCGAAAATCAAAATCGAATTGGTGGTCGATGACGCACTGGTCGACCGCGCCGTTGAAGCCATCCAACGATCCGCCCATACGGGCCGTATCGGCGACGGCAAAATTTTCATTTACTCTGTCGAAGATGCCATTCGTATCCGAACCGGAGAAAGAGGTGGCGACGCCATCTAATCACCCAGGCCACTCCATTCTAACCGGATGGGTGGCCTTTTGTTTTCACCAACTGTCAAGGAACCAAGGAAATGTCGGAAGACGTGAAAAAAGTCTTGGAGATGATTAAGGAACACGACGTCAAGTATGTCGATTTCCGGTTTACCGATCCGCGCGGCAAGTGGCAGCATACTGCTCAGCACGTGTCCACCGTCGATAAGGACATGCTGACCGAAGGGCTCTACTTCGATGGTTCGTCCATCGCCGGTTGGAAGAGCATCAACGAGTCGGATATGATTCTGTTGCCCGATCCCAAGACTGCGGTTTTGGATCCCTTCGCGGCTCAGACTCATCTGATCATTTTCTGCGACATCGTCGAGCCCGCCACCGGCGAGCTGTATGACCGCGACCCCCGTTCCATTGCCAAGCGCGCCGAAGCCTATGTCAATAGCTCGGGCGTTGGCGACGCCACCTTCTTCGGTCCCGAAGCTGAATTCTTCATCTTCGACGACGTGCGTTTCGAAGTGGGTTACAACACCGCGTCCTATCATCTGGACTCTGAAGAAGGCCCTTATAATTCCGGTAAGAAGTATCCCGAGGGTAATTTGGGCCATCGTCCCGGTGTCAAGGGCGGCTACTTCCCCGTTCCCCCGGTTGACGCGCACGTGGACATCCGCGCCGAAATGTTGACCATCATGGGTGAGATGGGCCTGCCGATCGAAAAGCACCACCACGAAGTGGCGCCGTCGCAATCGGAACTGGGCTGTAAGTTCGGCACGTTGCTGCAAGCCGCCGACTGGTTGCAAATTTACAAGTACGTCGTCCACAACACGGCGGCGTCCTATGGCAAGACCGCGACCTTCATGCCCAAGCCCATCAATGGCGATAACGGTTCGGGCATGCACGTTCACCAGTCGATCTGGAAAGACGGCAAGCCGCTGTTCGCTGGCAAGGGCTATGCCGGCCTGTCGGAAACCGCCTTGTTCTACATCGGCGGCATCATCAAGCACGCCAAGGCCATCAACGCATTCACCAACTCGTTGACCAACAGCTACAAGCGCCTGATCCCCGGCTTCGAAGCCCCCGTGCTGCTGGCCTACTCGGCTCGCAACCGGTCGGCGTCCTGCCGTATTCCGCACTCGGCCAGCCCCAAGGGCAAGCGCGTTGAAATCCGCTTCCCCGATCCCGGCTCCAACCCCTACTTGGCGTTCTCCGCCATGTTGATGGCTGGTCTGGACGGCATCAAGAACAAGATCCACCCCGGCGAGCCGTCGGACAAGGATCTGTACCACCTGCCGCCGGAAGAGCTGAAGAAGATCCCGACCGTGTGCGGATCGCTTCGCGAAGCTTTGGATGCGCTGGCCGCGGATCACAAGTTCCTGACCCAGGGCAAGGTGTTCTCGAAGGAATTCATCGAGAGCTACATCGAACTGAAGTACGAGGAAGTGTACAAGTTCGAACACGCGCCCCATCCGATCGAATTCCAGATGTACTACAGCGTCTAATCCAGTTTTCTGGTGTGACAGAGCCCCCCGCCAACCGGCGGGGGTCTTTTTTTGTGGGTGGCCAGTCCCTAAGTTCTAGAAGCAACAACGGCTGGAAAAGGAATCGACCATGCAGGTGACCACCATCGTAATAGGGGGGCAGCCCCGTTATGTGGTTCGTCCGGTGGACAACAAGGCGCTGAACCGGTTTTTGACCAAAGCCAGAACATGGCTGCTGCAAGACCAGCCCGAAGCCACCATCACCCACCGCAGCGCCCTAGATGCCGAATCCGAGCGCTGGAAAGCCGCGTTCGACCTGCACTGCGTGTGGGGCGGCGACGAGAATGAGTTCTTTGGCATCCCGCTATAAAATTTTGCTGGGAACCCTTTGAAACCCTTTGCATGACCCAGCCCATGCTGTATAAGAGCGCCTTCCCGAGCGCGAATTTAAGCGCCCAAGGATGGTCGGCGGAGTGTAGCTCAGCCTGGTAGAGCACTAGCTTCGGGAGTTAGGGGCCGGAGGTTCGAATCCTCTCACTCCGACCATCAAAAAAATCAAGAATCTCAATAACTTGTGTCATTTCCACTCATAAACCGGATTTACCAGCCATAAACCGGACAGGTGCAGCCTTAGGCTGGACGGATTAGCATTTTGCCGATGCCTGATTCTTTTCTGATTTCAATTGGTTGTCAGTCATAATCTGGACTGATCCGCAAAATCCCCCAAAATTGAAGTCTCTTTGTTCGGGTATGTGTTTTGCTGATTTGTCCAGATTATGAATAATAATTCTGGCGTCTGATTAAGATGCTAATGGTGGTTGAGATAATGTGACTTTTTATCTCTCAGGCTCATTGATTTGATGGCGCTTGCCATCACCGGTTCATATATAAGTTGTGTATTTGTGTGCTTGTGTCACAATCTCGCGGCATATGTTTTTGTGTTGCCGGGGGAGCGATGGAATCGGATATTGACGACCTGAACAAGGTCCTTGCTGATTTGAAACAGGGTAAGACAGCAACTCCAGTCACTATACGGAACTTCCTGAGCTGGTTTGGGGCGCAACGGCGTACGTCTTCAAATGTGGAATATATAATTCACAATTGAATAAAGTTGGACTGCGGACTGTTCCAGATTATTTAGATATTTGGGTTGATACGCCAATCACGTTTGAAATTGTTGCTGATCATCCAGAGGAAGAGATTCCCGTCGGTCCTCAAATATCTGAGGGGGAAACACTTGAGTCTCAGGACTTAAGGGGAGAGTCCGAAGAAAAATCGGCGAGCGACCCTTCTTTTAGAATTGGGAAAATTGCTTCCGCCAATAATCCGCCAATAAGCGTTAAACCCAATGCCAGCTTGCAAGAAGCAACAACGTTGATGATGTCTAGGAATTTTTCACAGCTCCCAGTAATGACAACTGATCGTGAGGTCAAAGGGGTTATTAGTTGGGAGTCTATAGGAGTTAGATCTGCGACGCAGAAGCACGTTGGGGATGTTCAGTTATACATGGACGAGCACCATGAAGTCCCATCTACGGCATCTTTATTTGTTGCTATTAAGACAATTGTTGAGCATGGCTATGTCCTCATAAGAGCACCAGATAAGATAGTTTCTGGTATTGTAACGGCTACGGATATAGATCTTCAATTCGAAGAAATAAGCACTCCATTTCTACTTCTGGCCGAGATTGAAAATAATATTAGAGTTTTGATCTCAAGCAAACTTATCGTCGATGATGTTAAAAAAGCATGCTCAAAGGAGTATTTGCCTGATGGGTTTTCACAGATATCTGAGCTTACATTTGGGAATTATGTAAGGGTTCTTGAGTACGCAGAAAATTGGAAGAAAATTGGGTTGCAGCTAGATATGGTGGCATTTTCATGGCTGTTTAACGCTAATCAGATAGCCTCGTAGGCGAGAATGTGATCGATGCTGAGAGCCCCGTTCCAGAGGGCCTGTGCAATGTTTGTGGTTCGGTTTTTGCGCAAGATATTGAGGGCGAAGCTGCGGGCGCGAGCCATG
>CAIYCT010000204.1 GCA_903924765.1 uncultured Rhodospirillaceae bacterium | reverse complement strand
TGCTCGAGGAAGCGCCCGGTTTATCGGCAGGCGGGGCTCCGGTCGAACCGGTCGCACCACCTCCACCGCCTGCGCCGATGTTCTCGGAAGAGGAACTGAATTTGGCCCGCGAGGCCGCGTTTGATGAAGGCCGCGGCAAGGGCTTCACCGAGGGCCAGGAAGACGCCGGTCTGCGCATTGCGCAAGCCATAGAAGCGTTGATCGCCTCTTTGCCCTCCTTGTCGCAAGAGCAGGACCGCGCCAACGAAATCATTTTAAAGGACGCGGTTAAATTGGCCATAGCGGTGGTGAAACGGGCTTTGCCCGCCATGGCCGAGACCCACGCTTTTGACGAAGTGTCCAAGGTGGTGGCCGATCTGGTGCCCCATTTGTTGGATGAGCCGCGCATCATCGTTCGGGTGGCTTTGCCGTTGGTCGAGTCCATTCGCGCCCATCTGGAACAGTTGGCCAATCAGGCCGGGTTCGAGGGCCGCATCGTGGTGCAGGAAGACGAACGGGTGGCCTTGGGCGATTGCAAGTTGGAATGGGCCGATGGCGGCGGCGAACGGGATTTGGGGCGTCTGATGGCGGATATGGATCAGATCGTCGAACGCGCCTTGGCGTCGGCGGGCCAGTCGTAGAGAATAGAGTGGGTGCCCGTCCATTTTAGGGGCGGCGAACAGGAGAGAGTGACATGGCGAACGAATCGGATCTTGGCGATCTAAATAGCGATGACGGAATGTCGGGCGATGTCCCCGACATGCCCCGTTCGGCGCGTGATCTGGAAGCCGTTTACGACATTCCCGTTCGCGTTTCCGCCGTGCTGGGCAAGGCCAACATGCAAGTGAACCAATTGCTTAAATTGGGTCGTGGCGCGGTGGTCGAACTGGACCGCAAGGTCGGCGAAGCCATCGATATTTATGTGAACAATCGCTTGGTGGCGCGCGGTGAAGTGGTGGTGGTCGAGGAACGCCTGGGCGTGACCATGACCGAAATTATCAAAACCGAACGCAACTGACGAATACGGCACGATTTCGTGGAAGGAATGTGGGAATGCGGCTTCTAATCATTGGACAGCTCGATGGGCAAATAGGGGCGGCCAGTCATATCGCCATGTCCCGAGGCGCCAAGGTCAGCATGGCCGACGATGTGACTCAAGGACTGGAAATCCTGCGTGAGAGGGGTGCCGATCTGGTGATGATCGATGTCCGCCGCGACATCAAATCCCTGATCGATTCGTTGGAAGCTGAACGCATCGTGGTGCCGGTGGTGGCCTGCGGTATCGCCACCGACGCGGGCGCGGCCGTGCGCGCCATCAAGGCCGGAGCCAAGGAATACATTCCGCTGCCGCCAGACGCCGAATTGATTGCCGCCGTGCTGGAAGCGGTGACCGCCGACTCCGGGGCTTTGGTTTTCAAGGACCCGCGTATGGCCCAATCCATCAAGCTGGCCGAACAGGTGGCCGGATCGGACGCGTCGATTCTGATCACCGGCGAATCTGGCACCGGCAAGGAATTGATGGCCAAGCATATCCACAAGAAAAGCAAACGCTCGCAAGCCCGCTTCGTCGCTGTCAATTGCGCCGCCATCCCCGAGGCGTTGCTGGAATCCGAATTGTTCGGACACGAAAAAGGCGCTTTCACCGGGGCGGTGGCCCGACGCATCGGCAAGTTCGAAGAAGCGGACGGCGGCACCTTGCTGTTGGACGAAATCTCGGAAATGGATATTCGCTTGCAAGCCAAGCTGCTGCGCGTGCTGCAAGAACGGGAAGTGGATCGGGTTGGCGGCACTCAGCCGATCAAAGTGGATGTGCGCATCATCGCCACCTCCAACCGCACCATGGAAGACGAAGTCCGCAAGGGAACTTTTCGCGAGGATTTGTTTTACCGTCTGAACGTCATGACCTTGCCGCTGCCCGCCTTGCGCGAGCGTCCGTTGGACATCCCGGTTTTGGCCGAACACTTCGTCCGCAAATTTTCCGAATCCAACGGCATTCCGGTGCGCCCACTGTCGGCGGAGTCCAAGCAAGCCCTGGTCAAGCACGGCTGGCGGGGTAATGTGCGCGAGCTGGAAAACACCATTCACCGCGCCGTTTTGTTGGCCAACGGCAGTGAAATCGGGCCCGAGGCCTTGATCCTTTCCGGCGCGCCGGTGGGCGGACACGATCCGGCGGTGGCTCATGCCGCCAATGCCGCCGCTGCCGCCTTGACGCAACAATCGATGCGCGGCGATCTGGTCGGCAAGACCGTGGCCGAAGTGGAACGGGAATTGATCTTGGACACCTTGACCCATTGCCTGGGCAATCGCACCCACGCGGCCAACATTTTGGGGATCTCGATCCGCACCTTGCGCAACAAGATCAAACAGTATTCGGACGAAGGTCTGGCGGTTATGCCGCCAGCCGGCGGCGAAACTGAACGCGCGACCTTTTAAGGATTTCCGGCATGGCTGAGAGCGGCGCAGGAATGACAACCATGGGCAATGCTCGCGATATTGGCGAGCGCTTGTTGTTGGCCATGCGTCGGGGCGACGTCGCCCTGGCTGTTGCGGTGCTGGTGATCCTGACCGCCTTGATCCTGCCGCTGCCGTCGTGGCTGCTGGATTTCGGCCTGTCCATTTCCATCACCTTTTCGGTGCTGGTGCTGATGGTGGCGGTGTTCATTGAAAAACCGCTGCAATTCAGTTCCTTCCCGACCGTGCTGCTGATCGCCACCTTGATCCGGCTGTCCTTGAACATGGCCTCGACCCGGTTGATCCTGGGCCATGGCAATGAGGGCGTCGAGGGCGCGGGGCAAGTCATCGCCGCCTTCTCCAGCTTCATCATGAGCGGCAGCTTCGTCATCGGCATCATCGTCTTCATTATCTTGGTGATCGTTAATTTCGTGGTCATCACCAAGGGCTCGGGGCGCATCGCCGAGGTGGCGGCGCGCTTCACCTTGGACGGGTTGCCCGGTAAGCAAATGGCCATCGATGCCGATCTGTCGGCGGGCATGATCGACGAGACTCAGGCCAAGAAACGCCGCTCCGATCTGGAATCGGAAAGCCAGTTCTTCGGCGCTATGGACGGTGCATCCAAATTCGTGCGCGGCGACGCCATCGCCGGTTTGATGATCGTCGGCATCAACGTGGTCGCAGGCATGATCATCGGCATGGCCCAAGGCGGCATGAGCTTTACCCAGGCGGCGGAAATCTATACCCGCCTGACCGTGGGCGACGGTTTGGTGACCCAGGTTCCGTCTTTATTGATCTCGGTCGCCGCGGGTATGTTGGTGACCAAGGCGGGCGTTCAGGATTCCGTCGACAAGGCCTTGTTCGATCAGTTGGCCGGTTATCCCCGCGCCATCGGCACGGCTGGGGCTTTGATGGGACTGATGTCGGTGGTGCCCGGCATGCCGTTCCTTCCCTTTGCCTTGCTGTCGGTGGGCATGGGCATTGCCGCCGTGATGGTGGATCGCAATCAGCGCCGCATCGCCAGTGAAGCCGAACAGCAGAAATCGCAGACGCTGTCCATGTCCGCGCCCCCGGCGGAAGAACCCATCAGCACCGCCTTGAAGATGGATCTTGTTCGGCTGGAACTGGGCTATGGCCTGCTCCAACTGATCAGCAATCCCCGCACACTGAAACTGACCGATCAAATCAAGGCCCTGCGCCGCGCCATCGCCAGCGAGATGGGCTTCATCATGCCGTCGGTGCGCATTCAAGACAATATGCAGCTGCCAGCGAACACCTACATCATCTATGTCAAGGAAGTGGAATCGGGCCGCGGCGATCTGCGCCCCAACATGCTGCTGGTCATGGACCCGCGCGGCGAGGACATCACCATTCCCGGCGAACCCACCAAGGAACCGACCTTCGGACTGCCCGCCATGTGGGTCGAGGCGACGGCGCGGGAAGAGGCGTTGTTCCGAGGCTATACCGTGGTCGATCCGCCCACGGTGGTAACCACTCACATTACCGAAATCGTCAAGGACAACATGGCCGAGTTGCTGTCCCACTCGGAAACCCAGAAGCTGATGGATGAGTTGGACAAGATTCACCAAAAGCTGGTGGCGGAATTGATTCCCACCCAGATCAGCGTGGGCGGCGTGCAACGGGTGCTGCAAAATCTGCTGACTGAGCTGGTGTCGATTCGCGATCTGCCCACAATCTTGGAAGGCATCGCCGAGGCATGCAGCCATACCCGCAACGTCACCTTGATCACCGAGCATGTGCGGGCGCGACTGGCGCGGCAAATATCCGAAGCCAACACCGGGCCGCAAGGTTTCATTCCGTTGCTGACCTTGTCGGCGGAATGGGAACAATCCTTCTCGGAATCCCTGGTGGGCGCGGGCGAGGACAAACAATTGTCCATGGCGCCGTCAAAGTTGCAGGAATTCATCTCCAAGGTCCGCCAAAGCTTCGAGCGCCACGCCATGCAAGGCGAATCGCCGGTGTTGCTGACCGGTCCATCGGTGCGTCCCTATGTCCGCTCCATCGTCGAGCGCTTCCGGGCTTCAACCGTGGTGATGAGCCAATCCGAGATTCACGCCAAGGCCAAAATCAAAACCCTGGGGCAAATATGATGGAGGGGCTTAATCCATGCGGCTGAAGTCCTTTACCGCCTCGACCATGGCCGAAGCCATGGAAATGGTTCGCCAGGAATTGGGCGACGACGCCATTATCGTGTCGACCCAGCGCGCTGGGGGCGTTAAGGGTTTCCGGGTGACGGCGGCGCTGGAGCCCGCCGACGCCGACATGATGGTGGCCGAATTGCTGGGCGAGGGGCCGGGGGCGCAAGCGGCGGAAGCCTTGAAAGAGGCCTTTCTGCGCCACGGTCTGCCGCAACGTCTGATCGACCGTTTGGTCAATGCCGCCCGCACGACTGGATCGTCCAATCCACAAGCAGCCTGCGCCTCGGCGCTGGAAGCGGGCTTCACATTCGCTCATCTGCCCGAAATCAGTTCACCCCGTCCCATCATGATGGTAGGGCCGCCGGGGTCGGGCAAAAGCATCGCCGTGGCCAAGCTGGCGGCGCGGGCGGTGCTAAGGCGGCATGACGTCTCGGTGGTGACCTGCGACAACATCCGGGCGGGCGCCACGGCGCAATTGGCCGCCTTCACCCGCATTTTGGAAGTGGAGTTGCTGACCGCCAAGGGCACCGAGTCTCTGCGCCGGGCGGTGGAAAGCCTCAACGGCATGGTGGATTTGGTGCTGGTGGATTCGCCTGGCGTCAATCCGTTCAAACAAAGCGACATGGAATTTCTGCAAGAGCTGATCGAGGCATCGGATGTGGAGCCGGTATTGGTTATGGCGGCGGGCGGCGACCCGGTGGAAGCAGGCGAAATGGGCGAGGCATTTGCCCAGGTCGGCGTTTCGCGCCTGTTCGCTTCCAAGCTCGACACTACCCGCAGACTGGGCGCGATTTTAGTGGCGGCGGAAGTGGGTGGTTTAGCCCTGTCCGACGTGTCGGCCAGCCCGCACGTGGCCAGCGGCGTGTCGCCCATTTCGGCGTTGTCCCTGGCGCAATTGCTGATCCCCGAATCCAGACCCGCCCCGCTTAGGGCGGTGGCGGACCCAATTCCCCCCATCCATGATCCCATTCCCCATTGGACTGACGAGGCGTATACACCATGACCATGGTTCCAGACTCTCCCAAACTTGCACCTCCCGCCATACAGGGGGCGAAGGGACGCAACGTAATCGCGGTGGCGTCGGGCAAGGGCGGCGTTGGCAAGACGTGGTTCTCGATCACCCTGGCCCACGCTTTGGCCAACGCCAGCCAAAAGACGCTGCTGTTCGACGGCGATCTGGGGCTGGCCAATGTGGACATTCAATTGGGTCTGATGCCAAAAACCGATTTGGGCAGCGTGGTGGCCGGACGGCTGACCCTGAACCAAGCCTTGGTTCCCTACCCGGAAGGCCGTTTCGACGTTATCGCCGGACGGTCGGGCTCGGGCACTTTGGCCAACATTCCGTTGTCGCGGTTGCAATTGCTGGGCGACGATTTGATTCTGCTGGCCTGCTCGTATGATCGCGTGGTGGTGGATTTGGGCGCGGGAGTCGAGAAGACCGTGCGGCTGTTGACGCAAAACGCTGGCACCATTTTGGTGGTCACCACCGATGAGCCGACCTCGCTGACCGACGCCTATGCCTTCATCAAGGTCACCCATTTAGATCGTCCCGGCACCGACATGCGGGTGGTGGTCAATATGGCCAACTCCACCCGCGAAGGCGAACGCATCTACAATACTTTATTGAAAGCCTGCGAAGGCTTCTTGAAGATTTCGCCGCCCTTGGCCGGGGTGATTCGTCGCGATCTAAAAGTGCGTGACGCCATCCGCAATCAGACTCCCATCCTGACCCGTTCGCCCAATTCCGAAGCGGCCCAAGACGTGGAGGCCATCGTATCCACCTTACTGTCATCCGCAGATAGATGAGCACCATCCTGCCCTCGGCATTGCCGATTCAAGCGGCCCAGGTCGCAGGGCAGGTTCTTTCTCCGTTGACCGTCACCGATGCCGCGTCGCAAGCAGCATTGGCCGCGTTGGACGCCGGGACGGTGATCGAGGCCCAGGTCCAGGGCAAGGATGCGTCGGGCCAGATCGTTCTTGCCACCAGCAGCGGGGAAGATTTGACTCTGGCGGCCAAAGGCGCGGCGGCGGAGTTGCTGGCCCAGGGGGCGAGCGTCGAAGTTCAAGTGGTCACTACGTCCTTGGGCCAACCGGCCCTGCGGCTGCTGGCGGTCAATGATCAGGCGGTGGCGAGGCCGTTATCGCTTCCGTCGCTGACGGCACCCGCGTTGACGCTTCCAGGCGCGCCGACAGTTTTGATCGACTCTGGCGGAACATTAACAGGGCAACAGACGGCCCAAACCACAGCACAATCAGTCCCCACGGCTCAATCGTCCCCTGCTCAATCCTCCCCCACTCAGGCATCCTTAGGATTGGTGGCGACCATGTTGCGTCCGGCCAGCGCGGCGGTGGCGGCCCCTCAAGATCAAGTCGCGGGTCCGGGCGCTCCGTCCTCCCCCGCGCTTGGACAGGTGACCGTTCCGGGCCAGACCGGAGGATTGCCCTCTAATTTGCCTGTGGGCACCACCGTCGCCGTCCGTATCCTGGAGGTTAGTCAGGTCGCTCCAGTCCCTTCGGAGTCCCTCGTTTCCGTTGGCGAGCAAGGCGTCAATAGTGCGCAACCCGTTCCTGTTGCTGACAAAAGTGCGCCAGTCACGGAAACGGCGCTCGTAAACGACCCCAGCACAGTTGCGGCGGAACAACCCGTTGTCTCAGATTCCCATCCCCCCGTGCTGGACGGAAAAATCGTTTCGGTCATTCCCGGTCAGCGGGCGACGGTGGCAACGCCGGTTGGGCTGCTGTCCTTGCCCGCCATTGCCGATTTGAAAGAACAAGCGTTGGTGAGGCTCGAGGTGGTTTCCGCGCCGTTGCCTCCCGCCGACGAACCGCCTCTGGACCAAACCGCCGATCCCATCCGGACGGTGAATGCGGATTTGGCGCAATTGATCGCTGACGGCGCACCGCAGATGGCGCAAAAGCTGCTGTCCATGCTGCCGCAACTAGATGGCAAATTGGCAGCCAATTTGTCGCTTTTCGTCAAGGCCATGGACAAGCAATCGGGACGGACCAAGCTGGACGACGATAGTGTGGAAGATGTGGGCAAAGCGGGCGGCAAGGCCATGGCGGCGCGTCTGGCTGGTGCGTTCCGGCAGTTGGAAACGCAGACCGGCGACCATGAGGGCCAAGACGGAGTGTGGAATGGATTCACCGTGCCATTGGCCACTGGCGATTTGATTCAGCCGGTGCAGTTTTTCATTCGCCAACCGCCGCAAGATCAACACCGCATCGATCCTGACGGACATCAAGACAATAGCGGCGGCGGGGTGTCCAAAACCCGCGACCAGCGGTTCTTGGTGGAATTGATGCTTAGTCGGTTGGGGCGGCTGCAAATGGATGGCTTGGTGCAGCGTGCCGACAAACGGTTCGATTTGATCGTGCGGACCAAACAGCCTTTGACCAAGGTCATGCGCAACGACATCACCGATTTGTTCATCACCACCACCGAGGCCGCCGGGTCCAGGGGCAGTGTGACATTTCAAGCGGGCGGGCGCTTTGTCGCCGTCGCCATTGCCGCCGACCATACTAAGTTGAGTATTTGATTGCGGCATAAAGCTTGCTAAGTCTTTGATCATGTACGAGCGGTCCGACCCTTCTGGATATTACGCGGCGCTGGGCGTTTCTCCCGGCGTGGATGCTGATGTCCTCAAGCGCGCTTACCGTCAGCGGGCCAAGCTGCTGCATCCCGACAAGAACGCCAACGCATTGGCCATCGCCGATTTTCACAAGCTGACCGAGGCGTGGGACGTCTTGCGCAATCCGTCCAAGCGGGCGCAATACGATTTGGGCGTGTCGGCTCAAACCACCTTGGACGATCCGTTGTCGCCCTCGCTGTTTCCTTGTTGCCGCTGTGGACAAGTGACGGCGCAACCGCGTTATGTGGTGTTCCGGCAGGTCAAAAGCTTCCTGGTTTGGGCAAAAGTTACCCGGCAAGAAGGAATCTTTTGCCGAGCGTGCGCCGATCGGGTGGCGGCGGCGGCATCGACGGTGACGTGGTTGTTGGGCTGGTGGTCGCCGCCGGGACTGATTTTGACGCCGATGGTTTTGATCGGCAACTTGATGGGCGGCAAGAAGCCCAAGGACGCCAATGCGCGGCTGTTGCTCAGCCAAGCCCGCGCCTTCCTCAATCGCGGCGATATGGAAATCGCCCAAGGCGTGGCCTATCAGGCCGCCCGCTACGCCAAGGCGGCGGGCTTCGCCAATTCCGCCGCCACCTTGATGCATATGGCCCATGGCAATGGCAGACCCAAACGACTGCGTGACCGCTGGCGGCCTTATGCCGGTCTGGCTTTCTATGCTCAATTGCTGCCGCTGGTGGCATTGCCCATCGCGGGCGCGGCCTTGGCCTTCACCTTGATTTGGAAACCTGCGCCGCAGGAGCAAACAGTGGCGTCCGGCGCCATCACCATGGACCCGCCCGCCATCGGCGAATTGCGGCACGTGGCGTTGGACTCTTTGAAATTGCGGGTGGAACCCAAAGAGGGTGCGCCGGTGCTGACCTTGCTGGATCGCTTCGCTATGGTGACAGTTGTTGCGCCCACCGATGACAAGGAATGGGTCAAGATTCGCACTCAAGCGGGCTCCGAAGGCTTTGTTCCGGTGCTCAGCCTGTATGGCGGTTCCAACGAGTTGGCCCGGCATGAATGGTGCGGTCAGCATCTGGGGGCCAAGTTGCAAGCGGGCGACGTTTTCTTGCGCCGGGCCAGCGGTGACCATCAGGTGCTGCTGCATAACGGCCTGCGCCGCGACGCGGTAGTCAAGTTCAAGACGACTTCGGGCTATACCGTGGCGGCGATTTTCGTGCCCGCGACCCATCATCTGGGCATCACCGGCTTACCCGATGGCACCTATATGATCGAGTACGCCACCGGCAAGAAGTTCTCGCGCAGTTGCAGCTTGTTCGTGGACGACATGGAGCAATACCGCCTTTCCATCGCCCTGACCCTGCGACACGTCTCGGCGCTGAAGACGCCCAATTCAGTCAAGGTGCCGGAAATCGCCCTGACCGATCTACCCGACGATCCCGGCAAACCCCAAGCCATCGCGTCGGAACGCTTCGCGGCGGACGATTAGGCGGGGTCTTTATTGGGCGTTGCCCAAAACTAATATTCAATCCCTACTTGACCGTGGCCGCGCCCGCTTTGCACGCGACTTCGTCCTGCGAGCCGGTGCCGCCCGAGCAGCCGATGGCGCCGATCAGTTTGCCGTCGGAAATCAGCGGAATGCCGCCGCGTGAGGCGATTATGTCGTCCAGGGTCAAAAGATATTGAGCGCCGTTCTGCTGGACGCCATTCTCGAACGCCTTGGTCTCGCGGCGGTATTTGGCCGCGACGCGGGCCTTGTGTTCGGAAATCGGGATAGAGGCCAACTGCGCTCCGTCCATGCGGGCGAACGCCACCAGATTGGCCCCCGAATCCACCACGGCGATATTCAGCGCCCAGCCGTGTTTTTTGGCTTCGGCGGAAGCGACGGCGATAACGTCTTGGGCCTTGTCCAGGGTGATGGGCGCGCCATAGGGAATGTTGAAGGGCATGGCGTCGGGGACCGCGTCAAGCGGATTGGGTTTGGGCTCGTCGGCGCGGACGTGCGATGAGAACAGGATCAAGGCGCAAACCGCGCCGATGCTCAGGACGCGACCAAAGCTAAGGACACAAGCGGTCATAATGCTCTTTCTCTGCACAACTTACTTCTTGGCCAACTCGTCCACTTGCCGTTGCAGACGCGCCAGTTGATCCTTCACGGATTCGGTTTCGGCGGACGGGGGCGTCACCAAGGTGTTGGCCGCTCCCGGCATGGTCATTCCGGGGACGGGCGCTCCGCCCGGATAGAACGAGGAAAACACCTTCAAGGCGTTTTCCATGAAGGCCATGTTCTGCTTGCCCAATTCCTCAAGCGGATTGAACGGGAAAATCCCGTCCAGAGCTTGTTGCAGGTATTGCCGCATCTGCTCTTCATTGTGCTGGAAGGCCTGCATGGAATGTTCCAGATAGCGCGGCACCAGACCGCCCAATTGGTCGCCGTAAAAGCCGATCAACTGGCGCAGGAAACCAATGGGCAACAGGTTTTGGCCCCCCTTGGCTTCTTCCTCGACGATGATCTGGGTCAGGACCGAGCGGGTGATGTCTTCGCCCGACTTGGCGTCGTAAACCACGAAATCGGTGCCTTCTTTAACCATCTGCGCCAAATGCTCCAATGTCACATAACTGGAGGTGGCGGTGTTGTAAAGACGGCGGTTGGCGTATTTCTTAATGGTGATGGGGGCTTGGTTAGACTTTGCTTCCGACATGGCCTCTCACTTCCGATCTGACGCGCACTCAGTTGGTGGCGAAAATTGCTGCGCTTATTGTGCAACATTTTTGCACCGCGATAAAGTCTTACAACAAGACTCGCCTTGCCGTCACGGTCAATTATTCTGTGGTGCGGCTTCCGCGCTTCCAGTAAAGTCTTTCGATGTCTGACGATGATGCCGAATTCGAGGGGCTGGCGAAACGATACTTAGATCTGTGGCAGGATCAGGTCAACGCTTTGGCGACCGATCCCAACATGGCCGAGGCCATAGCCAAGGGCATTCGCGCCTTTTCCGGCGGCGTGGCCGACGTGATGGCCAATGCCCAGACGATGGGCGCCCAGATGGGGGGAAGCCATGAACCTGCCGCCACTCAAACACAGCCCCCTCACGCGACAGGGGCCGAGGCCGCTTCCCCTTCATCTGCTGATCCAAACAACGACATTGCTGAGCTCCTTGGCCGTATTGCCCAACTTGAGAAACGGGTCGCTGAGCTTGAAAAGCTTGGGCGCGGAAAAGCAGCCGCAAGCCCTGCTAAACGCGCTGCAAAGTCTAAATCCCGAACAGACGGGACGTTTTCTTAGAGCCATCCGGGCCGAAATCGTCCATCGCCACGCTTTGTTTCTGGCGGGGGTCACGCGCTATCGTCGCCATCGCTTCCACCGCGTCCAGCCCGACTATCCGGTTCTGTGGAGCCAAGGCACGACCAAGGTCCTTGATTGCCGTCTGTCTCAATCGGATCAACCGGTCGCTCTGATCGTACCGTCTCTGATCAACCGCTCGTACATTCTTGACTTAAGGCCTCGGACCAGTCTGGTGCGGGGCTTGGCCAGGCGGGGCATCGCGCCGTTCCTGATCGATTGGGACGAGCCCGGTCCCGAAGAAGCCGAGTTCGATCTGACAGACTATATTGTCCGCCGGTTGGAGCCCGCGTTGCAAGCGGCGCATCAGGCGACGGGACGGTCGGTGACCTTGGTGGGGTATTGCATGGGCGGGTTGCTGGCGGTGGCGCAAGCGCTGCGCCGTCCCGATCTGGTCAACGGTTTGGTGTTGCTGGCGACGCCGTGGGACTTTCATCAGGGCTTTGAACTTCAACGGGCGCTGCTGGAACCAATGAGACAAGATTTGCGGCCGATAATCGAAGGTCAGGGCCATCTTTCCGTGGATGTTCTGCAAGCTCTGTTCGCCAGCTTCGATCCGGATCTGACCATTCGCAAATTCACCCAGTTCGCGAAACTGCCGAAAAAGAATCCGCCAAGCAAGGATTCCGGGGCTAAAGACTTCATTTTATTGGAGGATTGGGCCAATGACGGTGTTCCCCTGGTCAAAAAGACGGCCATCCAATGCTTGGAAGAGTGGTGTCTGAGCAATGCGCCGGCTAAAGGGACATGGTTGGTGGACGGACAGGCGGTGCGCCCCGAACGGCTTGCCTGCCCAAGCTTGGTGGTCATTCCTGAGCGTGACAGAATCGTGACTCCCGCATCGGCGCTTGCGCTATGTCATTGCTTGCCCAACAGTTCCAATCTTAAAATAGATGGTGGTCATGTGGGAATGCTCCTCACGAAAAGGGTGGGAAGCCGGTTGCACGCGCCTATGGCTGGAGCCATAAAAAATTGGGCTAGCAGGGACGCGAGAAAATCATAATAATGTTACACTACATGCGCCCATAAGGTTATAAATGAACAATCTCATCGTAAACATTTGTCAGACGGAGAAGAGATCATGAGTGAGATCGTAATTGCATCGGCTGTTCGTACGGCGATTGGATCGTTCGGGGGGGCATTGTCTGGTCTCTCTGCTCCTCAATTGGGCGAGATCGTCATTCGCGAAAGCTTGGCCCGCGCCAAGGTTGACGCGGCCGACGTCAACGACGTCATCTTGGGTCAAGTTCTGACCGGCGGTTCGGGGCAAAATCCTGCCCGGCAATCGGCCATTTTCGCGGGCTTGCCCATCGACTCGACCGCCATGACCGTCAATCAAGTTTGCGGTTCGGGGTTGCGCGCCGTGGCCTTGGCCTATCAATCCGTTCTGGCTGGCGATGCCAACATCGTTATCGCGGGCGGTCAGGAAAGCATGAGCAATTCCACCCACGCCTCTTTCCTGCGCAACGGCGTCAAGATGGGCAATCTGGAATCGGTCGATACCATGATCAAGGATGGCCTGACCGACGTGTTCAACGGCTACCACATGGGCATCACCGCCGAGAACGTGGCCCGTGAGTTCCAAATCACCCGCGAAGAGCAAGACGCTTTCTCGGCGTCGTCGCAGCAAAAAGCCATTGCCGCCATCTCCGCAGGTTGGTTCAAGGAAGAAATCGTTCCGGTCAAGATCGTGGTGAAGAAGGAAGAAAAGCTGTTCGACACCGACGAGTTCCCTCGGGCTGGCACCACGGCTGAATCCTTGGGCAAGCTGCGTCCCGCTTTCGACAAGGCCGGTTCCGTAACCGCAGGCAACGCGTCGGGCATCAACGACGGCGCCGCCGCCTTGGTGATCATGACCGCTGCCGAAGCCGCCAAACGCGGACTGACGCCGTTGGCGCGCATTGCGTCTTGGGCCACCGCCGGCGTCGACCCCAAGGTCATGGGCACCGGTCCTATTCCCGCCGTCAAGAAGGCTTTGCTGAAGGCCGGTTGGAAGCTGGAAGATCTGGATGTGATCGAGGCCAACGAAGCCTTTGCCTCGCAAGCCCTCGCCGTCAACAAGGGCCTGGGTTGGGATACCTCGAAGGTCAATTTGAGCGGCGGGGCGATCGCCTTGGGCCACCCGATCGGCGCTTCAGGCGCGCGCGTCTTGGTGACGTTGTTGCACCAACTGAAGCGCACGGGCGGCAAGAAGGGCATTGCCACCTTGTGCATCGGCGGCGGCATGGGCATCGCCCTGACCGTCGAACGCTGATCTCTTACAGTCCCTCCGTGGTTTTTCCGCCACGGAGGGATTTTTGTCGGTTCGATAATGAAAAAAGTGGAGGAAAAAATGGGACATGTTGCAATCGTTACTGGGGGAACGCGGGGAATTGGCCGGGCCATTTCCGAGGCTTTGAATAAGGCCGGAAACACCGTCATCGCCAATTACGGCGGCAATGACGAAGCCGCCAAGGCCTTTACCGCCGAAACCGGCATCAAGGCCATGAAGTGGGACGTCAGCAAGTACGAGGAATGCGAAACGGCGCTTAAGACGATCACGGAACAATTCGGCCACGTGGGCATCGTTGTCAACAATGCGGGCATCACCCGCGACACCACGTTGCATCGCATGACGCCGCAAATGTGGGAAGACGTCATTCACACCAATCTGACTTCGTGTTTCAACATGTGCCGGTTGACCATCGACGACATGCGCGCCAACGGTTTTGGCCGCATCGTCAATATCGGTTCGATCAATGGTCAAGCCGGTCAGTACGGCCAAGTCAACTACGCCGCCGCCAAGTCGGGCATTCACGGTTTCACTAAGGCGTTGGCTCAAGAAGGCGCCGCCAAGAATGTGACCGTCAACGCTATTGCGCCTGGTTATGTGGACACAGACATGGTGCGTTCCGTCCCGCCTGCGGTGCTGGAAAAGATCATCGCCAAGATCCCGGTCGGCCGTTTGGGAAAGGTTGAGGATATCGCCCGCGCGGTGCTGTTCCTGACCGCCGACGACGCCGATTTCATCACCGGTTCGACCATGTCGGTCAATGGCGGACAGCATATGTACTAAGCCATCGTGCTTTAATATCAAGGCCCGGACCAAGGTCCGGGCCTTTTTGTTATAGTGGCAAGCGCACCACTACCCGCAGGCCGCCCATGGGCGAGTCGCCCAAGGCAATATTACCGCCATGGCCGCGCACCACGTCTTGGGCGATGGACAGGCCCAGGCCCACTCCGCCGGTTTCTTGATTGCGGGATTCCTCCAACCGCCGGAACGGTTTGAACACTTCTTCGCGCAAGGATTCGGCAATGCCGGGGCCGTCATCGTCAATGATCACTTCGACAAAAGCGCCGCCAGTGGTAACGGCGACCGAGACGTTGGTGCCGTAGCGCACCGCGTTGCCAATCAGATTGCCGATGGCGCGGCGCATGACGTTGGGGCGGAAGATCAACGGCACGGGCGGGGTTTCATGAATGGTGACGGCGTGGCCTTGGCGTTGGAATCCGGCTGCGACTTCCACCGTCAGGGCGGCAATATCGCCAGCAAGCGGCGTTTCCGATCCTTCGCCGCGGGCAAAGGCCAAATAGCCTTCGATCATGCGTTCCATCTCGGCGATGTCCAGGTTGAGATCTTCGACCCCTTCGGTCCCGTCCATCATGGCCAATTGCAGCTTCATGCGGGTCAAGGGTGTGCGCAGATCGTGCGATACCCCGGCCAACATGCTGGTGCGCTGTTGGATTTGCCGCGCGATGCGGTGACGCATCAGGTTGAAGGCCAAGGCTGCTTGCCGGACTTCGGATGCGCCTTCGGGCTTGAAGTCGGGAGTCTCCAATCCTTTGCCGAAACGGTCAGCGGCGGCGGCCAGACGCAGCACCGAACGCACCTGATTGCGCATGAACAAGGTGGCGATGGCCATCAACAGGATCGAGGTGCCGCCCATCCAGGCCAGAAACAACCAAGTGGTGAAGCTGTAAAGGCGCTTTTTGGGGAAGTAAATTTCCATCACGCTGTCAGCCAACTGCACGCGAATCACGCCATATCGGCGCTCGGCATGGGTGTTGACGGTGAAGGGCCGCTGAATTTTCTCGGCCATGGCTTGATACAGAATCAAATCCCGTCCGGTCAGGATTTGCGGCGGCAGAGGTCTGGGCAAGGCGCCGTTTTCATGAAAGCTGACCAGCAGATCCATGCGGGAATTGGCGATGCCCATGATCAGCGAACGTTGGGCCGGTTCGGGAAAATCTTGCATCAGATCCATAATGGCGCGCACGTCGCCCGCGATGCCATAGGCCAAACGCCGTGAAATGGCGTCCCAGTGATTGTTGTAGAACACTACGGCCGAAACCAACTGCACCACGATCAGCGGCGTCATCAAGATGGTCAGGGTGCGGCCCAGCAAGCCCTTGGGCAGGAGGCGTTTAATAAACTTTTCCATCAATCGGGCCTCAACAGATAGCCTTGGCCGCGCACGGTTTGCAGGTAACGCGGCTGACGGGGGTCGGCTTCGATCTTGCGGCGCAGCCGGGTGACTTGGACGTCGATGGCGCGGGGATTGTTCTCGGTGCCGGTGCGGGTGGCCAAATCTTCGCGCGAGACCGCTTGGCCGGACGCGTCGGCCAGAAGGGCCAGCAATTGAACGTCGGCGGTGGTCAGCCGGACCAATTCGTCGCCTTGACGCAGTTCCTGGCGGACGGTGTCCCACTGGAAATCGCCCAGGCTGAGAATGTGGGAGGAGTGTTCGACCACCGGCTTGCGCCGCAAAATCGTGCCGATGCGCAGCAGCAATTCGCGCTGTTCGAACGGCTTGGTCAGATAATCCTCGGCCCCTTGTTCCAACCCCTTGATGCGGTCCTCGGACTCGGCCATGGCGGTTAGCAACAGCACCGGCGGGCCGCTAATCTGGGCCAAACTGGAGCACAAAGACAACCCATCTTCGCCCGGCATCATCACGTCCAGAATGATCAAGTCGAACAAGAACACCGCGATAATGGCCCGCGCCTCGGCGGCATCCTTGGCGGTGGTGACCAGAAATCCCTGGTCGGCCAAATATTTGCGCAACAGCTCACGCAAGCGCCGGTCGTCATCGACAATCAGAATATGGGGTTTTTCGTCCATGGAATCAGGAAGCTACAGGAGCGAGGGGATGTCAAGGCGAAGCCGATCTTAAAATTCATTTCGCCAAGATTTGCCCCGTGGCATAACCGAACAATCAGGCCGGGATGTGAAAGACCCGGGGAGTCAGTTCTAGGGAGCAAACCATCATGACCTCCGTTTTAACCACTGATGAAAGTGCGACCGTGGTGATTTCTCATCATGTGAAAATCGGGCATGACGGCGATTACGAGAAATGGCTTGAAGAAATCGTGCCCGCCAGCAAGGCCTATCCGGGCCATATGGGCGTCCAGATCATTCGACCGGTCCCTGGTGCCACCACCAAATACACGGCGATTATCCGCTTTGACACCAGCGACAACCTGCTGGCGTGGATGGAATCGTCGGAACGCAAACACTTGGTCGAAAAGGCGCAGCCGTATTGGGCCGATGACGAAACCTTTTACGTCCGTAGCGGTTTGGACTTTTGGTTTACCCCGGAAGGGGCAAAGGCCAAATTACCCACGCGCTGGAAGCAGTGTTTGGTGACGTGGTCAGCCATCTACCCGTTGGTGGTGATGACGACGTTGGGCGTAAACGCGGTGGTCGGCCAACTGGCCGTCTCGGGCAGTTTCTATTTCAAGACCTTTGATCATAACCGGGATCGTCGTTTCGCTGATGGTCTACGTCGTCATGCCCCGCTACACCAAGCTGGTTGCGCGGTGGCTGTTTCGATAAACGCGGATTTCTACGTCTCTTTACCCCAAACAAAAAGCCCGGTCGTTTCCGGCCGGGCTTTAAGCTTAAACGCGAAGAACAGCTTACTTGTCTTCGGCGGCCTTCTTGTTGAAGGCGGCGCCCAAGATATCGCCCAACGACGCGCCGGAATCCGACGAGCCGTATTCGGCCATGGCTTGCTTTTCTTCGTCGATTTCGCGGGCCTTGACCGACAGGGTCAGCTTGCGGCTGGCCTTCTCGAACTGGGTGACCTTGGCATCGACCTTTTCGCCGATGGCGAAACGCTCGGGGCGCTGTTCGGCACGATCACGCGACAGGTCGGACTTGCGGATGAAGCCCGAGATGCCGTCAACGGTCACTTCGACGCCGCCGTCATTGATGGCGGTGACGGTGCAGGTGACCACATCGCCCTTCTTGATGCCCGAGGCGGCGTTGGACTGGAAGGGGTCCTCGGACAATTGCTTGATGCCGAGCGAGATGCGTTCCTTCTCGATATCCACGTCCAAGACCTTGGCCTTGACCACGTCGCCCTTTTTGAACTCGGTGATGGCTTCGTCGCCGGGCTTTTCCCAATCCAAATCGGACAGGTGAACCATGCCGTCGATGTCGCCGGACAGACCGATGAACAGACCGAACTCGGTGATGTTGCGGATTTCGCCTTCGACGATGGCGCCCACGGGGAAGCGTTCTTGGAAGCCTTCCCACGGATTGGCCATGGTCTGCTTCAGACCCAGCGAGATGCGGCGCTT
>CAIYCT010000203.1 GCA_903924765.1 uncultured Rhodospirillaceae bacterium | reverse complement strand
GGCGACATCATTCCGGAATCGGAGGGCGACATAATCCCGGAATGCCGGGCGACATGATCCCGGAATCAGTGGGCGAGATCATTCCGGAATGGGTGGGCGACATGGACCGGAATCAGCATTGACGCGGTTGATCTGTCGCAGGTAGGGAGAGACCCCCGCAAGTTGACACAGAACGAACTCATAGCAATGGGTCACGAGAAAAAGGCTGTCCTAACGGCGATTCGTGAAAAGTGCCTTGATTGCGTCGGAGGGTCGCCATCGGAGGTTAGAAAGTGCGTTTCTTCATCCTGTGCCTTGTGGCCTTTCAGAATGAACACCAATCCTTGGAGGGAAAAACGGGAGACGACGGAAGAACAGCGCTTGGCTAATGCCGAACGTCTTTCAAAATTTCGCCGCCAACAATTGGTGTTGGACACGCAGGAATGACCTTTCGGGGGTGTCTTCGGATGCCCCCGTTCCCCCAGGGGCGCATCGCATGGGCAAAAAGATTGATTTCCAGCTTTCAAAAGTTGGAGGTCCACCAAAGGAAACGGCATGGGTGTGGCACACAATAGATCTATTGTGTTCGCCAGCTTGGAAGGTTCGATCAAACCAATTGATCAAACTTTTGAACATGCTCGAAATCGAACACCTTCGCCACGGTGGGGCTGAGAATGGATACTTGAACCAGACCTACAGTCAAATTGAAAAGCAAGGGCTTCCCCGCAAGTTCATAGCTGCGACGATTGCCGAAGGCGAGGAATTAGGACTGCTTGAATGCGAACATGGTACGCGGCAATCCAAGACCATGAGCCACATGAGCGTGTTTCGCCTTACCTATCTCCCCTGCAAACGGTCTGACCCGGATTACCAAGGCGGCAAACCCTTTTACGCCTGCGCGACAGATGAATGGAAACGGATTGGCGCTGACCAAGCCAAGGCCATTACACAACGGGCGATGACCAAACGGAAAGCAGCATCTGGCGAATCTAAAAAACAAAAAACGTCGTCCCAAACGGGAACCGAACCAGTTCCAGAACGGGAACTATGATGGTTCCCAAGCGGGAACTGGCCATTCATAAAATCAAGGAAATGCTTGGCTCATAATCCCCTTACCAGTACCCGGAAGGGAACACCCTTATATATCTTGGGGGGATATCCATCCAGGATATCCTGTAGGCTTTAGAAAATGATCTTCGAGTCAGAAACCAAACTTGGTCATAATATTGGCAGGAAGCATGACTTGCTGGACGGGGGGAACACTGGAATGATTAGATCCCCCATTCATCAATATCCTTATGAGCCATCTTTATGTTCAGGTCATGGACTCCATCCCTAAACTTGTTCTCAGAAGACCGTCCCAAAATTTTTGCGCCTTGGTTATTGACCGGAGTGTCAAATGCCCGTTCTTCATCAGGCCGATTATCAATGATCGTAATTGGTCTGCCGGTGTTCAGGGCTTCAATAAGCTTTTGCCGCATTTCAAGGACTCGAGTCATGGCCTCGGAGGTCGTAGCGGTGGCTTGTTGGGCTGCGGCCTTGGCTGTCGCTTCGGCAGCGGCAACCTGGGCCTGGGTATTTTCGTGATGTTCGATGCCCCATGCGATTCGTTCGGCCAATTGCTTCTTGTGGAGTTGACCGATTAATTCTGAAAGCTTTTTCAATTCCGTAAGACTCAAGGAGTCTAACTTTCGAAGTTTCCCTGTCTCCTCATCATATAAGGCCTTTTGCCGAAGTTCATCAATTGGCCCCCACTCGTCCCTATGACGCTTCATGACAGAGACGAGACGCTGCGCCTCCAACGCCGTTAGGTCTTGCGCCGTAGGGCTAACAGGAATTAGCTGACCAGCTTGGCGCGCCTCTTCAATCTGAACCTGGGTTTTGATCTCGACGTGATTTATGGACTTTTCCCATTTTAACCGTCTCGAATGATAAAGAGCCGTAGAAGGGCTAACATCAAAATGGCGGCCCAAAGCTGTAATAGATTCACCCGCTGCAAACCGTTGGCCCATTTCATCAATCTGTTCGTCCGAAAGTTTGCGAACGGGTTCAAATGGCTTCCTTTTTGCTGCCGCCTGCGATGCAGTTAACATGTTTCCTCCAGCCATATAGTATGCATGCGAAGAACACCTATTGTAACTATATCTGTGACAATTTCCAGAGCCTTCAGTTTGAAGTGCATGTCCAAATAGTGCCCAACCATTGACAATTTGTCGTACTAATACGATGCTCGACAACATAAGTCGGATGAGTTGCTGCATAGTTGGCCTGCGCCTGAGCTGCCAAAGCTTGCTGGTGAGCCATACCAATGGCGACATTCACTGTAAGTGTTGCAACTGCTTCAGTCACAGCCCCGACCTGTGCTAAAAATTTAGCATGCTGAATCTGATCTTGCTGGCGCATTACAGCTATACGTGAACGTAGTTTTTGCCCCCATTGAGCAGACTCTTGTTTTGTTCTCTCTTTTAAATCAACAATTTTCAGATTTATAGTCCCGTAAGGTGGTCTATATTGGACCATTTGACTAAATATTCCAGCAATGTCCTGCTCTTGATGTGCCATGATGATAGCCAATTCGGGATCAATTTTCCCGAGTGTGTCCATTGTTCGAACGCGACAGGCTTGTGCTTCAGCGTGATATTCTAACACATTTCCAATGTCTTCATCTGACACTCTCTCACGGTCAGCTAATTGTGTTGGAGTGGGCTGTCGAAGGGTTCCGTTTGCCTCACGACCTATGTTGAACTTCTGATAAAGGTGCGCATACTGTGGCTTTGCTGATATTGCCGCAGCACAGGCGATGTCATCCATGATTGCAGTACGGGTTAAAGTCTGTATCCGCTGTACCTCTTGGTCTGCCGCAGATACGCAACAGGTCAAAAGGACAGAAATGAACATCAATGAGATTGAGCGTGTTGCTTGGGGTTTCCTAGATGGCATATTTTTTCTCCAAATGCTCAAGTGCCGATAGAGCAAATTTTATCTGCAAATTTAGGGGAGAGTTTTTGCAAGACGGAAACCTAACGAAAATGTGCGTAGATCAGGAGGGCTTTTGCTTCTATATGCTGCAATAAGGTAGTCTGGGTACATATCCCAAGCACCACCCCTTTTTATACGTTCGCAGTTTCCATTTGAAACAGTACCAAAGCAATCATCTGTCCATTGCCAGACATTGCCCAACATGTCGTACAGACCAAATGAATTTGGACGAAAACTACCAACCGGCGCGGTGTGCTTCCTATCCCATGCACTGCCGCAATTGTAGCAATTGGCATTCCCTGTACCGATATAATCACCCCACCAATAGGCGGTCATTGCACCGGCACGGGCAGCGTACTCCCATTCATTTTCTGTCGGTAACCGATAGGCGCCATTTCCCCCGCTTGCCCGTACCTTGGCATTTAACCAAGAGATATACGATTGGGCGTCCAACCAACTCACGTCGATTACTGGCTGAGAACCGCGTCCCCAACCATGATCAGGAGGGTCTACACCGTTGCAGCCCCCATCAGAGACACAAGCGTCCCATTCAGCGAACGTCACAGCATATTTACCAATTGCAAAGGACGGGACAGAAACGCTGTGCTGCTGGAACTGCATGTTAATCCAGTCCTGCGGAAACCTATCCGTCACCAATTACGCAAACTTGGCTTGCGACAGGCCCATAGTGAACGTCCCAGTTGGAATCACGACCATCTCAGGGCAATTCTGACTGTCTCGGAATGCCGACCCAGGCTGTCTTGTCCCGACGGATGGTGACGACGAAAGAGGCGGCGAAAGAGGCGGCGGAGGGGATACTGTTACCCCATGCTGCCGAGCCATCTCGGCTTCTTCAAGCTGCGCACGTGTCATCTGTGCTGCAATTTTATCCCGCTCTTGGACTAACGTTTTTTGGAAGTCGGTTCCCGCTTCCATTCCATCAATACCAAGGCTTACCAAACTATATGCTTGTACGAGATTCTTGGTAACGCCGTTGCCATCTGAAAATAGTAAACCAAGCATACCTTCTCCGATTGGGTCTTTTTGATCGGCAGCTTTACGCAGCCATTGAGCGGCTTCAACATAATCTTGTGATACCCCTTGTCCATTTGCATATGCCGAACCTAAGAAGGCTTGGGCGGGAGCATCGCCTTGATCAGCAGCTTTGCGAACCCATTTCAACGCTTCAGCGTCATTCTGCTGAACCCCTTGTCCTGCGGCGTATGCAGCCCCAACGTGCCTTTGAGAAAAAGCATCCCCTTGTTCCGCAGCCTTGCGGTACCACGTAAATGCCTGCACATAATCCTGAGGTGCGCCTTCGCCACTGGCAAACATATAACCCAGATGACTTTGGGCTTCGACGTGTCCCTGATCACCAGCCTTACTGTACCATTTAAATGCTTGGGCCTTATCTTGCGGAACGCCATGTCCGTTTGCATACATGTCGCCAACCAGATATTGAGCTTCTGGATTTCCTTGGTCGGCAGCCTTGCTTAGCCAAGAATAAGCTAGGCCAAAATCTTGGGGCACCCCTTGGCCGTTACCATACATGTAACCAAGTCCTAGTTGAGCGGATGCGAACCCTTGGTCAGCCGATTTCTGGAACCATGCCAATGCTTTTGCATAATCCTTTGTTACCCCTTGGCCCCGACCGTACATAAATGCAAGATTATTTTGAGCTGCCGCATTCCCTTGTTCGGCTGCTTTACGAAACCAATTTATCGCCTCAGTAAAGTCCTGCGGAATACCTTGGCCGCTTTGGTAAAGCAGTCCTAAATTATTCTGGGCGCTGGGGTTTCCTTGAGCAGCAGCTTTACGGAACCATTTCACAGCTTCGGCTATATTCTTCGATACACCATACCCGGATTGATATCCTATGCCGAGAGCATCTTGGGCATTTGAATAGCCTTGCTCGGCTGCTTTGCGAAACCATTTAGTTCCCTCCGCAAAGTCCTGTGGCCCACCCTCGCCCTTAACATACGCTAAGCCGACCTTGTACTGAGCACTTGCATCCCCCTGTTCTGCAAGTGTACGCCAGAGGCGTAATGCGGTTGAAACGTCACCACGATCATATGCGGACTGAGCGTCCATGAATTGCGTGTTGTTGGTATTCTGAACTTGTGGCTTTGGCTGTGGAGGTTGAACCACAGCGGTATCCTGAAATTGCTTTGCTGCGGCAGATTCAATTGCGGCAATTTTTAATTTTGCCAAATCAACAAACTGTCCCTTGGGATAACGTCCAAGATAGGATTGAAATGCCTGAATATCCGAACTGTTCGCTATGGATTGCCAGTAGACCAACTCAATGGCCGAAGGGTCTGTTACGGATGGCTTATCACTCGTCGCTTCGGGCGAAAAATAAAATGAGCCAACGAGTGATGAGGTCTCCCACGGCGTTTGTGCATTATGCGTTTCAGCCGTCACCGACGCTCTGACCTGTTTAAAAACTTCCTCTACCGCCAATCCTGGGGTGGTTATAGCCTTCAGTAGCGCCGAGGTGTAAACGCCATTTACCCCGCTGCCGTCGGACGCCACTTTTCCAGGGGAGGTCGAATAACCTATGAGCGTCCCTTGAGGGGCATCATTCACCGCAGCCAATCCACCTGTAATGGCTCTAAAGCGTCGCTCGAAAGGATTGCTTCGGCAGGCGTCTAGGATCACTAGATTGACACGAGTCTGTGCAATAGACATCTGCTCAAGAACAAGATCAACGTCTGTTGTTTCGATCCGAAAAGCGTTTTCGTCCTGTATTTCCGCGTCAACTGGGATGAGGTAATTCTTACCGTTTACCTGCATCCCATGCCCAGAGTAGAAAAAAAGACCGACACCTCCGTGTGCCAGCTTGCGTCCAAACTCTCCGACCGCACGCTCTAGCTGTTGTTTGCTTGTGTTTTTAACTTCAATGACATCAAACCCAACGCTCTTAAGCGCCTTGGCCATGGCATCGGCATCATTGATCGGATTTCGTAGCGGCGTCACACTTTGATATGCGGCATTGCCAACTACCAACGCCACACGCTTTTCGGGTGCTGTTTCGGCGTGAGCAAAATGGCTTAGTAAGAGGGCAATCGAAAAAATGCCAATCCACCGCATCATAAGCCCCCCACGTTTCTCAAAGCCGAAAGCAATTTACTTCAAATGAGAGTGGCAGCAAATCGATTTTGGATATCGACACCTTGGTTTGCTATTGATAATTTTGTTCACTGGATCAAATTCGGAACAGTGGATAAGGGGCCATAATGTTTCAGATAAAATCTTACTTGCTGGGGGCAATCATCTTTTTGGGACTAACGGGGGAAGCTGCAATCGCGGCCACCCTGATCGCAGACGACGAAGCCTTGCGCCCAACAGACCCCCAAGCTGGCGCTAGCCGAGGGATCAGCCGGGGGCCGTCAATTCGTTATGAACTACCGCAAGATCCCCTCGTCGCCCATCAACCGTTCGACTTCAAGGTGAAGCTGGAAGCTCATGGTGGTGCCAAAATCGACCTGACGAAGGTTCACGTTACCTATTTGAAGGTGCCGAGCATTGATTTGACAGAACGGCTGCGCCCCTATTTTGAGGCGGATGGTATCTCCATGCCCGCCGCTGTGGTGCCCAAGGGCGAACATCCCATTCGCATTGATGTTCAGGATAGTGACGGTCGTGTCAGCCAAGCAACCTTCACCCTATCGGCGACGAAACCGCATTCCTGATTTTTTGTCCCTATGACGTGGGCCAGAATTTTCCCAACGCACCAACAACTGCCCCGATGGCGGTCAAGATGATCATCACCGTATTGATCCATCCGGCCACGGTCTCTATCCGATGACGAGTCATTGAATGGTTTTCATTCGGTGAAGGTGAATTGCGAACAAGAACCGCAGCCAGTTCGGTCGCAATTTCCCCCGTGCTCTTGACCGATGACTTTCGTGACAGCCACCGCCAACTGATCAAACTGCCGACGAGATAGGCCAGCCCGATGCCCAGCGTGTATTGTATCGTCTCAGACCATTCAAAGCGTCCTTCGGGCAACACCGAAACATGATCAACGACGCTCGTCGATGCCAGCATCCCGATGACGCTGACGACCGAAATAAAGATTGCAGCCCAGAGGGTCGATACAATGGACTGAAACCGTCGAAGACCGAACGGCAAAGGGATAAGCAGGGAGGCCACGCGCAGGATACGGGTGTCAAGGTCGAACACACTCACGGTCATCCAGTGGACAAAAACCAACAGGACAATGGGAAGTCCAAGCCATGCAACCGAACTGATGGCTGTTACCCAAAGGTTATCTCGATGCGTCCTAACCTCCGGTGCGCCGGGATTGCTCTCCATATGCGTAATCAAAGACCGGACTGTCGTTTCGAGCGTATCAACACGGGCAAGAGCCTCATCCAATTGCCTGCGCATTTCACGAAAAACGAGAAATGAGATATCTCTGCCGCAGTGTCCACACGCCAGTGCATGCTCTTTGATTTCTTCTGCACAAAACGGGCAGTCCACTTGATTCTCCGACCGAATTTGATTTGCGTGGATTGTGTCTGAGTTTATTATTCCGCGCAATGTCCCATGCTGCTCCAATGAATAGTGGGAACAGATTGGCTGGGAACGGATTTAGGGGGGGGCCGTTGATGCTTGTGCCGAGGATATCCAAACGTGCGTCTGTTTTCCCCGTCATAATGGGCGTCGTGCTGGGCTTGGGAGCCGCTTCGTCAGATGTTCACGCATTTGCGACGGGCGGGGTGCTTCTTCCTACAGACCAATATTTGGCGTTGCCCAAACAACCGACATACAGAGCCTTCCTTCCTGTCTCCGCTGATCTAAGTTCATGGTTTCCCAAACCGGGTTCACAGGGAGAGCAGCCGTCATGTGCAGCGTGGGCAACCACCTATGCCCTTATGAGTTACTATGAAATTCGCCGCGACGGCCCATCTTCTTCCGTCCCGCTCAGTCCGGCATTTGTCTATAATCAGCTTTCTCAGCCTACTGGTAGCTGTCGGAATGGATTGACGCTGCCAGACGTTCTCAATTTCCTAAAGGATAAGGGGGCACCGCCTCTGGCGGAGTTTGGTTACAGCGATCAGCTTTGCAATGTTTTGCCCGATGGGGCTGTCGCCCATGATGCCGAACGCCACCGAATTACGGACTGGAAAAGATTGGATGTAACCAATCTGGACGATCTGAAGGGGGAAATTGCCAATGGTTATCCCGTAGTGGTCGCCATGGCTTTGCCGCATAAATTCCAACAGCTAAAAGGTCCAATGCCTTTTGATGATGTTTCATCACCAGATGAAACTCATGCCATGGTCGTCAGTGCCTACGACGACAAACGGGCAGCTTTCCGGCTTGTCAATTCTTGGGGGACTGAATGGGGTGACAAAGGGTTCGGTTGGGTCACTTATCGATATTTTGCGGTATCCATCAAAGAGGCCTATTCCGTCCACCCCAATCACTCGGTTCCCCCGGCACCATTGTTGTCATTGGTCGAATATGCACATGAGGCGGTCGTGGTTCCTCCGGCACCCGACACAACGCATTACTTGAAGCCTCCCCCCAGAGCCAGCACCGGCACCGGCATTACCATCGCCACCTCCACCGAAGGCAGACAATAAAACAAACCCAAGTCCGCCTCCTATCTCCGTCATACCTCCTCCGCCATCTCCCCCTGTGGTGTCGGTGAAACCGCCTGAGCCTCCAAAACCCATAAAACCAAAACCGTCTCTATCCCTTGATGCTGTGCGGCAATCCGTATTGTCACTGGCACAGTCCTATCGCTGTGCCGCAATTACCCCCACCGTTTCAAATAACAGGCTATATGTCAGCGGGTATGTCGCCACGGACGAAGACCGTCAACGCCTGATGACCTCGATAGATGGCCTTGAAGCGCCGCACGCTCCACTGGTCAAGATTGATGTGGAGCCTTGGCCAGCTTGTGAGGTGCTAGGGACGTTCTCTGAGCCGTTGGCTTCTCCAAAAGGGTTGACCCTCTCTGTGGACAAAAATCCCTTGAAGAACGGCAATGCCTTACGGATCGAGCTGACCACGCCAAAATTTCCCAGCTATATCTACGTGTCCTACATCCAAGCTGACGGGCAGGTCGTGCATCTGCACCGTTATAGCGACAACGGCGGCAAGCCGTTTTCACCGAATGCCCACATTACACTTGGTGACAGGGGTGAATACGTGATTTCAGGACCAACATTTGGACACGAAATGCTGGTGGCGATTGCTTCGCCTAAACCTCTATTGGTAATTGATCGGCCACAAACGGAAACTGATCGACAGTACTTAACCGAGTTCAGGCTTGCGTTGTTGGCCCATAAAAAGATCAAAAGCGATTGGGCAGCCAGTGCGGCAATTACCACCATCGTGACCGAACCATAGACAGACGGGGACTCATTATGACCAATCGACTTGTCATTCTTTCCGTCTTCGCGGGAATCAGCATTCTCAACAGTCATGCTGTCATGGCTGCCTCGCAATCATCCGATGACATCGTCCATAAACTGCTGCCACCTCCCGCTAGTCGTGGATTTGTTCCACCAGGGTCAAAGGGCGTCACAGTTGTTGGCCGTACTGCTGACGCACCATTAGCTGTCGATCTGACCATCAACTTTGAATCTGGATCGTCCAAGCTAACCCTAGACGGTAGGGCGCTGCTTGATAATCTGGGACGTGCATTGAAGGACGAACGGTTGTCAGGCTTCCACTTCAGAATCGAAGGCCACACGGATGCAAAAGGCAGCCTGATTGCCAATCAGCGGCTTTCAGAACATCGGGCAAAATCAGTGCGTGATGAACTGATCACCCATTATGGAATTGCTGCTGACAGATTGGATTCGGTAGGGTTTGGAAAGACGAAGCTGCTTGATGAGGCGAACCCCAATTCGGGTGTTAATCGCAGGGTGCGGGTGGTCAATCTTGGATCTCAATAAAATTGCCATTCTCAAGGATGAGTAGGCTGAAACCCTC
>CAIYCT010000202.1 GCA_903924765.1 uncultured Rhodospirillaceae bacterium | reverse complement strand
GTGACGCGCATCGCTATACCGAGGAAGCCATCGACCTCATCCTTGCTGCCTATCCCGATGCCGAGGTCCAAATTCACGAGGAACCGGTGGGCATGCCCCGCCACCGCTCGTGGTGCGCCGAGGCTGGACCCATTATTCCAGTTTGATAGTCGCGGGTGCGCGAACGATCCTCATCGGTGATGGTCAGCCCCTCGAAATATCCTGCGTCGGCCAAGCAATAGGGCACCAGGGCCGGTTCTTCCGGCGGTTCGGGCACGGCCACCATAGGCAGCTCGCGCCGCACAATATCCCGTTCAACCGGGTTGTCGTCCAGAAACACCAGCGATTCTAAGCCGATGTTCAGCTCCTTGGCGATTTGGCGGATGTTGGTGGCTTTGTCGGTCCAATTGGCGGCAAAACAGGCGATGTCGCCCAAGCGCAGGATCATTTCGGGATGGCGTTCGAACGGCTCGATGGCGTTGGCATGGTCGTTCTTGGAACAGACCGCCAAGATGATTCCGCGCAGGGCCAATTCCTTGGCATAGGATTGCACGGCTAAAAAGCCCTCGCCCGCGGCATTGCCCTGGCCCAGAACCAAGCCGTCCAAACCGTCGTCGCCGACCACGCCGCCCCACAGGGTATTGTCCAGATCCAGCACCAAGCATTTGAACGAGCGGCCTTGTTGGGCGGCCAGAATGCGGGCGACCAGATCGCCGTAATAGGGGGCGGCCGCCGGAGTGACCTCTTGCTTGGAGCGGTGCCACAAGGCGGGATCGTGCCATGCGAACAATCCGTCGCGCTGAATCTGTTCGTCCACGGAGACCAGATCAACGCCATGTTTGTCGGCCCAGTGCCGCAAATCCGCATTCAGCCGTGACAGCATCTTGCGACCAGAACCGCTCAGCCGTTGCTCGTTGTTGCCCATCAAGGCGGGGCGCAGCGGTACGGCGGCTTGATGCAAAATGGGGCAGTGGAATTTGTCCTTGGCCAACCGCCACGAGGACAGAGTGGTCTCCGTCACCCGATCATAGGCATAGGCTTCGTCGGTGGATGACAAGGCGGTGCTGAATTCCGCCGTCAGATGATAGGCGTCGAAGCTGAACAACAGGGTATTGGGTGCGAAATCCACCAGCGCTCCCGAAGGTTCAGACAGCTCTTGACGGTATTGGCCGTATTGGTTTTCGTAGATCTCTACCCACAGGCCTCGGCGCAACGCGGCGACGCGGATGGCCGGGTGCAAATGGGCCATGGTGGCTGACCCCAACAGCGCCAAACGGATGGGTTTGGTTTTCAAGCCCGGCGGTGGGGTTTGGCCGAACCGTTGCCGCACCGTCGCGTCAAGCATGTTGGTTTGGACGAAATCCAGGCGGTGCCCAGCCAAAGAGACCGCGTGATCCCAATCCGGCGTTTCCGCGTTGCGCCAAGCTTTCACTTGATCGCGCCACGCAGGATCGTTGGGAAGCCAGTGCAACGATGGAGCCTTATTAGCCATGGGCATTTGCTACGCATATCTCCGAGCAGAGTCTAGCATGGAGTCGTCCTTGGCAAGAATTGTTCACATACTGCTAGTCCAGCATGATCAGCTTGATCTGCGGGAAGAGTTCGGACGACTTTTCGTAGAAATGTAATGGATGAACATTGCGGATGTAACACACCACCGACTGCCCTTCGATCCGCTGTATGTAATGGGATAGGGCATAAAACGAACTGTCGATCAAATGCAGTTCCGCCGCGTTGGACATGACCTGGATATAGGAAAAAATCGGCTTGTTCAAAAAATGTTGGGCGGCGTCGTGAAATTTATGTCCCGGCGGATAGAAGTTGGCGTCGGGATTGATGAAAAAGGTTTGGGGATTGTCCACGACCATGGCCGCCACAACGGGGAAATTGGAATCGTTATGGGCGGCGCAATGACTGAAGACGAAACGGTTAGCCGTTGAGCGGGCTATTTCCAACAAAGCGTCTCCTTCGGCTTTTTCCTCAATATGGAAATAAGTGGCGGCAATCGCCGGGTCCATATTGAGCTGCTCGTACGCCGCCTGAGGAATGCGCAACGTCGTCGTGCATGCCCTGTAATATTCATTGCAATAGAAAACATCGTTGCCGAAGCTTTCTTCCATAAGGGCGGGGATGTGGGTGACGTTCTCGGAAGAAAAGTAATTGATGTCGAAATATTGCCAACGGATGGAGGGATCGTCTTGGAACATTTCCAAGATGCCCGCTGGCTGTTTCCACATGGTCGCCACCACCACCTGATCGTAATGGGTCGCCAGATAGCGGACGGCGCCATTCAAATGAATATGATCGCCAACACCTTTCACGCAAACCAACAGGGCTGTCTTGCCATTGATGGCGCTGGTCTTCTGCTGCCGCCCATTTTCCATGGCGGCAAACTTCAACTTGATGCAGGCATTGTCGTGCAGGGCATTGTCCGCTTGCAGTTGAAGCGTAGACAGGCTCAATTCATCGAGTTCGGAATTCTTTTCCAATTGGGATTGGGCGTCGAGATAGCGCAGGTTGTTGGCGACCAAGGCCCGGTAAAGATGGGGTGCTTTGACGATCAAGCGTTCGGTTGGTGAAAGGTCAGGATTCAGTCGGGACGGAAGACGCGGAGACTGTAGAGTTTTCGTTCGCATATCCATGGCCTCGAACAAAGACTGCCGTTCGATCCGTTCGGCCAGCAATTGGCCGGGATTTTCCTCCGTGCGCAATTCAAAGCGGGCTCGACCGAAATAAGGATTGAGTTTCAGACAATGGGCGAAGGCGGTCTTGGCCTCCATAAAGCGCCCGACTTTTTTAAAATTGACCCCCAATTTGTAGGCTGTGATGTAGGGGGAATTGGCGATATTATGCTCAAGCCATTGATTGTACAGAGAGAGATAGACAGAGACAGGGATTTGAGCGCGAATGTCGGTCAAAACCGTTACTGTTTCGATGGTATAGAACATGGACAGGCGAACCATGAGGTCCAAGGGAACGGTATTGGATTGTGCTAATTTCGGCAATTCGAAGTCGGGATTAAGGGCGAGGGATGATTCGAAGGCCAACCGCGCAGCCTGCCGGTAACCAAGTCGGGCGGAGACCAATCCGAATTCATAGCACAAGACGTACAATTTCGGCGATTTCCCCCGCTTCAGCCACAGGCGGAAAAGCTCGTACAGCAAGGGCAGGTTATCCGAATTGTTCAACATGCCATAAGCCGCGATGAAGAATTCGACTTCCAATCGTCCTTCCCTGGCCAACATGAACATGGTGTAAAGGGGGCCGCGATTGCGGTTGGCGCTGAAATCGATTTTTTCCAGGGCCCCGCGGGCCGCTTCGAACGGGACTGTGGCGTGCAGCGCGTTCAGAAGGGCTTGTTCGCACGCGAAGAGATCTTGGGAATTCAGCAGCAAAACCGCCAGATTAAACCAAGCATTCCCATTCATGGGGCTATCGGAGTTGTACAACCAGGCCCGGTAAAGGGCGATTGCCAGGTCCGTGCGTCCGGTTTTTTCCAAATCGCTGGCCGTGAGGCACAAGGTGTTTTCGTCCAACGAACCTGTGCGCGCCAGGTCGAAAACCTTGGCCGTTTCCGGGGATAGCGAGACAGAGTTGTGATCAAAATCCAGTGTCATTGTCCTCGTTCCTTATCATCGGCCAACGTCCATTCATCCAAGACGTCGAAAATTGTTTTAACCGGAACCCTGCCGATTGTCTGGGCCATAAGGTCGATTGAAGCCTGGAAGTCGGGCCCGGAATCCTGTGGCTCCAAGAGTTCGACAATATGGCGCGAAGAGTCCAGGCCGTGGCGGGCGAAGGCCTTTGCCACCATAGCGCGGGCTTGCCAGGTCGTCCCCGACGCCATGACATAATCCGTGTCCGGGGTCCGCTCGGCGATATCGACGGCAATGTCCATGAACTCCTGGGCCGATCCCCAATCGGTGAGAAAATCCAGCGTCTTCACCCGCACGGAGAAGTTGGGGTCTTGACGGGCGGCGACAATGGCTTTGGCGATGATTGGAATGAAGTAACTGGCGGGCCGACGAATGGACTCATGGTTGAACAGGAACAGATTGGACCCGTTGACGCGATGATGTCGCCGGTAATGGCGGATCAGTTCAAGGCTTGCGATTTTGCCGATGCTGTAAAGGCAGGTCGCGAAGGTGGGACAGGTTTCGTTCAAGATCCCTTTAAGCGGGGATCCGAAAATCTTGGAGGAACTGGCATAGACGATGCGCATGTTTGGACAGGTGGTGCGAGCGAATTCCAACAAGGTATGGAGGCTGACCATATTGACCGCCGCCAAATCCGCCCATAGGGGCTCGTATTGAAAACCCGCCGATCCGTGAATGGCGGCGACATGAAACGCCAGATCAGGACGGTGCGCGTCCAAAATCGAAAGCAGTCCATTTTTGTCGGTCAGATCCAACGGAACATAGTCAAACGCAGGTGTCGCGGGGGGGAGGTATCGACTGGCCGATTGGCGTCCAACCCCGATGACGCCATAGCCTCGGTCTAACAGCGATTGGGCAAGATAACTTCCATCTTGCCCATTGACGCCAAGAACCAAGGCTTTTTGCATTGCTATCGACCTTTTAAAGAACCGGTTCAGCGTTTCAAGAGTTTCGTCAGCAGATCGGTCGAGCTTTCTACCGCCACAGTGAGGGCGGCATCATAATTTTCAGACGAGATGATTTCCACTTCCGGCAACGGGAACAACAGCTTGGTGCCGCTCATGATGGTCTCGCGTTCGCGTTCCAGGAATTCTTTTTTGAAGTGCCAGGGCAGAACCAGATAATAATCGGGCTTCATCGCGCGGGATTCTTCTTCCGAGATAATCGGAATTTCCGTTCCCAAGGTCATGGCTCCAAACTTCTCGGGATTGCGGTCGGCGGCACAGGTCACGATGCTGCGATTGATGCCGCACCACTGCAGCAGCACATTGCCTTTGGTCGATGCGCCATAAATGTGAACCTGCTTGCCCTGAACCCGAAGTTCGATCAGCTGCTTTTGCAGGCTGTCACGGATTTCCTCGGCCTTTTGTTGGAAAGCCAGATAGGGGCCGTCCAGGTCCAATTCCATGTCGAACTCGATGGTGCGAAGGCGCTGCATCAGCGCTGCATCTTCGGGAGAGCCCAAGGTGGCGTTGCCTGCATGGCAGACATAGCAGCGGATGCTGCCGCCGTTGATATCGTTGATCTCGGTCTTGAAGATGCGCAGACCGGCGCTTTTGGCAATGAATTCCAGGACCGCCAGACTGTAATATTCCAGGTGTTCATGGCAGATGGTGTCGAAGGAGTTCTGGATCAGCATCAACGGCAGATAGGACATTTCCAGAACCCACAGGCCGTTGGGTTTCAGCACATTGGCGATGGCCTTGGCGAATTCGCACGGCGTTTCCAGGTCATAGAACATGGCAATGGATGTGACGATATCGACGCCGCCCGCAGGAATTACCGACAAAGCTCGTTCGGACGGGAACGGGGTATTGATGACAGTGACGCCGTTGCCAATGCCGCGGGCGATATCCGAGGGATCAACGCCGAAGCGAACCGCGCTGTTGGGATAGTTCGACAAAAGAGTGCCGTCGTTGCAGCCGATATCGACGACGACGGGACTGTCGGTTTTAATCAGGTCCAGGCACGATTCGACGATGCTGCGCAGGTGATTGCGCATGGTGGCGTTGGTGCCGGAGCGGTACCAGTAGTTGGAATAGAGAATCTCGGTCGGAAAGGTGTGGGCCAACTGCAAGAGGCCGCAGCCGTTTTCATCCTTGGTGACGTCGCACCGGACCAACTGCGTCGGCAGCTTGCGCAAAGGAGGCATCGCTTGGCCCGGGCTGACGAACGAGCCTTGCAGGTATTGCATCCCCAGATCGACGACTGGACTCAAATGCTCGGAACCACAGACGCGGCATGTTTGCCTATAACGAGTATGCACGGACGTTTCCTTTCCTATATCTCAAAAAAATTAGCTCAATTCCAGGAATTGATGAAGAAGAAAATGGCGGCTGAATTATGCGGTTCCCTGCAAGATTTCCGTCAGCCAACCGTTCCATGTCTTGGCGCGATCTTGCCAATTATAAACTTGGCGCACCAGTTCCATTTGGTTGGCGCGGCGCGTCAGGTCGCTTTCTGGATTGGTGGCGAGGATGGTGTCGGCCACCACACGGGCATAGCGGGTGGCGAACATGATCGGGTGCGAGGCAATTTGATCCACCATGGTGGCATAACCCGACGTGGTCTCGGGCAGGGCGCCCAAGGCGGTCGAAATGACGTGGGCCCCGGCGGCCATGGCTTCGATCACCGCGATGCACGAGGTCTCGGCGAAGGTGGAGGGATAGGCCAGGAAATCCACCTCGGTCAACGCCTCGGCCAATTGTGCTTGGGGCAGCGGGCCGACATAATCAACGCCGGGCACCACGCGGGCCAGTTCGTACAACGCGCGGAACTGATCTTCTTCGTCGGTTTGGCCGTAGATGCCCATGCTGGAAAAGACCTTCAGCCGAGCGTCGGAAACCATGGTGCGGATCAATGGAAAGGCCATGATCAAAACGTCCAGCCCACGGAATGGCGTGCTGGTGTAAGCCAGGGTGGGCGGCGTTCCGCGCACGTACCAGGGGTCTTTGTGATCGGCGGCCAGGATCATGGGCGAGGCGGCGTTCCTTAAGATCCGCACCTGTTCGGGGGGCAAGCCGAACAAGTTGATATAGCCCATCGCCTGCCATTGCGACACCATGGCGAAGCCTTGGAACGCGGCACGTTCTTCGGGCGAGGACAGGGCCTGCACGGCGGCTTGGTCATGGGCGTGGTGGCACCACAGGATCATCGGTCGGGTGACGCCAAGGCCTCGGATGGTTTGACCAATGGACGCAGCCACCATGACAATGACGTCGAAGGAGTTCATTTCCTCGGTCGGGCAGGGCAGCGACGAGAATTGCACGCCATCGGTTTCGCGCGGCTCGGGCACGCCGTTGATGACTTTGACCTGATTTCCCAAGGCCGCCAATTCCTTGGCCAAATAGGTCACCGCCGATTGGGTTCCGCCCAGCGGCGTTTTATAGGGGGTTGTGGTGTCGTAGGGCAGCCCCATGAGATCGAGGAACAGGATTTTCATAAGGCGGTTTCGCTTCTGTTAAGGCGTTTAAGGTGTGGATCAATCCCGGATGTGTTGGCGATAAGCGGCTTCATCGGCAACTGTCTTGCGATCGGCCTTGACCATCTCGGCCACCAGATCCTTAAACCCGGTTTGATGTTTCCAACCCAATTTGGTGTGGGCCTTGGTCGGATCGCCGATCAACAAATCCACCTCGGTGGGACGGAAATAACGGGGGTCGATTTCGACCAGGGTTTTACCGCTGGCTTGGTCCACGCCCTTTTCGTCGACGCCGGTACCAGACCATTTCAGGGTCGTGCCGATTTCGGCGAAGGCCAATTCGACGAACTCACGCACCGAATGGGTTTCGCCGGTGGCCAGCACGTAATCGTCGGGCGTGTCTTGTTGCAAGATCATCCACATGCCTAGGGCGTAATCGCGAGCATGGCCCCAATCGCGTTTGGCGTCCAGATTGCCTAGGAACAGGTTGTGTTGCAGACCCAATTCGATGGCTGCGACGGCGCGCGTAATTTTGCGGGTGACGAATGTCTCGCCGCGGGTGGGACCTTCATGATTGAACAAAATGCCGTTGGAGGCGTGCATGCCATAGGCTTCGCGGTAATTGATGGTGATCCAATAACCGTACAGTTTGGCGGCGGCGTAGGGCGAGCGGGGATAGAAGGG
>CAIYCT010000201.1 GCA_903924765.1 uncultured Rhodospirillaceae bacterium | reverse complement strand
CCCTACATCCAGTCCAGTCCCGCCTCGTCTGGGCATGACGGTGGTGCTGCCTCAAGCGATACGGCGATCTCAACTCGGAACAGGTATCCAAAACTGGCTGCCATGCCCACCCAGCGCGAGCAACTTCTAGGGCAAGTGCTTGTAGCGGGAATCAGGGCGACTCAACTGGGTGGGCGTGGTAGCGTCAAGGCTGGGGACAGGAGCGCGCCGGGTTACTCTGCCAGGGCATGTTGACCCGCAGCACGATTCGCGCAATCACTCTTCGTCATCCATCTCCTGTGTCAGCACCTCCGCTGCCATCTCAGGCGCCAAGTGCCCGTAATGCCGCTCAATCATTTGAACACTGGTCCCCATATTTTTTGCAAGGGTGTAGATTGGAACGCCTGATATAAGCCGCTCAGTGGCGTAATAATGCCTGAGGCAATACGCATCGCGGCCCTTTTGAGTTATTGGGTCAATATATAAACCAGCCTCCTCGATCAACGACCTGAACCCGCGACCAAAACTATCAATACCACTGCCGTCGTAGTCGAAGAATATTGGCGTCTCATTATCAGAGAATCTCTCATCGCAATCGGGATCAAGGCGCGACTTAAAGTCAATTGTGAATGCGACGAGCCTGTCAACCACCTCTCCAAAGCCACGCAGCGGCACGAGCCATCTCTGTTTCCGCTTACCCTTCACATAGACCTTAGAAAACTGCTTTCCATCCTTCCTATCAATATCCCCAATGTCACCCCATTTAAGGTTCATTGCCTCGTAATCTCGGCAGCCGGTTGTCGCCATAATGCCGACGAAGATGTGGAGCATGAACCGCTGATGATACAGGCGCCGATCTCCCTCCACCTCCATAAGGCGTTTCTCGCTGACAGCCAGCAGATGTTTCACTTCCTGCACCGACAGGCCGGGGCGGCGGTGCCCATCTTCTCCGGTGAACTCCCTGTCGATCTTCACGTCGATGACAGGTATCTCACCAACCTTGATCCAGTCCTTGGCAGCGGCAAAATTGAAGACGGCACGAAGCAGGGTATTTTCATTGTTGATCGTGGATGCCGCCGGCCGCTTCGGCGGGCGCTTCTTGGAAACAACCGTTTTGCCCTCACGGACATATTCGTAAGTTTCCTGCTCGGCTCCAGGACCAGTGAACCAATAATCTCGCCGCCACCGTTGATATTTTGCGATCTCGGTCGATGTGATAAGGTCGATGTGCCGAGAGCCAAAATACTCAAGAGAATATTTCGACATTGCCTTGTGATCAGCAATCTTCTTGGGCTTTGCGGTGGGATCGGCTTCAAGATCACGTAGATAGGCGGCGACGGTCTCGTCAAACTTTTTGCGGGCTATGGACAGACCGCGCTTGTGGCGGTGCTTGAGTTCCATGTAGAGTTCTTCAGCCTTGTCCGTGGCCTCTTTTTCATCAGTGGTCCAGAGGCTTTGACGGACGGGCGGTGTTTTCGGGAATTTTATCTTACAATGCCACGTGGTGTTCTTGATATCAGTGCGCTGGTAGATAACAACTTTTCCGCCGAACAAGGTGCGTTGGTTGTCGATGTGCGCCGCCATTTTGATGTCCCCGCGTGTGGGATATGTGCGTTTTACGAGTGGCGTAAACGCGTGGTCAAAACGTGTCGGTAGCACTTTGGGGGAGATGGTTCAAGGGGGCAGCATGATCTTGCCATGTTTTCAATGACATGGAAGATTGCGCACGCTTTAGTAGCAATGCGTGATCCTGCTGGGTTGTGCTGCTAAGTCCTTGAAAACTGGCGCGCCCGGAGAGATTCGAACTCCCAGCCTTCTGATCCGTAGT
>CAIYCT010000200.1 GCA_903924765.1 uncultured Rhodospirillaceae bacterium | reverse complement strand
AGGAGCGATGTCGGTGGTGAGCGGCCCGAGCGTGTAGAACGGCGCCTCCTGGCACCACTCCAACTGCTTTTGCATGTTCTCCGCAATCATGTGCATGGGCACATGGCCGGGGCCCTCGTTCATCACCTGCACACCGCGGGCCCACGCCCGGGTGGTGAGCTCTCCCTGGGTGAGCAACTCGCCAAACTGCGCGTCGTCGTTGGCGTCGGCGATGGAGCCGGGACGCAAACCGTCGCCCAGGCTGAACGCCACGTCATAGGTCTTCAGCAGTTCGCAGATGTCCTCGAAATGAGTATAGAGGAAATTCTCCTTGTGGTGAGCCAAACACCATTTGGCCATGATCGAGCCGCCCCGGCTGACAATGCCCGTGACCCGCTTGGCGGTCAGGGGGATATAGGCTAAGCGCACGCCCGCATGGATGGTGAAGTAATCCACGCCCTGTTCGCATTGCTCGACCAGGGTGTCGCGGAAGATTTCCCAGGTCAAATCCTCGGCCTTGCCGTCAACCTTTTCCAGCGCCTGATAGATGGGCACGGTGCCGATGGGCGCGGGCGAATTGCGGATGATCCATTCGCGGGTGGCGTGAATGTGGCGGCCGGTGGACAAATCCATCACCGTATCGGCACCCCAGCGGATCGACCACACCATCTTTTCCACTTCTTCCGCCACCGACGAGGCCACGGCCGAATTGCCGATATTGGCGTTGATCTTGGTCAGGAAGTTGCGCCCGATGATCATGGGCTCGGTTTCGGGATGGTTGATGTTGGCGGGAATAATGGCGCGGCCACGGGCAATTTCCGAGCGCACGAATTCAGCCGTAATCTGATCGGGAATCTCGGCCCCGAAATCGTCGCCGTCGCGCGGGCTCGCCTGTTCGGCGCGGCACAGATTTTCGCGGATGGCCACGTATTCCATTTCTGGAGTGATGATCCCAGCGCGGGCATAGGCCAATTGCGAAACCGCCTTGCCGTCCTTGGCGCGCAACGGGCGGCGACCGGCGCGGTCGAACACCGGCACCGTCACCGTCTCACCGGGCTTCAATCCGTCATCTTCGGGGCGATGGGCACGGCCGGGATATTCTTCAACATCGCCGCGTGCCAAAATCCAGTCACGGCGTAACGCAACCAAGCCTTGGCGGATGTTGATGACGGCGTTTTCGTCGGTATAGGGGCCGGATGTGTCATATAACGGCAGCGGCGGCTCGCCCGAGCCGGGTTCGGCATGGACCTCGCGCATGAAGACCCGCACCCCCGGCAAAGTCCCCTCGACCGTGATCTTGTTCGATCCGGGCAATGGACCGGTGGTGACGGAGACTGAGGAATGATCGTCGGGCATGGTAACGGCTCCCAAATTAGGGTCCGCCAAGCTTCAGGGAAACGGGGTGTCAGACGTCCGATCCCTTCGCCGGCATGACCCGGTGCAGGTTCAAAGGGTCGCCGGAGCTTAAGATATCCGACCTCTCAGTCCTTTTGCCAAGGACTCCCCTTCGGGTGTTGGTTGTCAATGTGGGGATGCCCGACTATAAAAGTCAAGAAGTACAAATTATGAAGGGTTTTTCCATGATCGGCAATGACGGCAAACCGGTTTCCAAAGACATGATCAGGGCCTTTATCGCCCTTTACAACACCGAGTCGCGGGGGTCGAAGGAGTTTGCCTCCATCCCCCGCGCCCTGATTACCATTTTGGACAATCTGGCGGTGGGCAAAACCGGTTACGTCAAGGGTGCCGACGGCCAGATGCAGGTAACCCGCCGTAAGGATAAAACCGTCGCCTGTTGAGCACCCGTTGAATAATCAACAGGTGCTCTTGCCGCCATTGAGGCGGCGGCCAAGGGAGCGGAAGCTCCCGCCCGGCGAGGGCCTGAATGAAGCTAATTTCTGTTTTTGAACGCCGTCACGGTGTTCAGCAGCAAGCAGGCGATGGTCATGGGGCCGACGCCGCCGGGGACCGGCGTGATCGCGCCAGCCACCGCAGCGCATTCTTCATACTGGCAATCGCCCACCAATTTGGTCTTGCCATTGTCCGAAGGAATGCGGTTGATGCCCACATCTATGATGGTGGCGCCGGGTTTGATCCAGGATCCGCGCACCATGTTGGGCACGCCCACGGCGGCGATAACGATGTCGGCCTGACGCACCACGGCCTCGATTTCACGTGTCTTGGAATGGGCCATGGTCACCGTGCAGCTTTCCGCCAGCAGCAGCGCCGCCATGGGCTTGCCGACGATGTTGGAGCGCCCGATCACCACCGCATTGGCCCCGGTTAAACTCCCCACTGTATCCTTGAGCAAAATCATCGAGCCGGTGGGCGTACAGGGCACCAAGGCGCGTTTGTCGCCGGTCCACAGACGACCCACATTGACGGCGTGAAAACCGTCCACATCTTTCTCGGGGTCGATGGTCAGCAGCACCTTGGCGGAATCGATGTGCTTGGGCAACGGCAGTTGCACCAGAATGCCGTCCACCGTGGGGTCGGCGTTCAGCCGTTGCACCAGGGCCAGAACCTCGGCCTCGTGGGTTTCTTCGGGCAGTTTGAATTCCAGCGACAGCATGCCCACTTCGCGGGTTTGCTCGGCCTTGTTGCGGACGTAAACCTTACTGGCGGGGTCCTCGCCGACCAAGACCACGGCCAGTCCCGGCGCCCGTCCGGTTTTGGCCTTCAAATCGGCGATCTCCCCGGTCAATGTTTCACGCAATTTCGCCGCACGGGCTTTGCCGTCGATGATCGCTCCCGCCATTTTTTTCTCCCTTGGCTTTGTTTGGTTGTCTTAAATCGACTGGGCAAAAGCGTCGGGTCAAGGCTTTTCTGCGTAAATCCCCCCAAGAATCCGCAAACCTACTCGCACGAGCATCCGCCCGCCACCCGGATGAGGCACGCGCGGGGGCTTTTATACTACCCATGTGGGGTTCTTGACGCGCCCTTGGAGACCGTCCACAGTGAGCGTCAACAAGCGATCCCATGCGTCTTGGCTGGTAAAAGACAGCCTCAGTTAACAGGCAAATACCGGACGGACGTTCGAAGGAAAGCAAAATGAACGTCCCTGGTATTCGGGCATTCGACTTGTCGAAAGCGCGCTTTTCCTTTAGAAGCCGCATCCCATCAGGTGACGATTCCGAAGGAGGAGATTTGATGTCCAACAACCAGCATGCCCAACCTAAAAGCGATATCGAAATTGCCCAAGCTGCGACCATGAAACCGGTCGTCGAAGTGGCCGAAAAATCGCTGGGCATTCCGTCCGCGCACGTTTTGCCGTACGGCCATTACAAGGCCAAGGTTTCGCTCGATTACCTTTCGTCGCTGGCGGGCAAGAAGGACGGCAAACTGATCCTGGTTTCGGCCATCACGCCCACTCCGGCTGGCGAAGGCAAGACCACCACCACGGTGGGCTTGGGCGACGCCCTCAACCATATCGGCAAGAAGGCTTTGGTCTGTCTGCGCGAACCCAGCCTGGGCCCCTGCTTCGGCGTCAAGGGCGGCGCGGCGGGCGGCGGATACGCTCAAGTAGTGCCCATGGAAGACATCAACCTGCACTTCACCGGCGACTTCCACGCCATCGGCGCGGCAAACAATTTGCTGTCGGCCCTGATCGAGAATCACATCTACTGGGGCAACGAACTTGGCATCGACCAGCGCCGCGTCACCTGGAGACGCGCCATCGACATGAACGACCGCTCGCTGCGGCAGATCGTGTCGTCGCTGGGCGGAGTGGCCAACGGCTTCCCCCGTGAAGACGGCTTCGACATCACCGTCGCCTCTGAAGTGATGGCCATCTTCTGTCTGGCCACCGATATGGAAGATTTGAGCCGCCGTCTGGGCAACATCACCGTGGCCCAAACCCGCGATAAGAAGCCGATCAAGGCCTCCGACCTGAAAGCCGCCGGTCCCATGACCGTGCTGCTGAAGGACGCCATGGCCCCCAATCTGGTCCAGACGTTGGAAAACAACCCGGCCATCATCCATGGCGGCCCCTTCGCCAACATCGCCCACGGCTGCAACTCGGTCATCGCCACCAAGGCCGCTCTTAAGCTTGCCGATTACGTGGTCACCGAGGCAGGTTTCGGCGCCGATCTGGGCGCCGAGAAGTTCCTGGACATCAAATGCCGCAAAGCGGGCCTTAAGCCCGACATGGTCGTGGTGGTCGCCACCATTCGCGCCCTGAAGATGCATGGCGGCGTCGCCAAGGACGCCTTGAAGGCGGAAAACCTGGATGCGCTCAAAAGCGGCTTCAGCAATCTGGAACGCCATGTCAAGAACCTGCGTTCGTACGGCTTGCCCGTGGTGGTGTCGATCAACCGCTTCAGCTCGGACACGCAAGCCGAAATCGACCTGTTGTTGCAGCTGTCCAAGAGCATCGAAGTGGAATGCGTGCTGGCCGACCATTGGGCCGGCGGCGGAGCCGGAGCCAAGGAGCTGGCGGAAACGGTGGTTCGCACGATCGAGACCAATCCGTCCAACTTCAAGACGCTGTATCCCGACGACATGAAGCTGGTCGATAAAGTCCGCACCATCGCCCAAAACATCTACGGCGCCGCCGACATCAGCGTCGATGCCACCGCCGCCGCCAAGTTCAAGGAATTGGAAGCGGAAGGATACGGTCACTTGCCGGTTTGCATCGCCAAGACGCAATACAGCTTCTCGACCGATCCCAACGCCAAGGGCGCTCCGTCCGGGCACATCATTCCCGTTCGCGAGGTCCGGCTGCTGTCGGGCGCCGAGTTCGTGGTGGTGATTTGCGGCGACATCATGACCATGCCGGGCTTGCCCAAGGTTCCCGCCGCCAATCACATGGAGATCACGGCAGACGGCAAGATCACCGGTCTGTTTTAGTTTTAGGGATGCCTTTGGGATGAAGGTCAAAATTTTTGTTAAAATGGCTGGCTTCGGTAACGAGCGCACGCTATAACAAGGAAACGGGTAGGTTTTTACCTGCCCGACAACAGCATCGCAAATGCGATTATTTGGGTGGAAATGAGGGCCCGGGCTCATCCCCGCACTGCCGGGCCTAATAATCTTGAAACCATGTGCCCCTTGGCTATTAAAGCCGCACGTCAATCTAGGAGTAGTCAACAATGCCGGGTCGTCATTTCCTGTTTGTTCCAGGCCCCACCAATATCCCCGACCGGATTATCCGGGCCATGTCCGTCGCGTCGGAAGATCACCGCAATCCGACCTTCCCGGACTTCCTGAGGCCGATCCTGGAAGACGTGAAGAAGATCTTCCGCACCACCCAAGGTCAGGCTTTCGTTCTGCCCACAACAGGAACCGGCGGCTGGGAAATCGCATTGACCAACACTCTGTCGCCCGGCGACAAGGTTCTGGCCGCCCGCTTTGGCCAATTCAGCCATCTGTGGATCGATCTGGCGCGCCGTTTGGGTCTTGAAGTCGAGGTGCTTGAGGAAGAATGGGGCACCGGCGCCAGCCCCGAGAACATTCTGGCCAAGCTGGAAGCCGACAAAAAGCACGAAATCAAGGGCGTGCTTGTGGTCCATAACGAAACCGCCACCGGCGTAACCAGCGACGTGGCCGCCGTGCGCAAGGTCATAGATGCCGCCAAGCACCCCGCTTTGCTGTTCGTGGACGGCGTCAGCTCGATCGGTTCGTTGAACTTCCAGTTTGACGCCTGGGGCGTGGACATGGCCGTTGCCGGTTCGCAGAAAGGCTTCATGCTTCCCGCCGGTCTGGGTTTGGTTTGCGCCAGCCAAAAGGCTTTGGAAGCCCGCAAGTCGGCCAAGTGCGCCCGCGCATTCTTCGATCTAGACGATCACATCAAAGCCAACGCCACCGGCTACACCCCCTATACCCCGTCGATCCCCATGCTCTACGGCTTAAGAGAAGCCATGGCGATGATGTTTGAAGAAGGCTTGGACAACGTTGCTAAACGCCATCACCACTTGGCATCCGGCGTCCGCGCCGCCGTTGCCGCTTGGGGCCTGAAGCTGTGCGCCAAAGAGTCCAAGTGGGATTCCGATACGGTCAGCGCCATCATGGTGCCCGAGGGAATCAACGGCGCCGATGTCATCAGAACCGCCTACACCACCTATAACTTGGCCTTGGGCGCAGGCCTTAACCAAGTTGCGGGCAAGCTGTTCCGCATCGGTCACCTGGGCGATCTGAACGAGCTGATGCTGTTGGGCGCTTTGGGTGGCGTCGAGATGGCCATGCTGGACGTGGGCATCAAGATCGAATTGGGCAGCGGCGTTGCTGCGGCTCAAGCGTACTACCGCACGGCAAATAGCAAGTAAGAGTCTTTAAACGTT
>CAIYCT010000199.1 GCA_903924765.1 uncultured Rhodospirillaceae bacterium | reverse complement strand
TCGGAGAGTCGTGGGGAATCCCAAAACGGATGATATCCGTTAGATTTTATCCACTAGGCATGATGTCGTCCTTGATTACTTGATACCCAGCGAAAAGCATCAATGGTTGCCCAAGCACGCCAAACAGTTAAAGGGAGCGGCAGGAAAAGCAGGGATTTATGAGATCTTAATATCCTGTGACGTTGAACACAGATTATTCGGATACATTGATGAAATTACTCATGTTTTTACTTTTTTAATAATGGGAACGCATAAAGATCAAGTTTACAAACCCAAGGATGTGATTGACACAGCAGTCACCAGAAAAGAAGAAATCGATACTGGATCAAGCGGAGTTGTAAATTGTGTTAGACCTTAAGAAAATAAAACGCCTTGAAGATAAATCATATCGTGATGAATATATGTCGTCACATGTGACGACTGGCATTGCCTATCAAATTCAGGCGTTAAGAAGCAAATTAGGCCTGACACAGAAAGAATTCGCGGTTCTTGTCAACAAGCCGCAATCTGTTATTTCCCGCTTGGAAAATACGGAATACGGCAAGGTTTCTGTCCAAACGCTTTTGGATATAGCCGTTGCCGTTGATGTGGCGTTATCCGTTCGATTTGTCTCTTATCCAGACTTTCTTGTGCAAACGCAGGATGTTTCTCCGTCCGCCTATTGCATTGATCGTTTCGCGGAATCGAAATGGGCCGAAATCCCGAACAAAGCGGTCGTGCCCACCCAGACTCAACCCCAACCAAAACACCAAAATGAGAATGACAAATGGAAAAAACACCACCCCTACAAGCAACCCCCGCAGCCCAAGGATTGCGTGCAAGGTCCCAAAGCTATATTGACGTCTATTCCAACACCTCCAACGTACGAGTCACGGCTTTCGATGTAAGCATTTTATTTTCTCAAATGAAAGACTATGGGGAAGTTGGCGTCGTAAGCGAAGATCAAGTCTGCGTTACCTTTTCTCCTCAGAATTTTAAATCCTTAGTCTTATGTTTGCAAGGCACGCTAAATGCCTATGAACAGGCCTATGGCAAATTGGAAATACGCGATGATGCTGTGGCGCCAATTTTTAACGCAACCGAAATTCTGGAAAGAATAAACGACGCAATTCAGCAAAATCGAGAAGCGCGGGAAAGCTTAAGAAGCCTTCCCAGCCCCAAGAAGCGCGCTCCCCGGCGATCTCGCGCCTCTGTTAAAGAATAGCGCCCCAAAAAATCAACAGGGGATTGTGGCCGAGGCCCCAAGCGGGGCTTGAGGGGCAGCGGCCCCTCTTCTGACCAGCCCCCCTTCCTCACGCGGCTTTTGGGCTCACGCGGCTTTTGGGCTCACGCCGCCTTCTGCCGTTTGCGCGGCTGACACAGCACGCCCCACAGCGCGTCCAGGCCTCGGCGCAGGGGGTCTAGGGCGGCTTCCAATTCCGTGTCGGGCAGGCGGTTTTCGATGATCACCAGATCGAGGACGGACAGGACCGCGCCTGGGTCGGGGCAGACGGTTATGGCTTGGCGGCATTGGTCCAGCAGGGTTCGGACGCGGTGGGCTTGGGCGGCGCTGGCCTCGAACGGATCGCCTCCGCCGCCGCCGCCATCCTTGCGTTCGAATTGTTGGCATTTGGGAGTGCGGTTGGGCAAGGCGTTCAGGCGTTGCCAGCGTTTCCACAGGCTGCCATAGGCCTCGGCGGCGTCGATCATGGCGTCGGAGATCCAGGGGTCGGGCTGTTCGTGGCCGGTGAACGGATCGAAGCGGCCAAAAAAGCCGGTGCGGCGGTGGCGCTGTCCGTCGGGGCCAAGGCGCCAGGTCAGGCGCGCCAGGGCGCTGCCGGCGGTGGAATCTTGGCACAGGGTTTTGATCAGGTCATGCCGGCCCAGTGCCTTGAACGGGTCCAGGCCCAGTTGGGCGGCGCGGTGGGCGATCAGCTCGGGCGTGACCATCATCTGCGGTTTCAGCTCGCCGTTGGGATAGCGTTCTCACTTGGCGCGGGGGCGGCCGGGTTTGCCTTTACGCTTCATGCCGTGTGCTCCTGGTTGGTGGTTGTTTCCCCTTTCAGTCATCCCGGGCTTGACCCGGGACCCAGGGGCTAGGATGACGAAGAAAGAAAAGCGGCCCACTCCTTCAGCGCCTGGAACAGGGCCATGCGCTTTTTGCCGTGCAGGTCCAGACGGTCGCGCAGTTCGTCCCAGGCGGGCCAGAACGGGCAATGGTCGGCTTGGGTTTTCAGCACATGCAGGACCACGTCGCCGGGATAGTCGGACAGTTTCTCGGCATAGACGGCCAGGCGGAATTTCAGATCGTCCTGATGCTCGGCCCGCGCCTTGGTCAGGAAGCGCAGCGCGGTCAGTTCGGCGACGATGACGTCTTTGGGCGCGGGCGCGCAGGCGCGGGCCAGCAAGCCAAGGGCACGCTCCACCAGAACCGGGTCTGCTTGCGCGTCGGGGGCGATGCGGTAGCCGGTCAGCCGGGACTGAAAGCCGTATTGCTCGTCAAAGCTTGTGCGGGTTACGGGACGCAGACATAAGCGCACTTGCGGCGGCAACAACGCTTCCAGATGACGATCCACCTCTTTGGGGGCCAGACGCAGCAGCTTGGCGTCGATCGCTTTCGGTGCGGCACCAATTGCGCCAGGTGGAGTCCCAGTCCAGCTTGACTCCCTTTTGGCCGGGCTGGGCGATCCAGTAATCGCGGAAGCGGTCGGCGGTGTCGGCGGGGTCGAGTCCAAGCTGGGCGGCGAAGGCAAGACCTTCCGCATCAGGCCGCCAATGGGTTGGAAGTCGGGTTGCTCGGCCATGGTTTTTCTCCGGGACGGACTCAGAGTCTGAACGCAGTGAAGACTCTGATGGTGATGGTGAAGGGCATTGATTGGGCAGTGCGTCGGGCATGCTTGGGGCATCCTTGCGGGATGCCCAACGCTTGGCGGCGGCATGGCGGGCGCGCTCCACGTGGCCGTCCTTCTTGTTGGTCCACAGGACCAATTCGGACTCGACGCGGGCGTGGGTCCAAACGCCGTTATCCACCACGAAAAACGCGGCCAGGGTGGGCCGCGCCTGTTTCCACTGGGCGCGCTCCATGCGGGCGATGCGGCGCAGCTTTTCGTCGTCGTCGGGCAAGGCGGCGGCGCTGGTCCAGTAATGGCCGATCAGCAGCAAATAGGCCCCGTGCTCGGCGGCGGACAAATGGGCGGTGTCGCGCAAATAGTCGCCCCAATAAAGCGGCATCCAGGCGGCGGTGCTCACGATTGGGTACTCATTGTGACCACACCCTCTTCGTTATGTCATGGCCGGACTTGATCCGGCCATCCACGGGGGTGGGCCAAAGCGGGGTGGAATCGTCGCTCATTTCTCGCCGCCGTTCCCAAACGTCAAAATTTCCCGCGCCGGGACCGTCGAGGCGCTGACCATGGCCGTCACCGTAGGCCGCAGTTCCATGTCCTGATAGCGCACGCCCTTGCGGCGCAACCGTTTGAGATGGGGGTCGCGGTCGGCTTTATCGTCTTCCATCAGGCGGCCCCTGTAGAAAAAGTGTCTGGGGGGAAAAAAGTGTCTGGGGTTGGGAACATATCGTGGGGCTGCAAGCGGCCAGCGGCGGCTTTCAGGATCTGGACCAAGTCGTCCCACGAGGGCTGCAACAGCCCCCTTTCCCACCGCGACACCGTGGATTGGTGGACGTTGGCCAAATGGGCGAATTGGTCTTGGCTGATGCCCAGCTTCAGGCGTATGCGTTTAATATGCGTCATGGCGTCAATTTATGCGCATAATATTTGTCAGTCAAGACGCATATTCGCATTTGCCAAATTATGCAGAGCGGCATATTATGCACGCCATGGTGACACCCAACCTCTTTCGAAAATTTCGCGAACGGCGCGGCCTGACCCAAGGCGGTTACGCCGCCAAGCTGGGCGTTGACCAATCCACGGTCAGCCGCTGGGAACGCAACCTGCAATTGCCCGACGAACAGCAATGGCGATCGCTGGCGGCGCTGGAGGGCATTGCCGTGGACGCGCTGAAGGACTCAGCGGCCAAAGGCCGGGACGATATGGCGGACGATTACGTGCCGATCCTGAACCGCCCGGTGCAGGCTGGCGACATGACCGGCTATCTGGTCAGTAGCGACGGGTTTGGAGGGCACGGCCATTTGGCCGAGGGTGCGCCGCCTGCCTTTGGCGCGCAGCCGCCCGAAATCGAGCAGAAAATCATCTTGCTACGAATAGAGGCGGCGCTTCTTGAGGCGGGGCTTTCGGTTAATGATTCGGCGAATCTTAGCCAAAAGCTTGCTCATATTGTCTTCCCCCAAAAGGGGCCGAAGTCCTAACGCGTCAATTTCTTGGGTCAAAAACGTGATCGCCTTCTCGGCGCTTTCCTGACGCAAGGCTTCTGCCTTCATACCCTTGTCCATATACCGAAACCCCATCCTCTTTCTTGGTCCTGTCACAAGGACTATTGCCCACGAATGAAATGACGTACCATCCGGCCACCTCGCGGCGAGGCGCGGGTGCTGGAGACGTCCAGGGCGGATAAGGGATCGTCCGCGCTCCGTATAGGGTGATGCAACATCCTATGCGGACCCCGCTGTCTTTAAAGCGGGCCAATAACCTTAAGCAGATTTGCCGATACGGGCAAGCGCTTTTTGCGCTTTATTATCACTATCTATACACGCTGATAGGTGTGGCTGGCGAACCGCTTCCCCAAAAAAATTTCCCCGCCCACAAACGCATAGCCCCCTCATTATGCGCATTAATTCTTGACTGCCCGAATGCATATGCGCATATTATGCCTTACCCACCGTTTTCCTCCCCGGACGGCTGGGTTTCGCAAACCTTGCCCGGCGCGGGCGCCGCGCCTGCTCCGCAGGCAACCATCGGTTTGTTCGCGCCGGGTTTTTTGGAGCAAGCATGCACGACGAACAGTTAGAGGCGCAAATCAGGCGACTGAGAGCGACCAAGGCGGTGATGACTTTGTACGCCAAGGCAGCGTTCGAGAACGTTCATCGCGCGGTGCGGGTGATGAAAATCGCCAAGCGCGGCGGCAATCAGGGGCACCGGCTGCCCGGCATGGTCGAGCGCTGCCGCAAGCAAAACCGATTTGGCGTCAAATGCCTGCAGGCGGCCAAACAAGCGGCGCGCGAATTGACCGAATTATGACCAGGGCCGATGAATTCGACGCCTTGGCGGATGACTGTGTTGCGCCCCCCGCTCTCCCTCCATCGTCATCCCGGGCTTGACCCAGGACCCAGGAGTCGCGGCCTACAATCTTTCCGTAACCCCTGGGTCCCCGCCTACGCGGGGATGACGTCAATAAGAGACTGAATCATGTCGATCCAATCAAAGCTGCTGTCGGCTTTAACCCTGTGCGTGCTGGGCCTGTGCCTGTGCTGCCTGGGGTGGTTTTTGTTCGCGCAGGTGTTTTTGCAGGTTGGCGAGGTTGGTCAATTCCTGGTAGGCGGCTGCACCTGTTCCTTGGTGGCGCTGGGGACGGGCTGTTTCTGCGCCGGATTGGAATACCTGGAAACGATGTTCGCGGGGCTAACCTAGGCGTTACAATTCCTGCGTATCCAACAAGGAGTTGTGTCGCGAGGCCAAGACCTCGACGCGATTGCGGCCCAGGCCTTTGGCTTGATACATGGCTTCGTCCGCGCGGGTCAGGGCGTCGGTCCAAGCGTCGTCCTCCTGGGCCAGCATCGAGACGCCGACGCTGACGGTGAAGCCGAATTCCTGGTGGTTCTCGGCAACCAAGATCTTTCCCACCGCTTCGCGGATGCGTTCCGCCATTTCGACGGCTCCGGTCAGATCGGTTTCGATCAGCAGCAAGACGAATTCCTCGCAGCCGAACCGGGCCACCAGATCGGTGGCGCGAACCGAGTTGCTCAACACCCGCGCCAAAGCCACCAGCGCGCTATCGCCCGCATCGTGGCCATAACGGTCGTTGACCTGTTTGAAATGGTCGATATCGATCATCAACAGCGCCGCCGACGAGTTGAACCGCTTGATGCGTTGGAACTCGCCATCCACCGCCGTGGTGAAGGCGCGGCGGTTGGCCACGCCGGTCAAGGGATCGGTATCGGCCAGTTCCTGCAATTGCTGGGTCATCCGCACCCGTTCGGTAATATCGTGGAAGACCACGACGCAGCCCAGGATGGCGTCTTTTTCGCGGATGGCGGCGACGGTGTATTCCACCGGGAACCAGGTTCCGTCCTGACGCCAAAACACTTCGGTCGTCACCGTGCGCGAGACCCCGTCCACAAGGGTCTGGTGGACCGGGCATTCCTCCTGGGGATAGGCCGTGCCGTCCTTGTGATAATTATGGGTCATGTTGTGCAGATTGACGCCCACGACCTCGCTTTCGCTTTCTCCCCAGCCCAGCACCGTGCGCGCCGCCTTGTTCATGAACATGATCCGTTCGCTGGAATCGATGCCGACGATGCCCTCGCCGGCCGAGGACAACAGCAACTCCAACCGCACCTGCTGGGCAGCGATTTCCGCCTGCGCCGCCTTCAGGTCGTTGATGTCTTCCACCAAGGTAATGTAGTGCAGCGGCTTGCCGTCGCCGTCATTTTGAATGGACGACGTCAGCTTGACCCAAGTCAGCGCCCCATCCTTGCGCATATAGCGTTTTTCCCAACTGACCGTGCGGCAGGCCCCGCTCAACAGCGGTTTAACCGCGTCCAGGCTATAGGACATTTCGTAGGCGGGCGTGATCTTTTGGTAGCTCAGGCCTTTTACTTCATCCATGGGATAGCCGATGATTTCGGCGAACCGCTCGTTAAAACGCAGGAAGATCCCGTTGAAGTCGGTATGAACGATGCCCAGCGCCGCCTGTTCGAACGTCATGCGATAGCGTTCCTCGCTGTCGCGCAGCATTTTATCCATGCGCTTTTGCAAGGTGACGTCGCCGAAACTGGAAATCACCGCATAGGGCTTGGTTTCATTCTTGCGAAACAGCGGCTGGCTGTTGACGCTGATCCACGCCTTATCCGGGCCAAGACCAAAGCCGATGAGGAAGCCGCGAAGCGGCTTGTCGGTGAGCAAGGCTTTCATCCCCGGAAAGTCCTCGTCCGCCAAGGGGCTCCCATCCTCGTTCACGGCGTTCAACAAAGAGGAAAAGGACGGCGTCGACAGCAAGGTTTGGTAAGTCTGCCCCAGGATCACGCAGGCCGCGTCATTGACCCGCTCGACGGTTCCATCGGCTCCGCGGACAATGACGCCCACCGGCAAGGACTGGAACATGTCGTGATATTCCCGCTCGCCATCGGCAACGATCCGCGCGAATTCGCGCATCATCTTGTTGCTGCGATTTTGGCGCATGAACAAGGTTGCCATGAAGCCGCTGGACAACAGAGTCAGCCCGCCCAAAATCCCGGCTTGAATCATCCACGTGGACATATAATCCTGACGGGCCAGGGAGACCGTCACGGCAAACGGAAACGACTCCACTTGATGGAACGCGTAGGCCCGCATAATGCCATCGGAGGAAAACCGCAGATCGCCGGTGCCCGAGACTTCGCCCGCCGTGATGCGGCGGCTGATCTCTGTCAAGTAGGTCTGGCCGATCATGTCGTCCCGTTTCGGTCGATGCAAAACCAACATGGCGGTGTCGTTGCGGCGGACCGAGATCACGCCATTCGGCCCCAAATCGGGAGCATCGATCACCGACTGGAAGCTGTCCATATCCAGCACCGCATCCACCGCCCCCAAAAATTGTCCTTTGACGTCGCGAAAGGGCACCGCCAAGATCAAGGTGGGTTTGTGGGAAATGCGGCCGATCAACAGATTGGACACAACATCGGACAATTGGGGTTTGTCGCGCAGGGTTTGGAACCACTGGCGGTCGGCATAGTTTAGCCGCCCATTGAATTCCGCGCCGCCATAGATCAGATTTCCCGCCGCATCGAACACGCGGTAATTGGTGACCAGCGTCAAACCAATCAGATGATCCGCCAACAGCGATTCGATTTCCTCGCGCCGCTCGGGCCGGACTTTGGACGTGAAATCCTCGGGACGCAGAAAATGGTTAAAGGAATTAACGTCCCGTCTGGCACGCATCAACGCATTGGACAGGTTGGACGCGATCACCGTGGCCAGATCGTCCGAGATAGTGAGTGCCTGTTCTTCGTTGGAGCGATAGCCTGCATAAAGCAGCTCCGCCACCAGCAAGACCATGACAGTCAATGCGGCGCCAAACAACAAAGGGGTGATATTGAGTTTTGTCGAATCTGCCATATCGGCACCTAAATGCGCGTCAGTCGGCGCACCCATCTCTTTGATCATAGACACCAAATGCTTATGTAACTTATTTTGCCACACATCTTAAGACAATTGTATGCGGCAGGTCAAAGTTCCGCTAACTATCTTACTACATTTGCACTTATTGATTTAAATTCTGTCGTTTTATGGTAAGCAGGCCTGCGTGGGTGACCTTAGTCTGAATATTCTATATCTATGGCTTATAACAACCCTAAAGTTTTTGATTTTTTTGCTCCCCTCTATTTATATCTTTAAAATGACACATTAAATAAAAGGCATTATGAATATGCCTATAGTGAACTCAGGGGGTCGGTTTATGTCATTCATCAGCAATTTACGCATTACCACGCGGTTGGCCATCGGCTTCGTGTTGTTGCTTGCCTTGACGGTCACCGTCGGCGTGGTCGGGATGAGCAACGCCGCCAAACTGGCCGACAACACCACCCGCTATCACGACCACCACTTCACCGTCATCGACAATATGGGCAACGCCCGCGCGGCCTTTCGCACCATCCGCATGACGTCGCGCGACGTCATTCTGGCCGACACCCCGCAAGAGATGCAAAAAGCCGAGGACGACCTGAAAACCGCCGATGCGGATTTTAAAAAATACGTGGCGACGGCGCGGGCCGCTTTTCTGGGCGACCCCAAATTGTTCGATGCAACCATGGTGACCTATGGGGAATACCAAACATTGCTGCAAGAGATGATCGCCAAGGCCAAGGCCGGCGACCATGACGGCGCCAAGGCGTTCCTGAAGGGGCCCGCCGCCAATCTGGCCAAACTGAACGGCGACCAGAACAGGGCCATTTTCGAATCCGCCGAGCACAAGTCCAACGACTTGATCCAAGCCGCCAATAAAACCAGCGCCGACGTGCAAGCCGTCGGAGTGATCCTGTTGGTGGTCTCGGTTGTGGTCGGCGGGCTGGCGGCCTTCTTCATCGCCCGCTCGATCACCCTGCCGGTGGAAGGCGTGCGCAACTGCATGGAAGTCTTGACCCGCGGCGATCTGACCGTGGAGGTGCCGGGCATCGAACGCGGAGACGAGCTGGGCGCCATGGCCAAGTCGGTACAAATTTTCAAAGACAATCTGGCGAAGGTCAAGGATTTGGAAGCCGCCCAAGTGGCGGCCAAGATTCGCGCCGAGCAAGAACGCCATATCGCGCTATCCAAAATGGCGGAATCCTTGGGCCAGCAAGTGGGCAACGTGGTGGAAAACGTGACCGCCGCCGTGTCGCAATTGCAAAGCTCGGCCAAACAAATGGCCGACAGCGCCACCGAGACCAGCGCCAAGGCCACCTCGGTCGCCAGCGCCGCCGAGGAAGCCTCGACCAACGTGCAAACCGTGGCCTCGGCCACCGAAGAACTGTCCGCCTCGATCAACGAGATTTCCAGCCAAGTGTCCAAGTCGCAAGCGGTGGCCGAGCGCGCCGACGGCGAGGCCCGCTCCACCACCGCCTTGATCGAGAAGCTGGCGGCCGACGTCACCAGCATCGGCGAGATCGTCAATCT
>CAIYCT010000198.1 GCA_903924765.1 uncultured Rhodospirillaceae bacterium | reverse complement strand
GTTTCTCTGGATCAGTTAAAGCCGATCTTGGCGCTTAACGGCATCGAGTTCGTCAGTTTGCAATTGGGTCCGGCCAAGGAACAATTGTCCCAGTGGCCGAGCATCCTCGACGCCACCGCTCACATCCACGATTTTGCCGATACGGCGGCGGTGATCGGACAATTGGATGGCGTTATCAGCGTGGACACCTCGGTCGCCCATCTTGCGGGAGCCATGGGAAAACCCATATGGATGTTGTCGCGCTTCGACGGATGCTGGCGGTGGTTGAAAGGCCGCAAGGACAGTCCGTGGTATCCGACCCTGTCGCTTTATGCTCAAGCCGAGGCAGGCCAATGGGGTCCGCCGGTCACGGCGCTTGCGCAAGACGTGCATCACTGGGTAGAATCCCGCTAACTAAACAATTCCTTTCGCAGGAGACAAGCGGTGCCTCTGATAATAGACCTAAAACCGGGGGAAAAGCTGATCATCAATGGCGCGGTGATCGAGAATATCGGCGCCAACACCAAGCTGCGCGTCCTGAACGATTGCACCTTGATGCGACAAAAAGAAATCCTGTCCGACGCCGACGCCGTCACGCCCGCCTCGCGCGTGTATTACGCGTTGCAATGCGCCTATATCTTTCCCGAGCATAAGGACAAATACCTGGAAGCGTTTAATGAATGCCTGCTGGGTTATCTGGAAGCCTGTCCCAGCGCGCGGGATATCGGCGTCAAGATCGCCACCGCTTTGTCGGAAGGGCAGTTCTACAAGGCGCTGAAATCGGCCAAGGGCTTGCTGGAGCACGAAGCCGATCTGCTGGGCAAGTTGTCGGACTCCGATAGGGAAAAAGAGAAGGCCAAGTCCTGATCTTTGGAGCGGCGCGCCCATGACGCCTCCCGTGCCATCAAACGCCACTCTTCGCTTGGCCGAAGAAAGTTTGACTGCGGGGCAAATGGATCAGGCGTGGTCGCTGTTTCAATCCCTGTTGTCCACGGATGCCACCTGTGTCCAAGCCACGATGGGGCTGGGAGTTATCGCAGCCGGTCGGGGCCAGTTGGATCTGGCCGCTGACCACTTTGACCACGCCACGCACCTAAGCCCTGAGTCCGCGCTCGCCCACTACAATTTGGGATTGGTCCTAAAATCCTTGAATCGCTTGGACGATTCTGTTCGGCATTTGGAAACTGCGCTCTTACTCGACCAGGACAATGCCGCCATCTGCTCGATGCTTGGAAATGCTCTTGCCGCCTTGGGCCGCGTCCATCCAGCCGAGGCGCGCTATCGGCACGCCCTTGAGCTTGATCCTGACTATGCTCAAGCTTGGTATAATCTGGGGGTTCTGCTCCAGACCAAGGGTAGCCAGACGGAAGCGGTGCGCTGTTATGAAAGAGTGGTGGAACTGGATGCCGGTTTCACCCAGGCCTGGACCAATCTGGGCACCATCCGGCAAACCGAGGGCAAGGATGCGGATGCCATCCTCTGCTTCCAACAGGCGCTGGCGGCCAAGCCTGATTGCGCCGACGCCATGGTCGATCTGGGCTTGACGCTGTTTCGTTTGGGCATTGGCGACGACGCCAAACTGTGCGCCGAAACCGCCGACCAATTGGCCGTTGGTCCGAATTTCCCCCATTACTCGCTGGGTTTGTTGTTCGCCAAACTGGGGCAGGCGGAAGCGGCGCGCAGGCATTTGACCCAATCTTTGCACGTTGATCCCGCCGACACGCAAGGGGCGGGGCTGATTCTGGCGGCCTTGGGCGCAACGCCGCTGCCTGCGCGATCCACCGACGCGCAAATTAAGCGGCTGTATGATATGCGCGCCGCAACGTGGGATGTGGGGGCGGGCAGCGATGGTGCGTATCAAGGCCATGTACTGGTGGCTGATTTGTTTGCTGCGGTTTATGCCGATGCGACAGAATTGGATGTTCTCGACGCGGGGTGCGGCACCGGCTTGGTGGGCGACCGTCTGATCGGTCTTCATCCCCACTCTCTACAGGGCGTCGATTTGTCCCAATCCATGTTGGACGTCGCACAGGATCGGGGAATTTACACCAGCCTGCATCACGAGGAATTGGTTGCCTTCATGACCCGTCATCCGTCGTGTTTCGACGTGGCGGTCTCGGCGGCTACGCTGATACACTTTGGCGACCTTTCCCCGGTTTTCGCCGCCGCCGCCACGTGCTTGCGTGCGGGAGGGCGGTTGATGTTCACGATTTTCAAAAGCGAGGACGCGGACGTGGCTCTGTCTTTCGATCAAGGCCACGCCGAGGGCGGGTGCTATCTGCATTCACGCGGCCACGTGGAAAGAGCGGCCACGGCAGCGGGATTCGCGGTCGAAACCATACGCGAGGCGATCCATGAATATGATCGCGGCAGACCGGTCGGCGCTATGGTGGTGGGACTGGTCAAATAAGAAAAAAAACGTTCAGGGCTGATCGGGAGGGGACTGGGAAGATCAGCCCTGAACGAGAAGGTAGGCTTTATTATGCCGCGGCTGACAGACTTGATGTTGCCGCGGTCGTAGCGCTGGACGACGCATACGTCTTCTCATAAGACTGTATGGCCGCTTCCAGCTTGGCTAACAGCTCGTTGGTTACGGTGTTGCTCGAGCTGGTGGAACTGCTCGAGGTAGACGTATCCGATGCGCTGCTCGTAGAGGTGGACGTGCCGCTGTTCGAGGGGGGCGGTCCGTGTGGCGGACCCGGAGGAGGTCCTCCGGCGCCATTGGGGCCGCCGCTATGCTGCTTGCTCGACAAGTCGGACAAACTAATGCTGGTCGCATCGGTTGACCCCGTTAAGCTGTTCCAAAGGCTGGTGGCCTGGGCCGTTGTGGCATTGGCAGGCTTATCGGCCAGGAACTGGGCCTTGGTGAGGGTTCCGTCGGTTGAGCTTGACGTCGAAGTCGAGGTATCTGTCGAAGTGCTCGATACGGTCGAGGTGGACGTGCCGCTGGCCGAAGTGGACTCATCAAATGGCGACGCGCCGAAATGATGATGTCCATGGTGACCCGAGACACTATCAGCGCTTGAGGACGACGTGTCCGACGCGCTGCTGGTGGCTGTAGACGTGGATGTGCCGCTCGCCGACGCGTTGTCGGATGGCGGCGGTCCCGGCGGCGGTCCCGGCGGAGGACCGTCGGCCCCGCCAACCCCAGACGAACCAAACGAGTATTGTTGGCCGTTCGATTGGGATGACGAGGAACCCGTAGTGTTTGATCCGCTTTGGTTTTGAATCAAGGCGGATTGCAGTTCGGAACTCAATTGCTGGAAAATGGTCGCGAGATCATTTTGCGAAAGAGTTGACGAGCTGCTGCCTGATGTCGAACTGCTACTGGTGGTGCCGCTGGTATCGGACGAGCTTGTGCTGTTCGTCGATGTCGCGGTTGAGGCCAGTAGGAGTTGATGTAGCAATTGGGAAGACGAACTTCCTAATCCACTAATCATGATGCACCTCCATTAGAAATGGCGGACCCGGAATGGGCTTCGCCATGTTCTTAAACGGAGGGTTGGTATCTATACCTGCGAATATATTTCTTTATTTTTTCGCCATATTTTTAATGCATTAAGTTCGGCACGAATAATTATCCGTAGACTTGTTCTCAGGCAAGAATCGGCTTTTTCATTTTTGGCGATGTGTGGAGCGTTCTGCCCTGGTCTTCCTTTGAGGCAATGCAAAAGGCGTGACAATTGACGAATATTTATAAGTTGTTGAAATAATAGACTTATTTAATTTCGAAGGATACCGTTCTAGGAAGAATTTGCCGATCACGCGGAAAAGGAGGAAAATTTTTCCACATGGATTGGGTTCTTCTGGCCGTAAAACAAAACGAAGCGCGCTTGAAGTGATCGGCATGAAACGTGATTGAAGATGAAGTCGGGGCTGGGGAGCTAGACGACAATGAACTGCTTGAACGCATTGCTGCGGGGGATCGGCGCGCCTTCCGTCTCCTTATGGTCCGTCATGGACGTCCCATGCTGGCGTTAGCCCAACGCATGACCGGCAACGCCGCCGACGCCGACGAAATTGCGCAAGACGCGTTTATGAAGGTGTGGCTGAATGCGTCCAGATGGCGCAGGGATGGCGGCGCCAAGTTCTCCAGTTGGCTTTACCGCGTGGTGCTCAATGCCAGCCTGGACCGCTGTCGCCGCAAGCCGATGGCGTCGTTGGAAGACGTGGACGACCCTCAAGACAGCGCGCCGGGCAGTTTTGATCACGTGTCGTCGGGTCAACGCCATCGGATGATCGTCGAGGCCATGGATCAATTGCCGGACCGGCAAAAGGTCGCCATGAGTTTGTATTACTTTGGTGAAATGACCGCCCCCAGCGCGGCCAGAAGTTTAAATATCAGCGTATCGGCATTCGAAGCATTGCTGATTCGGGGCAAGCAGTCCTTAAGAACGGTTTTGCTGCGCCAGGGAATCCGAGAATTAGGAGATTTGGTATGATGAATGACCCTCTTGATGACTTGATAAGAAAGTCGATCCCCGCCGATCCAATCGCCCAGGACCGAGTCGAGGCTATGGCGGATATGGTTTTGGCGCGGCTTAATACGGTGCAGGCAGCCCCCGAACCAAGTTGGGTGTCTCGTTTGTTTTCTGGTCCCTCGCTGGTTCGATTGGGATATGCGTTGCCGGTGGTGGTTGCTGCTGTCGCCGGGCTTCTGGCCGGGGATAGCGTTATTGCGTCCTTCACTGGAGTTGATACCCTTTCCAGCGTGATGATCGTATCAACTCCACTCCAAACCTTGGCTTTCTGATCATGTCCAATACGACCTTGAAACTGTGTCTTGTCGGGTCACTCATGGTAAACGCTTTCCTGGTGGGGGCGGGACTCCGCCATTTCGACCACCCACATGGCCCGCCGGACCCGGCCCAAATGTTGGATCATCTGACTCGCGATCTTTCCGCGCCCGATGCCCAGATCCTGCGAAGCGCCTTCGAACAAGAGCATGTCGATGCAAGCCAGGGTCCGGGCGACCTGGAAGATTTCCATCGGAAAATACACGACGCCTTGTTGGCGGATCCGTTCGATCCGCGCCAGCTGCAAATGGTTTTCGAACAAGAAGGCCAACGCCATGCGGCTTTCGGCGCCGCTTTGGGCAAGGCAATGGCGGACGCGGCCGGGCAAATGAGTCCGGAAGGCCGCCATCATTTGGCCGATGAAAAGGGGCCGCCCCGTTAGGGTCTATTTCAAGTAGTTCATCAGGTTGAGATTGCGAATCTGCGACAAGGCCTGATAGGCGGCTTGCAGCGAGTTCGAATCGTTGAGCAAAGTTGTCACGGCCGTGGTGGGATCGGAATTGATCTGTGACGCGATTTGCGTCTGCAAATAACCTTTGATCTGGTCCATGGTGGTGTTGCGGGTGGTAATGATCTGCTGGGTATAGCCGATATTCTGACTGACGCTGTTTAGGTCGCTGGTCTTTTCCGGCCCGTAGGGCGGCGTTCCCGCCGCCGGGGATTGCAAGGAATCGTTCAGCAGATAAAGCGCGTTGCTGATCCGTCCCATGTTCTGATCCAAACCGCCCGCTGTTCCGTAAACGCCCTGGGCGATGATGCCCATGGCGCGAATCGCCTTCTCGAAGGCGGGGTCGGCGGCGGTGGTGCCGATATTCACCGACCGGTTTTGATCGATGATCTGTTGTTGGACCAGCGTGTCGCCTTGGTAATAGGACGTCGATGACAGGGTTGCGGTGGTCGAATTGGTTTCGGACGTCAACGGATTGCCCTTGACCACGATATTGGTGCCGTCATTGCTGACCACCGTATAGGTGCCGTCATTGACGCCCGAGGTGCTGGCCAGTTTCAGTAGCGAGCCAGCTTGTGGAACCACTTCGCCAGCTGAACTGGTAAAGGCTCCGGCATTGGCTGCGGTCAAGGTCTCGCCGCCGTTGCCGGTGGGAGAGAACGTCAAGCTGCCATAGGTCTTGGAGGTAAAGGCGGCGGCGTTGCCTTGGGAATCGTTGCCGGTCACCGTTACGTCGGTGCGGTTGATCTGTGGCACGAACTGCGACACTCGGACCGCTTCAGGGTTCATGGTGAAGCTGATGGTGTTGCCGGTGACGGCGGACACTTGATACGAACCGTTATGGTCGGTGGTGCCGCCCATGGTGATGTAATCGCCTACATTGATGCCGGTAAAGTCATTGGGGCCGGCGGCGGTCAAGGTGACCGTGGTCAGTCCGGTGGTTGCCGAAGCCGTGGAGGCAAAGCGTAAATTGCCGCTAGTCAACGGCACATTGGTGCCCAACGCTGTGGTGGCGTCCTGAAGAGTCAGGTCGGACGATGAGACGGTTTCCTCATTGGTCGGCGCCTCGTTGTTGGCGAAGGTCACTGTGCCGCCCGTATTGCCAGTCACCACATAAGACCCGTCCCAGGCGCCGCCGGTGGTGTTGGTCACGGTGAAGCGGGTGCCGGGCGTTAACGCCGACAAGGTGTTGGGGTTGGTGGGCGTGACGGTCATTTGGCCGTTGGCGGCAAAGGCGTAGTTGAGACCGCCCGTGGTCACCGGTTGCAGCAAGTCGGGAGCGCTGCCGTAGGTTACGGTGGCGCCCGTTCCGGCGCCAGGGGGGACGGAGGTGGTGGAGGTTTCGCCCAATGCTTGACCGGAATAATTGGTCGCCGCCTGGGATTTGACATTGTAGGTGCCGTTGTTGGATGTGGTCCCGGCGATGGTGATGTTGCTGCCCGTCGTTACCGGGGCAAGGGCATTGGCTTGCGCGCCGACGATCACGCCCGAGGACGGGACGAACGACAGGGCGGTAGTCTGCTTGGCCCCCATGTTGACGTTGAGCAGATCCGCCGATCCGGTTGTGGGATAGGACAGATTGGAGCCATCGTAAATGGCTTGAAATCCATCCATGGTCGAGGCGGGCAATTGCACCGGAGCGGTCGAGGTCTTGCCGCCGCTAAACAGATAGTCGCCATTGATGTTGGCCCCCAGATAGGCTTGCATGTCTTGCATGGCCTGGAAGGCGAACGTTTGCAACTGGGTGACCTGTTGTTGGTCGGTGGTGCTGTTCTGCTGGAAGCTGACCAACTGGTTCTTGAAATTGGTGATGGTGGTTTGTATGCCAGTGACCGCCGCCCCCGAGGCTTGCAGCTTGGTGTTGGTGACGCTGTTGTCGGTTTGGTATTGGGCGGTGAGCGATTCACTGACTTGGAAGTTCAAGACCGTATCGGCGCTTTGCGCGATGCCCGAATAGGTCTGCGACACCTTGCCGGAAGAAACCTGAAGTTCTTCTTTGTTGGTGCGATCTTGCAGGTTCAATATCTGTTGCAGATATTGTTGGCTGGCTCCGTAAGTTCCAATGCGGTTGGTCATGATAAGTTCCTAGCGAATAATATCAACCAAGGTTTGCAACATTTGCTGAAGCACACTGATTACCCGAGCCGATGCCGAATAGGCCTGCTGATAATCGATCATGCTCGACACTTCCTGATCCAAATTCACGCCCGACGTGGATGAGAATTGGCTGTTCAAGGTGGTGGTCAGGGTCTGCTGATAAGTTTGATTGGACGTGACGTTGGCAGAGTTGGTGGCTACGGTGGCGATGGTCGAAGCCGCATAGGACGAAAAGGTATAGGTCCCGCTGGCGATGCTGCCTGCCGTCGGAATGTTCTGGTTGGCGGTCATGACGTTCGACAGGGCTTGCGCCGCTGTGTTGTCGCCTGCCGACAGGTAATATTGGTTGGTGGTGCTGTTCCATTGCACAGCGCCACGGCTAAGCAGTTGCGGATTGTTCTGGATGTCCTGCCGCACGGTCAATTTGCTGGCGGTGTTAGTGGCGGCGTTGGACAGCCCCAGATCCGTGAGCAAGCTATTGCCAGCGCCGTCGGGCTGGGACGAGGCGTAGAGTTGGTTCCCTGACGCGCTCATGATACGCAGGCGCTGACCGGATCCTTCAGGCACCACCTCTGCCCGGATGTCGGCGGAGGGCGACAGGTTCAATTGCGCCGACAAGGTCGAGTTGTTGTTGTAGACGCCGCCGGTGACGCTCGCCTGCAACGGAACGCCGGTGGCGTCGCTCAAGCGCAGTGTGTACAAGGCCGGGCTGGTGGCCGATTGCACCACGGTGGCGGTGACCTCTCCAGGTGCCGTCTGTGTCAATTGCTGGGCAAGGCTTTGTAAGGTGAAGGTGCCAGGTTGTATGGTGGCGCTTGAGACCACCCCGTTGGGATTGCTGATGGTCACCGTGGCCTGAGTCGAAATGGTGATCGACTGGTTCACCTGCGGCGCCGATTCGGTGGTGGCGGTATAGGAATTGATCAAGCTGGCAATGGTGTTGAGCGACGCGCCGGGCGGAACAGTGATGGTGTTGCCGATCTTTCCGGTGGTGTCCGACAGGGTCAGGGTCCGGGTGGCGGTGGTGGCGAAATTGGTGGGGACCACATTGGAATCCATCACCGGATTGGCCGTATTGGTCACCAGCATGTCGTTCAGGCCCAGGAAGTTTGAAAATCCCGAGAAGGTTTGCGAAGTGGTGCCATCGCCGTTGCCGTCGAAATTGATCGTGGCGGGCGCGGCGGCTGCGCCGTTGACGCTGGAGGTCTGATCGCGGAACACCAGGGATTGGTTGACCGTGCTGCCCAGATTGATCGAAATTTGGCCGGACGCGTTCAGTCCGACCGTGGCCGCTTGATAGATATTGCCCTGTGCCCGGATCCAGGCCTGCATGTGCTGGGTCATGGAATCCATCGACCACGGACCGTCCGACGCCTGCGCCTGCAATTGCGGCTTGGTCGCGCTGCCGTTGGAATAGTCGGTAGTCATGATGGTGTTGAGCGTGGTGGTGGAAACTTGCGTTCCGTTATTGTCGAAAATGCCGATGGCAACGTCGGATTTGTTGCCCAACGAGAAGGTCTGGACCGGGTTGCCGCGCGCCACTTCCATGTTGGTGCCGTCGTTGCTGACCACCGTATAGGTGCCGTCGTTGGTACTGATTCCGGATCCGGTAAGGCTGAAGGTCGATCCAACCGCCAAGGCGGACAAGGACAGGCCGTTGGACGCGCTTATGGTCGGTTGGCCGTCGGTGGTTGAATACGAGAAGCTGAGGCTGCCGTAGGTGGCGGTTCCCAACGAACCATTGCCTTGATTGTAACTGATGGTGCCCGACGAATCGCCCGACGTCACCGCGACATTGCCCTGGTTGGCGAAAACCCGCGAGCCGGTATAGCTGTTGGCGGTATTGGGGAAGGTGGTGCCTGAATTGGTGATCGCATTGACCGATGTTTGCAACTGCTGTGACAAAGTGTCGATTTGCGATTGCAGATTGACCAAATTGGTATCGCGCATGGAAATCAGCGCGCCCAACTGACCGGTGGTGATGGTGCTGGTAACATCGGCGGGATCGGAGCCAACCGTGATGCCGTTAAATTGTCCGCCCGCCAAGCTCATCCATGACGCTGATTGGCTGGTGGCGGCATGGGTCAGCAACCGGGGCTGGTTGTCCAGCAACGATGTTCCGGAAGGCGTGTAGACCTGCAATGCGCCGTCATTGTTCACGTAGCTCTTGACGTTCATGTACTTGTTGAGGTCTGCCAAAGCGGCGTCGCGCTGATCTTGCAAATTGGTGACGTCGGAGCCGATGGACAAATTGCGGGTGATCTTGTTGTTCAGGTCGCTCATGGTGGTCAGATCAACATTGATCTGCGTCACGCCTTGATTGATGGCCTGATCCGCTTGCAAGCGCAGCGACTGAATGGACGAGGTCATGGTGTTCAGCTTGCCGGTGGTGTTAAGCGCGTCCTGGACCGCCGCCGTTTGATTGGCCGATTGGGTCGGGTCCGAAGACAATTGCTGAAAGCCGTTGGTCATGGTGCCCAACTGATCGGCGATGGACGAGCCGTCGCCCACCGACCCGAATTGCGCTTCGATCTGCTGGTAATAGGTCTGCAATGTGTTGAGCTGACCCATGGTCGAGTTTTGGACGTTGATCTGCTGGGCCAGGCCGGTATCAACGTTGCGAGTCAAGCCTGCGTTTTGAACGCCAGCGCCTTGATTGTTCAGAACCTGGGACTTCAGGTTCATGATCTTGCGGGTGTAGCCGGGCGTGTTGACGTTGGTGATGTTCTGCGAAACGGTATTAAGGGCGTCCTGACTGGTCAGAAGCCCTGAAAGCGCGTTGTCGAGTCCAAGCGTTAAGCCCATGGCGTTACGTCCTATAAGGTGCTGTTGAAGGCCAAGGCCGCATGTTCCCGCGAAATCGGGAGCGCGTCGAAATGGCCCTTCTTGCTGTAGCTGATGGTGTTTTGATTCTGATCTCTGGCGGCGGTGACGAACACGTCCATAACCCGCTTGCGCGCCTCGATCTCGGCTTTCAGCATCAACGCGTTTTTGTCCATCAACTGATTAAGGCGTTGTCCCAAGTTCAGCAAAGTAACCAGGTCGTCCTTGTTGAGGTTGGCCTTGATGTCGCTGTCGCTGCCCAGGCTGGCCAAGGTCTTGGCGTAAAGGCGGCCAAGCGCGCTTTTGTTCTCGGTCAGCTCGCGCACCGTTTTGGCGTCATGACGGATAAGTGCGTCATTTTCGATTTCCAACAATTCACACAGGGACTGGCAGACCCAAATGAGGTCGGCGAAGGTCTTGGCGATCTCCTGCGCGAGTGTTTGCGTCAGATCGAGGGCTGGCGTCAGTTCCGGAGTTATAGCGTTCATGCGTGCATCTCCTGGGCTTTCGCTTGGGTTTGGATTTCTTGGGCGTGCAGCATGGATTGGGTGACCGCTTTGGCCAGCCCCAAGCCGCTG
>CAIYCT010000197.1 GCA_903924765.1 uncultured Rhodospirillaceae bacterium | reverse complement strand
TTGATCCAAGGATCGAGCCTTTATGTCCAGGTGCCAACCTCACTCTCCGACTTCCCCAAAAAACGCCAGTGAGGGGATGTCGCGTGGCTGGGCATTGACGACCTACCGCCAAGGCGTTGAAGCAGCCAAGGCCGGCAGTCCAGCCACGGAAAATCCTTACGAGGATGGCTCCGATCAGGCCGCAGTCTGGCAAGGTGGCTGGCAATCCGGATCAGCAGAGTAGCCTTCAATCGCTGGCGTCATCCGCTTGCTTCAAGCATGGGTGGTCGGCCATGTTCTCAAACACGATATTCCAATGCAATCTGAAATCCGTAGCCATAGGGTTGGACCAAGACGGGGGCCGATCTCGACGGTTTGACCGCGACGGATTGACGCAGGACAACTCTATGCCTCGTCGGGGCAATAGCGATCATCTTTGGCCCGCGAGGCGGCCCTGATTGACTATCCACACATATCGGATCGCCGCCGCTCTTGACACCGGAGCACATGATATTTAGTCAAGCGCCCCTGCCGAGCCCCAGGAAGGCGCAGCAAGGGCTGTTTGACCTCTGGGCCGCCAGCGTAGCATAATGGTGCGTTGGCACATTGGGCGCGCACCGGAAGCCCACGTTGGGCCAATGGTTGCGATGCTATCGTATGCTACGGGATTACGGACGATGAAGCGGGCTGAAGCCATATCCATTCTAAAGGAACATGAGGACGAGTTTCACCAACTCGGGGTCGTAAACCTTTATCTGTTCGGCTCGACCGTCCGTGATGATGCTGGCGAAAATTCCGATGTTGACCTGTTTTTCGATTATGAGCGTGGGCAGTTTGGCCTTTTCGAGTTGATGGACCTTAAAGAACGCTCTGCTGACATCCTCAAGCACAAGGTCGATATCATGACGCGCGACAGCATCCATAAGACCCTTCGTCGGCAGATCGAAGCCTCTGCCCTGCAAGTGTTCTGATGACAACCCGATCTGCCATCCCACGCCTCACCGACATCGTTGAGGCCATTGAACGCATCCGCGATGTGATGGGTGATATCGATCTTGATGCGTTCGAGGCGGATTGGCAAAAGCAGTGGCTGGTAGAGCGCGGCATTGAGATTGTATCCGAAGCAAGTCGCCACCTGCCCATCGATATGAAAGAGCGGCATCCAGAAATTCCATGGAAGAACGTGGCTGGCATTGGCAATGTGCTTCGCCATAATTATGAAGATATCTCGGCACCCGTTATGTGGAAACTTGTCAAGGACAACCTCCAATTGCTGGAAGTAGCCTGCCGGCTGGAATTGGATGCTGAACTCGCGAGAAACGGCGGCTGATTTCGCCTCTACACATATTCGCCCACCAAAATCTGCCTTCCATTGCCATACGGTCCGACCTGATCGTCAATTCCTGTCAAAGATGATGCCATGATGACCATACTTCAGCCTTCACAACCAACATGAGACGAGCGGCGCCAATCTGCCCGCATGGCGTATACGCACATTTTTCTGACCACCGCTTCAATGCAGCAAGAAGGCACCAAAACACTTGATTTTCAGCCAATATGGCGTTTATGACGTTCGCCGTTTCTTTTGAAACGGCTTATCAACACATTTGCCACACATGACAGCCATGCACTCGATAGTGCATTGTTTTAATTGCTGTATTTTGAACGACAGCCTTTCTTTTAATCAAGTGGCCCTGGGTTCGAATCCCAGCGGGATCACCAATTTCCTCCCAAAATCAATGGGATAGCAGCGCAACCCGCCAACACGGGCTGCGCTGCTTTTGTGTGTGCTCGAAAACTAACCCCTTGATCTTCAACGGTTTTGGTGTTATTCACACATTATCATCACATGGTCAAAACAGGCGAAAAATACTCGTTTTCACACATACCCAACAC
>CAIYCT010000196.1 GCA_903924765.1 uncultured Rhodospirillaceae bacterium | reverse complement strand
GGCACCGCGCCAACCACCGCCCCAGCCCTCTCGCGCGCCGAGATGCTAATCCTGACCTCCATCGCTTATTTCCAACCGATCACCCGGGCGGAGATCGGCGGCATCATCGGCAAGGATGTCAGCCGCGATGTCATCGCCAAGTTGCGCGGCTTGGATTTCATTGCAGCCGGTCCTCGCAGTCCCCAACCGGGAGCACCCTACACCTACATCACCACCGATCACTTCCTATCCACCTGGGGATTGGAATCCATCCATGATCTTCCCAACATGGAGAAGCTTCAGGATGCCGGTCTGCTCAGCAAGCACCGCAATGCGGCGTTGGATGGGATCTTCAGTGGTGGTGACGGGGATCTGCCGGAGATTGACGACGCGGAGCCTCCGATCGAGCCCCTCGAGAGCGATCAATGAAAGCTGCATAGGACTTCAAGAAGTCGTAGAGATCGAGATCGCACACAATCTTCACCGGCGCAGGAGGAAGCTCGTAGACCGGCCCTTCCAGGTCCAGATGGGCCCAACAGCGAATGGGCAACGGTCGGCGTTCAACCCATTGGTCATGAGCCGACGCCCGGATTGCCCAGAATAATGCTCTCCTTAGCGGCCCCTTTCGAACCCCCGCCAGCATCGATCGACCACGATACCGGTCCGCCCCAAGACCAACCACCACATCCCTTAATCCCTCTCTCCCGCGGCCATACAGATCGACGGCTCGGGTGACGATGGATCCGGCAGCTTTCAACCGACCAAACTCCGTCATGATCGCCGTCAAATCGAGAAGAACCCGCTGACCCATCTCCATTTCGATCGGCGCCTTTTGCATTTGGCCCCGCCGCAAGTCGGCACCGCACTCCCCGCATTGATGGATCGGGCGTGTCGGCCCCTTAAGCGGATCAAACGGTGTGCGACATTTGCCGCATCGTTTCATCAGGATAAGGTTGTGTTCGGGACAACACTGCACCAGCGAGACCCGCCATTCCCAACGCACATACGGAGCAGGATCATCAGCCCAGCAAGCCACGCAGTAGCGCGTCGGCCCAAGATATGCGCGATATGCGAGGCCGTCGGCAATGGACAATCTCTGCAAGGTCGCAAACCGGGAGGGATCATGGCCGGTCTGATCGGCGAGGTAATGCACCAACCGTGAGTTGACCTTCGAATCGACATCTCCCATGCTGCCAACGGCCCGGCGCAAGATGGAGAGAAGCCCAGCCGGTGCAATATGGCTGGCCGCCGCCATGCGGGCCAACCATCCCGACATCAACTCCCCATCAATTGGAGCCGGTTCCTTTGACCAGCTTTTGTTCCGATAGAGTGGTGTCGGCAGCGGCTCGATATCCCACACATCGGGGCTCGCAGGGCTCCCATTCACGTCAGACCACGTAGATCACTGAGAGAGAACCGCTTCGACAACGGCACATACTGCAACGCGTCGATTTGCGCCATGGTAATCCGCTCATCGCCACCCACCGCCAAGACCGCCGCCTCGGTCACAATCTTTACAATCTCACCGATCAGGCCTTCGGAGAGCTGATAGATCCGCTGCGCAATCGCCGTTTCGGTCAAATCTGAAGCCTGGCGAAGGGGCAGGACCCTGGCCAGACTGCGCAGAAGAATGGCGAACTCAGCCCCGTATTCCCAACGGCGAAGCAGGCAGGTCTTGTCCAGCCGGGTTCGGAGCTCACTGTCATTGTGAAGAAGCTCGGCCAGTGTCCGGTCACCGACCAGCACCGGAGACAGGTCCCATTTGTGTCCCATGGTCCGCAGCAAGGTATGCAACTCCTTGGCGGCTGGACCTCGAAAGCCATGGTGGGCATCGTCGAATATGAACAGCCGCGGCTCGTATTCCTCCAGCAATCCTTCGAGCTGTTGGCGCCTCTCCTCAATCGTCCGCCGCGCCGGGTCGGGAAGGCGGCCCATTGCCTTGATCATGCCGCTGATGAATTCCAATCTGCTGGGCTCGGTCGGCACCTGAAAGTAGTAGCTTGGCCGCACCTGATGGCATTCTGTCGCCATCAGTTTGTCGCAGACCATCGTCTTGCCGTTCCGGTACGGCCCAAGGATGGCAACCCCCTGAGGCGATTGCCGCGCTGGCGTGTGCGAAGCCGGTTCATCTCCGTGACGGCCCCTGCCGCCTCCGGATAAGGCAGCCAGCGCGGTTCGCCCATAACCTCGCGGCGTCCGTCGTCGCTCAAGCTTTCCAGC
>CAIYCT010000195.1 GCA_903924765.1 uncultured Rhodospirillaceae bacterium | reverse complement strand
CGACCAACGTGATCTCGATCACCGACGGTCAGATCTTCCTGGAAACCGACCTGTTCTATAAGGGCATCCGTCCCGCCGTGAACGTTGGTCTGTCGGTGTCCCGCGTGGGTTCGGCCGCTCAGATCAAGGCCATGAAGCAAGTGGCCGGCACCATCAAGCTGGAATTGGCCCAATATCGTGAAATGGCTGCATTCTCGCAGTTCGCTTCCGATTTGGACGCCTCGACCCAGAAGCTGCTGTCTCGTGGCGCCCGTCTGACCGAGCTGTTGAAGCAGCCTCAGTTCAGCCCCATGGCCGTGGAAGAGGAAGTGATTTCGATCTATGCCGGTGTGAAGGGTTATCTGGACAACATCGCGGTGAACGACGTTCAGCGCTATGAGAAGACCCTGCTGGCCGACATCAAGGCCAAGCAACCGGCTCTTCTGACCACCATCGCCGAAGAAAAGGCTATCAGTGCGGACACGGAAGGAAAGCTGAAAGCCTTCCTCGAGGCCTTCACCAAGAGCTTTTCTTAAGTCTTAGGGAAAACCCATGCCAAGCCTCAAAGACCTACGGCTCAGGATCGCTTCGGTCAAATCGACCCGAAAGATTACCTCGGCCATGAAAATGGTGGCGGCGTCAAAGCTGCGGCGCGCGCAAACCGCCGCCGAAGCCGCCCGCCCCTACGCCGAGCGTCTTGAACGGATGCTGGGCACCTTGGCCGGTTCGCTGGCTGGCAATGCGGGCGCGCCCCGCATGCTGGCTGGAACCGGTTCGGATCAGGTTCACTTGATCGTCATGGTTACGGCCGATCGCGGTTTGTGCGGCGGTTTCAACAGCACGATCACTCGTAACGTGCGCCGTCTGACCACCGAGTTGCTGGGCAAAGGCAAGACGGTCAAGATCCTGCCCGTGGGGCGCAAGGGCCGCGAGGCCATCAAGCGTGATTACGGCAAGAACCTAATCGAAGGCTTCGAGCAATTGGGCCGCAAGGGCATCACCTATCCAGAAGCCAACGCCATCGCCACACGGGTGATCAAGCTGTTCGAGGACGGCGAGTTCGATATTTGCACGGTGGTGTATAACCGCTTCCGGTCGGCCATTTCGCAAGAAGTCACCCGCCAGCAATTGATCCCGTTCCCCGCTCCTGCGGTTTCAGCCACGGGCGACAAGGCCGCGTTTGAATACGAACCGGCGGAAGAGGAAATTCTGACCACCTTGTTGCCACGCAATTTGGCGGTTCAGGTTTTCCGCTCGATGTTGGAAAGCCAGGCTTCGGAACACGGCGCTCGCATGACCGCCATGGACAACGCCACGCGTAACGCAGGCGATATGCTGAACCGCCTGACCATGCAGTACAACCGGTCGCGTCAAGCCCAGATCACCAAAGAGCTCATTGAAATCATTTCCGGCGCCGAAGCGGTGTAGCGGACAGACTTAGGAGATAAACCCATGACTGATACAAACGTCGGCTCGATTACCCAAATTTTGGGCGCTGTCGTTGACGTGCGGTTTGAAGGAAAACTTCCCGCCATTCTTAACGCCATTCAAACTGTCAACCACGGCAAGGTCCTGGTGTTGGAAGTGGCCCAGCATCTGGGCGAAAACATCGTCCGCACCATTGCCATGGACAGCACCGACGGTCTGGTTCGCGGCACTCCAGTGACCGACACCGGCGCACCCATCAGTGTTCCTGTTGGCCCCGAGACCCTTGGTCGCATCATGAACGTGATCGGCGAGCCTGTGGATGAACGCGGCCCGGTGGTCACCAAGTTCAAGCGCTCGATCCACCAAGACGCTCCCGAATTCGTAGACCAAGCCACCGACACCGAAATTCTGGTTACCGGCATCAAGGTCATCGATCTGCTGGCTCCCTACGTTAAGGGCGGCAAGATCGGCCTGTTCGGCGGCGCTGGCGTGGGCAAGACGGTGCTGATCATGGAACTGATCAACAACATCGCCAAGGCGCACGGTGGTTATTCGGTGTTCGCCGGCGTGGGCGAACGGACCCGCGAAGGCAACGATCTGTATCACGAAATGATCGAATCCAAGGTTATCAACCTGGACGGCCCCGGCTCGAAAGTGGCGCTGGTGTACGGTCAGATGAACGAGCCGCCGGGTGCCCGCGCTCGCGTCGCCCTGTCCGGTCTGACCTTGGCCGAATATTTCCGCGACGAAGAAGGCCAGGACGTGCTGTTCTTCGTGGACAACATTTTCCGCTTCACCCAAGCCGGTTCGGAAGTGTCCGCTTTGCTGGGCCGCATTCCCTCCGCCGTGGGCTATCAGCCCACCTTGGCGACGGACATGGGTACCTTGCAAGAGCGCATCACCTCGACCAAGAAAGGCTCGATCACTTCGGTGCAAGCCATTTACGTGCCTGCCGACGATTTGACCGATCCCGCGCCCGCCACCTCGTTCGCTCACTTGGACGCCACCACCGTGCTGTCCCGTCAGATCGCTGAGTTGGGCATTTACCCGGCCGTGGATCCGCTCGACTCCACGTCGCGCGCCTTGGACCCCCGCGTCGTCGGTGAAGACCACTACCACACCGCGCGCGAAGTTCAGCGGGTCTTGCAGACCTACAAGTCGCTGCAAGACATCATCGCCATCTTGGGTATGGATGAATTGTCCGAAGACGATAAGCTGATCGTGGCTCGCGCCCGTAAGATCCAACGCTTCCTGTCGCAGCCCTTCCACGTGGCCGAAATCTTCACCGGCTCGCCCGGCAAGCTGGTTTCGCTGGAAGACACCATCAAGGGCTTCAAGGCCATTCTCGCCGGTGAGTACGATCATCTGCCGGAGGCAGCCTTCTACTTGGTGGGCAACATCGACGAAGCCGTGGAAAAGGCCAAGAAGCTGGCGGCTGACGCCGCTTAAGGTTCGGAGTATGAGGAAAGTCCGTCCAGTGTAACGGCGGACTTTCACCGGCTGTTCAAGTGAGGAGTGCCATAGCATGGCGGATAAAATCCTGTTCGATCTGGTTTCGCCAACCCAGTTGTTGGTGTCCCGGCAGGTGGATATGGTGGTGGTTCCCGGCGAGGAAGGCGATTTCGGCGCCATGGCTGCCCATTCCCCTTTGATCTCGGCGGTTCGCCCCGGCATCATCGATATTCACGACGACGGCAAGGTTTCCGAGCGCATTTTCGTGGCGGGCGGATTTTCGGAAGTGACCGCTGATCGCGTTACGGTTTTGGCGGAAGAGGCCTATCCGCTGGCCGATATCACCAAAGACGTGGTCGAGAAGCACTTTGCAGCCGCCAAGGCTGCCACGGATGGCGCTGTCAGCCCGTTCGAAAAAGCGACTGCTCAGCGTTTAACCGCCGTGGCGGAAGCGTTGCAGGCTTTGGTACATTAAAATCTTTTATTTTTGACCTTAAAGGCCGCCTCGGTTAGTTCTGGGGCGGCCTTTTTCGTTTGCGGTTGGCGGGGTCCATGACCGCAAGAGCTTCAAATTGCTTCATCACAGGTCGGATTTTGAGTCCGTCGCAGCCCTCTTGCGCGATAACCTGGGCGACCTTGGCGTCAATGGACTCGTAACGGTGCGTTAAGACTGCGGAGATGAACGCGTCGCTGAAGGTTGGCGTTTTCTGTTTCAGATACAAAGCCGCGCTTTGGCTGACCAATTGATAGTTGGAAACAAAGTTTTTGTAGACCGAACCCTCGGGGCGGCAACGGCTTGCGACGGAATTGGAGGCCGAGAAATTGTCAAACACATCCATGATGCCCTCATCGGGTTCATTGAATGCGGTCAATAAAGCGACGGCAAGGATTGGCATCAGAAGCGAACGTCTGGACATGTTCTCACCTCGATTGATAAGCAGGATTAGATTTGGATGACGTCCAGAACATGGCCCGCGCCATCCAGGCAGGCAGCGACCAAGGCGCCGTCATTGACCCGGCCGCAACCGCCGTCCAGGGTCAAAATGGGGCCGTCGGTTTGTATTTTGGGAACGTTAAGGGCATAGCCGCGGACAATGGCGGTAAAGTTTTGATAGGGACCGGTTTGGCTTTCCAAAGTTGTGCTGCCCCACCAAAACTGGTCCACTTGGGCCTCAAGCGGACGAGCGGGATCGACGCCGGCATGGACGAACAGCAACGCGCCGTCATCGGTCACGGCGGCATGACGCAGAGCTGACATCAAGGCGGAATGGCCATCCCATTCCCGCACCGACTGGCGCAGGTTGTTCGTCCAGCGGGTCAGGGCCAAAACGCCTTGTTCCGCAGCCTCCATCCCCTCATCGACCCGGCCGCCATAAGCGCTGATGGTCGCGCCTGCGCCGTGTTCGACCATCCAAGTCAAGACTTTGCGGGGGCCTTGGGCAAATTGCAGCTGCAATAGTTTTTGCCACATTTCTTCCTGAGCGCCGCGCAGGAACACCACGTCGGTCAGTTCGACGCCGGGAATGGCAATGACATGACGTCGGAAGGTCAAAATCTCGTTGATCGTGTCGATGATGCGGGGGCCATAGCCCATATAGCCGCCCATATAGACAACGCGATCACCGGGTTGAAATCGATCGGCGATGGCGTGATGCGCGGATGCCAAACGGTCGGCATCGCCATGGACCGAACCAATGGCCCAAAAACGCCCCCCGCCCGCAAGGCTAGCGATAAGCTGGGCCTCGGCGGGCCGTTGTGGGGACGAGGGAGAAGCCATTAAGCTGCTTGAAGAAGCTTTTCCAGTTTTTCTGTCGCGGCGGCGGTCTCAATGCTTTCGACAGCAGCCAACTCCGACGCCAGACGTTCCAGCGCGGCTTCATAAATTTGACGCTCGCTATAGGATTGGTCGGGCTGTGTGGAATTGCGGAACAAATCGCGGACCACCTCGGCGATGGATACCGGGTTGCCGGAATTGATCTTGGCTTCGTATTCTTGAGCGCGGCGGCTCCACATGGTGCGCTTGACGCGAGCACGGCTCTTCAAGGTGGTCAAAGCGCTTTGCATCACTGTCGGCGACGACAGCATGCGAAGTCCAGCCTTGTGGGCCTTGACGGTTGGAACGCGCAAGGTCATTCGGTCGCGGTCAAATGTAATGACGAATAGCTGGACCGACATTCCGCCGATTTCTTGAACTTCGACGGCCACAATATGACCAACGCCATGTGTGGGGTAGACAACATAATCGCCAGTGGCGAAAATCTCGCTCGACATAGTTATTTCATTCCTTAAAGCAACTCGGTCGAAAATTCAAAGAGGCCTTGTCTCAAACGACAACGCCCCAGTGATTCCGAGGCCGTTTGCCTGCTTCGGTTGTTCCTGGGGGCGTCACACGCCCATCTGGCATCGTGCCGAAAGTCCATCACAAATATCCGCAAATGTGACATCCAACGGACCCACATTTATAGCACGACTAGGGCCGTAATAATAGCTTAAAGAATCAGTGGCCTGGTTTGGGCGACAACAGGTCGGCTTTGCCGTCCTTGTCTTTCCAGGCATCGGCGTCGGCGGGGACGGCACCCTTTTTGGAGATATTGGGCCATTGCGCGGCGTAGGTGGCGTTGATTTCCTTCCAAGGATCGGTCTTGGGATCGGAATCGGCGGCAATGGCTTCGGCGGGGCATTCGGGCTCGCAGACGCCGCAATCAATGCATTCGTCCGGGTTGATCACCAGGAAGTTTTCGCCTTCATAGAAGCAATCGACAGGGCAGACCTCGACACAATCTTGGTATTTGCACTTGATGCAATTTTCAGTGACGACGTAAGCCATAAGATGCTCCTTGATTCAAACTTGTCTATGCCCCGGAGGGCTTGAGTGGCGAAGAATTTCCCATGCGATACCACAAGCATGGGGCGATGCTCAACCCTTTCTGTGAAATGAAATCTCCAAGACTTCGACCAGCGCCGATAGGCCCAAGGCAAAGTAGAGAAATCCTTTGGGAATGGCGTAATTCAAGCCGTCGGCGATCAAGGCCATGCCCAGCATCAGCATATAACCGAAGGCCAGAATGCGAATGGACGGTCGTTTGGTGAAAATGGCAGACAGCGGACCGGCCATCAAATACAGAAACCCCATGCCGCCCAAGAGACCGACCAGCACGACCCAAACATTGACGGACAATGCGAAGGCGCTGGCCACCGAATCCGTGGCAAAAGCCAAATCGATCAATACCATTTGAGCGACGCCCAGCAGGTTGAGAGTGAGGTTCGTCTCACCGTCTTCGGACGGCGGCGGTTCGTCGATCCGATCGGACGGTCCTTCGACGACGCCGTAGATTTCCTGTGTGCCCTTGATCAACAAAATGATGCCGCCGGTCACCAAGAGGATGTCGCGCCAACTGACGGGCTGATCCAGAATGCTGACGATGGGGACGCTTAAGTCCAGAACCTGAGCGGCCAACAGCACCAGAATCAAGCGCGCAGCCACGGCGACACCCAGTCCGATGCGCTCGGCCATGACGCGTTTGACTTCGGGCTGCGAATCGGTCAGCAAGGCCAAATAGACCAGATTATCGACTCCCAGCACCGATTCCATGGCGACGATGGCTATCAGGCCGAACCACACATTGATATCGAGAAAAAAATCCATATCACCGCTCGCTTGGGACGGCCAGACGCTCCGGCAACATGCCGTCCTGAACCAGTTCCTCGATTGTGTCTGCTAGAATATCCCGGGCCAAGCGAGTGCTGGCGATGCCAAGCACCATGGCAAGGTGAGAGTTAAGGATGTGCCGCATGTCCAACCATTGCACGTTTCCTTCAACCCGTCGTCCAGGAGGGGCAAGCGTGTTGATGTGGCCCATGCTCAGTTCTTGGATGGCGGTCTTGAGCAGACCCTCCATGGTGCTTTTTTCGAGGGCGGCTTTGTAGTCGGCGCTTTCCCGTTCGGCCTTTAGTCGGTCGGCGGGACGAGACTGGGCCAGAGAATCCAGTGAATTTTCCCCGCTCGCGCCGAAACCGGGGGTGGGCGATCCCATGATTTCATCAGCGAGACGTCCGGCCATGCGGGCGGCGGACAATTCTTCGTCATCCGTGCAGCCGTTGGCGACGGTATGCGCCATCAAGGCGTGAAGACGCTGCAAGGCTCGGTGTTTTTCGTCAAAAGTCATGGGTGGAACGTCATTGTCAAAGATGATGTACCTTACGTGCGAAACTCTTCTGTGTCGAGCAGATGACTTCCGTGTTTCATCCTGCTAGTGTGGATCAAATCGAATTTGGGGAAATTCAGATGGCTAGGCTTGTGGTGACGGTATTTGGCGGTTCTGGTTTTGTTGGCCGGTCCGTGGTGCAAAAACTTGCGGCTCAAGGGTGGGTCGTCCGGGTGGCTGTGACGGATCCCGTCGCGGCGGAGTTCCTGATGATGGACGGGGCGGTTGGACAGATCGTTCCGCTGCGGATAGACATTCGCCATCCCGCCAGCGTTCAGGCCGCTTTGATCGGCGCCGACGCCGCGATCAACGCTGTGGGGATTTTAAACGAAGGCGGGGGGCGGACGTTTCAATCCATCCATGTGGACGGTGCCGCCAACATCGCCAAGGCCTGTGTGGACAACGGCGTCAAATCCTTGGTGCAGATTTCGGCCCTCGGCGCATCCAAGGAGTCGCCATCCAGCTATGCTCGCAGCAAGGCCGATGGCGAAGCCGCTGTTTTGGCGGCGTTCCCCGCCGCTATCATCCTGCGTCCCAGCTTGATTTTCGGCATCGACGACGATTTTTTCAATCGCTTTGCCGCTTTGTCGCGGGTTCTGCCAGTTCTGCCGGTCTTCACCCGCGATGGTCTCAAACTGACCTGCCAGGACAATAAGCCTCATCTGGATTTGTATGGCTCTGGCGGGCCGGTGTTTCAACCGGTGTGGGTGGGGGATGTGGCCGACGCGGTGGTCAAGGTTCTGGCCGATCCGGCTTGCGGCGGCAAGACCTATGAATTGGGCGGGGCGCAGCGCTATTCGTTCAAGGAATTGCTGGAGTTGATTCTATCCCAGACCAATCGCTGCCGGTTTCTGGCGCCCCTGCCTTTGGGGCTGGCCAAACTGATCGCGCCGCTGCTGCAAGTTCTGCCGGGAAAACCGCTGACGTCCGATCAGGTACGCCTGATGGAAAGCGACAATGTGGTGCGCGGCGGCAAGCCGGGCTTGGCTGAACTCGGGCTTACGCCAAAGTCCTTGATGGATGTAATTCCCGCTTATTTGGATCGGTATCGCCGCAGGCCCAGTTAACACTCGGCCGCCACGCGGTTGCGTCCGTTCTGCTTGGCCGTGTACATGGCCTTGTCTGTACGTTCGATTAGGCTGTCGATGGTTTCATCCTCACGCAATTGCGCCACGCCGATGCTAACGGAGTAACGGATAGGTTCGGCCCTTTCCACGAGGACTGGCGCGTCATAGATAATCTGTCGCAACCGATCGCCGATTTCGGTGGCGGTTCCGATGCCAGTTTCCGGCAAGATGACGATGAATTCCTCGCAGCCCCAGCGCGCGACCATGTCCACATCGCGGATAGAAGCGGTAAAGGTGGCCGCAGTGTGCTTGATCACCAAATCACCAACCGCGTGCCCCCGCGTGTCGTTGATAGCTTTAAAATGGTCGATATCGATCATCAGCAAGGACATGGCATGCTGAAAGCGGTGAGAGCGGTTGACTTCGTCGGCGCCGCGTTCCAACAGACTGCGTCGATTGGCGAGGCCGCTCAAAGGATCGGTCGCCGCCAATTCTCTCAGTTCGGCGTTAAAGACGTCGTTGCACAGCAGCGAAAAATTGACCCCGCCAATGCTGGCGGTGACAAAAAGGACGATGAAAAACATTTGTTCGGTCTCGTTCATCTGACCGAGTGAAAAGGTAACATCCGGCGCGTTAAGTGTGGATACGATACGGAACAAGGTGGCAATCAGGGTGACGAGTACGGTATATCCGCCGACGATCCTTGCCAGTCCGGGTTGTTTGGATTTTACCAGCAACTCATAGATGATCAGGACAAGAAAAACCGTGGTGACGCCGCTAATAAAGACCCGGACAGCCTGAACATCGGGATGAACCTCGGTGAAAATCCACAAAACTAAAAAAGAGACGGCAGCGATAGCGGCGAAAAGAATCAGCGGGGCGGAACGGGATAAAACGATGCGGATGCCAATGTAATTGCCGACAACGGCAAGCACGGCCACGGTGTTGGCGACGACGATGGTCAGCCAATCCGGTTGCAGTCCCCGCTGAGCGGCCAACAATAGTCCACAGACCAGAAACAGCTTTGAAAACCCATAGACATTCATCCCGTTGCGAATGATACCCGAATACCCTCGGGCGGCAATCAACATGGTAATGGCAATGGCCAACGCGTTTAAAGCGGTCAGGGCGCCAATAACTCTGAAGTCTAGGGGGTGGAATAAAGTCATGCCAACATCTTAATCGTAGAATTATTAACGAGTGCTAACAATGCCATCGGGTGTTCCCACTACGACGATGCCTAAAGCATCCGGGTCGAGTAGGCGGTTGGCGGCCCGCATCACATCGTCGCGGCTGACCGACCGGATCAGATCCGAGCGTTTGGACAGATAATCCATGCCCAAGTGATCCAACTGCAACTGAACCATCAACGCCGCCACCTGAGAGGTGGAATCCAGTTGCAACGGAAACGATCCGACCAGAAAAGTCTTGGCATCGTCCAGTTCCTGATCGGTAGGGCCTTGATCGCGCATGCGGACGAATTGTTGCTTGAT
>CAIYCT010000194.1 GCA_903924765.1 uncultured Rhodospirillaceae bacterium | reverse complement strand
GGTGGTTGGTTCGCTGCCAGAACCAGGAGAGACCAAGCACAAGGCGCCGACATAGCGAGCAGCAAAATCACGCCACCAGATAAAGACTGGAGGCATGGCGCGGCCAATTTCGCCCGCCCCCAGCTGAAGGAGGCCGTGACCAGAACCTTTGGCAAAAGCCTCTGTTAACCGGGCAGCCGTCTTGTCATCAAGGCTCGGGGAGTCCTCGGAAGCATCGAGCTGTATATGGCCGCGTCTTGTAAGCCGTAGGCCGAGTTGGGCCATAGAACCTCCGACTATTCCTCATGCCAGCCTCGCCACATAGCCGCTCATGCGTTCCGTGACGAAACTGCTACCGACGCAACGAAGGACAATGGGCACGATGGCTGGCGCTGCCAGAGGGATGGCGGCCGAGAAGGTGCCGCCCATGTCCATCAACTCGCCCTATCGTCCCGCTGGAATTGATCCGGCATCAGGCTCCAGTGCGCCGACAAACTCATTGAAGTCCGACGCCTCGGTGAAGTCCTTGTATACAGACGCGTAGCGGACATAGGCGACCTGATCGAGTGCCGCCAAATGCCCCATCACCATTTGCCCGATTGTTTTCGTCGGAATTTCATTCTCGCCCGACGACTCCAATTGCCGGACCAAGCTGTTGACCACACGGTCAATGCGATCAGCATCAATGGGGCGTTTTCGAAGGGCAATGCGCATTGAGCGCAGCACCTTGTCTCGGTCAAACTGCTCCCGTTGCCCGTTGCTCTTGGCTACCGTCAGTTCGCGAAGCTGGACGCGCTCGAAGGTGGTGAAGCGGGCGTTACAGATCGGGCAGAATCGCCGTCTGCGGATCGCCGCATTATCCTCGGTCGGCCGCGAGTCCTTGACCTGGGTGTCGTCGTGACCACAAAACGGACAGCGCATCGCATCTCTCTCTGGATTGTCGTGCCACTACCTGTCGAGTATGCTTGATCAAGAATGGTTAGCCAATGGAGGAATTATGGTTCGGCCTGGGTCGGGTGACCGCAAAATATCCCTGCTGATAACAGGCGACGAATTGGACGAGCTCAAGAACTGGACATGGGCTATGGGCGAGGCATTCGGACTTGATCGCAAGTTCGAAAAGTACCAGGGAAAGCGACCTATCGGGCTTTACAGCTGGGATTGCGACTGCCTTCTATCTGTTATGGACACCGCTTTGAAGGACGGCAAGGAATACCCTGACAAGTCTGCCCCAGGCTATCAAGCACTCTTGAAACTCAATGAGCGATTGGTTGATGAGTACCGCAAGGCATATGGCCGGTGATATAACGATGGTTTCGTGGGGGCAGGCAATGGCTGAAAAGCGATGGGTCTACATTGGGGCAAAAGGTGGCAAGAAACCTACTCCGAGTGAGAAGGACACTATCACGGCTGCGTGCGACGACCTGATTGATAACTTTTTCATTCCAAAATTTCTACCAGAGATTCGCCCAGACACCAGATATAACTACCCGGTAGCTATATTCGGGAAGTGGCATGGAAACACTTATAGATTCATAACCAAATACAAGTCCGACGGCCCTAACTCCATTAAACCAGAATTTGACGCTCCGTTCACTCGGCTTGAATATACTGGTAAAGACTGCTTTGACCTCTCATATATGCGTCATACCGGCCAATGGGTACGGCTATTTGAGCGCCTTCCTCTTGCAGAAGCCGTCAAAACGATCAAGGAAATGATCCACTTCCATCCTACCTGTTAGCGGCCTCGACAGCTTCACCTTCTTACTCCAGCGCCGCCATGATCGCCAGGGATGCCCACCCATCAGTTCCGTGACGAACTGCTACCGACACAGCGAAGGGCAACGGGCACGATGGTTGGCGCTGCCAGGGGGCTGGTCAGCATTCATCGCCGGACAGCACCTGCCGCGCCCGCAGGGGCAGGTCCGCAGACAGATGGCCGTGCCTGGAAAACGCCAGGACGGTTGCTTCGTCGGTGAGGATAAAATCGAGCACGCCGGTCAGGAAATTGCGGTCACCGATCCGTCGCCGAATATCATCAGCACCGCATCCCGACAAAGCGACGAAGCGGGTCAGCAGTTCATCATCCCCAGCGATGAAGGCGATGGCCTGGAGAGCCACCGCCTCGGCGCCATCAATCGTCAACAGAGTCGGGGCAGATGGCTTCGTTTTTGGCTGATAAGGATTGAACGGGTCCATCGCCTTTCCCCTATGATCCGCGGCCGGCATGGTCGCCAGGGGCGGCGTCAAACGGAAGCGCCAGCTGAACCGGTTCCTTCAGGCTCATCCACTTCGCTGCGAAAACCGGGTCATTATCCATCCTGGACGCCAAGCTCTTTGCCGCTGCCGCGTTTGCGCAACTCGATAGCCGAGTTCGCCGGCCATCGGTCACGGTGAGGGTGTTCCCCTCGCGGGTGATGGCAATCTTGGATCTATGGCCCACCGGATATGCCGCTCTGTCAGGTTCAGGCGTTGATTGCGTCCTTCAGCTTCTTGCCGGCCTTGAACTTCGGCGCCTTGCTGGCGGCAATCTCCGTCGCCTCGCCGGTCCTGGGATTCCTACCCTGGCGCGACGGTCGATCGGTAACGGAGAACGATCCGAAGCCGGTCAAGGCGATCTCTTCGCCGCGCGCCAACGCTGCCGTGATCGTGATCAACGCCGCGTCCAGGGTCTTGGCGACGGCAGCATTGGTCTGGTCGGTGGTAGCGGCGATGGCGGCGATCAGGTCGGCCTTGTTCATGGTGGTGCTCTTTGGGTTCGTTGATGGGCGGGGAATTGCTACACCGGCCCGCCGCCGGCGGCAACAGCTTGATCACCGCCTTGAAGAATCGCCAGCCGCTGATGACTTCATCACCAGATAAGACATAAGGTTCCCGCTGCCAAGCAGTCGACCGCAGACGTCGAAGCTGGAATTGGTGGTATTCAGGAACGATCCAAGGTAACATCTCAGAAATCGTTGGAGGCAGCGTAAGGCTCATGTTGGGCATGAGACCAGTCGTCGGCCATCCGATCTGTTGATCGGGTG
>CAIYCT010000193.1 GCA_903924765.1 uncultured Rhodospirillaceae bacterium | reverse complement strand
GTCGTCCTCAATGATGACGGTAGCTGGACCTACGAAGAAGACACTGTGCTTAAAATTCACGGTCAGGACGAGTTGTTTCACCACACCGACAAAAACTGGCTGACCAAGGTCGCTGAACCGACGCCGAATCCACTGGCGCGCTAAAATCGGGTGGTTAAATCCATCAACCAAGATGGCATGGCGGCGGTTAGGATGATTTCTAACTGCCGGTCAAGGCCTGTCAGCAGCAGCGCGCCTAGAGTCAGCAACAACCCGCCCATGATCGGTTTGGCCCAGCTGGACAAGGTGGCAAGAGTGGTGCGGCTTTGCTGTGCCATGCGACGCGACCCGTAGGCCAGCAGCACCAAGGGCGTGGTTGCTCCCAAGCTGAATGACGCCATCACCAATGCGGCATTGACGAGAGAACCAGCTTGGCTGGCCAATCCGATGGCTGCCCCTAAAGTGGGACCAGCGCAAGGCGACCAGGCCGCGCCCAAAATGCCGCCCAAGACAAATTGCCCGCCAAGGGAATCACCGACTATAGCGGTCATGCGGTCATTGGCCAGACGTGACAAAGGACCGGCCAGACGGGAGAATCTGCTTTCAAACGACGGCAACAGCAAGATCGCTCCAAACACGCTCATCAATACTGCTGCCGCTTGGCGGACCAGCCCGCTATCGATGTCCAGGGCCAAGCCCAGCGAGGCGATGAACAATCCGGTGGCGGTGAATGCCGTCGCCAATCCTGCGGCTAAGGCTAACGGGGCAAGACGGTGGGCAGCCAAGGCGCCGTTCAGGATCAGCGGAAGAATGGGAATGACGCAGGGCGAGGCTATGGACAACAATCCCGCCATAAAACCCAACGTCATCAGGCCAAACATTAGGTCAGAGTCCTTTGCCGATCAAAGCCTTGATGTCGGCCGGATTGGTAATGCCGGTGGCGCGGGCCACTTCGGTCTTGCCCTTGAACATGATAAGGGTGCTTTGGGATTGAACCGAGAAAGTTTTCAGCACGTCCTTGGCCGTGTCGAAGTCCACATCGAACACGGTTAGAGTTGGCGTGGCGCTTTCAAGCGTGTGAACGATGGGCTTTTGTTGTGCGCAGGTTGGGCACCACGGTGCGGTCACATGGACTAGGATGCTCTTTCCAGCGTTCTGAGCATCGGAGAAGAGCTTGGAATCATAAGGTTGGCCGGCGAATGAAGGCCCTGGCAGAGCAATCAGGCTTACGGCCAGAAGGATAAATAATCGGCGAATCATGACAGTCTCCTTTAGCGAATTGTCAGCGAGGTTATCCAATGGACTCCCGGTTTGATGGCATCGCGCTCTTCGGGTCCGAATGGCGGAACCTTTGGATTGTCCGGGGGCGATGAAATCTTATTCAGATCGACCGCTTGTGGCGTGCCGACCAAGCCATGTTCGGTTATTGCCAGTTTAAAGTACAGCCCATTCCACAATTTGGCGCCGAACTCCCGGGGTGATTTGAATAGAAACAACAAAGCGTGCTCCAGCCACGCATAATCGCTGGCGGTGATCAATGACGGATTGGTGTAAGGATAGGGTACCAAGCATTCCAGCTCGTCTGGGCCAGCTAGTGGATAAAATCTAACGGATATCATCCGTTTTGGGATTCCCCACGACTCTCCGATGTGCGAGTCTGTTGGATGCGCACCGGAATCAACCTTGAAGTTACTGCCGCCGACCGTGTCCGACTGGAAGCGATTGTTGCGGATCGGAACAGCCCTCAAAAACATGTCTGGCGGGCTCGGATCATTCTATT
>CAIYCT010000192.1 GCA_903924765.1 uncultured Rhodospirillaceae bacterium | reverse complement strand
CGCTTCCTGGCCGAGCACAACCAAAGTCCGAAACCCTTTACCTGGACCAAAGACCCCGACAAAATCATTGCCGCCGTCAGGCGCGGGCACCAAGCGTTAGATTCGATCCACTAGCTGACAGGAGCTTTCTCAGTAGCCCATGATTCGAGATCCTGGGTGTGCAGCGCAGCAGATAACGAGCGATGCGACCGCGCACTTGGTAAAACGACAAATCTTCGATGATCGTCATGGTTTGATTGAGCGCCATGACCAGCACCCGGATGACCGAGGCTTGCAGCACGGGATCGCCAATCTGCTCCCGCTTCGCTGCCAAGAAAAGCTGAAAGGGAGGGGGCTTCATCAAACCGCCTTCACCCCCAGGATCATGTAATTCACATCCAGGTTCTGGGTTTCGACCCAATCGCCCGCCACCAGATTGTAAGACGCGCCGACGATTTCAGAGGTTTCGATGTTGGCGTGGCGCAGATAGCCTGCGAATTCGCTGGGCTTGACGAATTTCTTCCAATCGTGGGTGCCCTTGGGCAGCCAGCCCAAAACGTATTCGGCCCCTACCACCGCCAGAGCATAGGCCTTGGCCGTGCGGTTCATGGTGGCTCCGATGAAGACTCCGCCCGGTTTCAGGCGCTGGGCGGCTTGGGCGATGAAGCTTTCAGGGGCAGGCACATGTTCGATCACTTCCATGGAGATCACCACATCGAACGTCTCGCCACTCAAGGTCTCGGGTCCGCCCGCGCGGTAATCGATGGCAATGCCGCTTTGCTGGGCGTGGGTTTGGGCGATGGACACATTGCGCTCGCCGGCGTCAATTCCGGTCACCGCGAAGCCCATGCGCGCTAGTGGTTCGGAGAGCAAGCCGCCGCCGCAGCCTATATCCAAAAGGGATAGGCCGGTGAATGGGGCGATGGGAGTGGCGTCGCGATTGAAATGGCGGCAGAGGACGCGGCGCATATAGGCCAGACGAACAGGGTTGAACTTGTGCAGCGGTTTGAATTTCCCATCCGGGTTCCACCAACTTTCGGCCATGGCGGTAAAGCGAGCCACTTCTTCGGCGGAGGATGTGGAGGAAATAGAGGCGGTATCGTCCATAAGGATTATCCATTCTATACAAGGCGGCTGCCCTTGCGCGGCAAGGGCTGACAGAGTATGAAGAGGCGCAAGGCCTGCGGCAACAGACAAGCTGTGGCAGGGCAAGTTTTTAGTGAAAAATCGGGATTTAAAGGATGGCTCGCATAGTGATGAAATTCGGTGGCACCTCGGTGGGTGACGTCGAACGCATCAAAAACGTGGCGCAACGGGTGAAAAAAGCGGTGCAGGAGGGCAACGAAGTTGCCGTCGTGGTCTCCGCTATGTCCGGCTCCACCAATCAATTGGTCGAGTGGTGCCGCCAAGTGGCGCCGCTGCACGATCCCAAGGAATACGACACCGTGGTGTCCACCGGCGAACAAGTGACCATCGGTCTGTTGGCCATCGCCTTGCAGGATATCGGCGTTCCCGCCCGGTCGTGGACCGGTTGGCAAGTGCCGGTGCATACCGACGGCACCCATGGCAAGGCCCGCATCGAACAGATCGACACCCAGGAAATGCAAGGGCGCATGGCCACGGGCGAAGTGGCGGTGGTGGCCGGGTTCCAAGGATTGGGGCCGGACAATCGCATCAGCACGTTGGGTCGCGGCGGCTCGGACACCTCGGCGGTGGCGTTGGCGGCGGCTCTGGGTGCGGATCGCTGCGACATTTATACGGACGTTGAGGGGGTCTATACCACCGACCCCCGCATCGTGGCCAAGGCCCGCAAGCTGGATAAGATCACCTACGAGGAGATGCTGGAATTGGCGTCGGTCGGGGCCAAAGTCTTGCAGACCCGCTCGGTCGAAGTGGCCATGAAGCACCATGTCAGGGTGCAGGTTTTATCGTCCTTCGTGGACGCCCCAGGAACGCTTGTCTGTGACGAGGAAGAAATCGTGGAACAAGAATTGGTAAGCGGCATCGCCTATAGCCGCGACGAAGCAAAAGTAACGTTGGTCCGAGTGCCGGATCGTCCCGGCATCGCCGCAGCGATTTTTGGGCCGTTGGCCGAAGCGGCCATCAATGTGGATATGATTGTTCAGAACGTGTCGGAAGACGGCAAGTCCACCGACCTGACCTTCACTGTGGGCAAGGCCGATTTGGATCGCGCCCGCAAGGTCCTGGAAGATGCCAAGAGTCATTTGTCCTATGAGCGGTTGGCGTGCGATTCCAATGTGGTCAAGGTCTCGGTGATCGGCGTCGGCATGCGCTCGCACGCCGGCATCGCCCAGAAGATGTTCCAGACCCTGGCCACCGAGGGAATTAACATTCAGATCATTACCACCTCGGAAATCAAGATCAGCGTGTTGATTGAAGAAAAGTATGCCGAGTTGGCGCTTCGGGCGTTACATACAGCTTACGGTTTGGATGGCTGATGACCGATCTTACCGGACGGGGCCTGACGGATTTGTGGCTACGGGGATGTGACTTCCTGGGCGCGCCGACCGCGATTTTGGGCGGAGCGATGTCATGGATATCAGAACGCAAGTTGGTATCGGCCATTTCCAACGCTGGCGGCTTCGGCGTGGTGGCGTGCGGCTCCATGTCGCCCGAGCTGTTGGACGCGGAGATCAAAGCCACCAAGGCGCTGACGTCCAAGCCGTTCGGCGTCAACCTGATCACCATGCACCCGGATTTGGACCGGTTGATCCAAGTTTGCGGCGTCAATGGCGTCAGTCACGTGGTGTTGGCGGGCGGCTTGCCCTCGGCCCAGTCGATCAAACAGATCAAGGATTTCGGGGCCAAGGTGATTTGCTTCGCCCCGGCTTTGGTCATCGCAAAGAAATTGCTGCGCTCGGGGACCGACGCGCTAATCATCGAGGGCGCGGAGGCGGGCGGCCATATCGGTCCGGTCTCGACCTCGGTGTTGGCGCAGGAGATCCTGCCGGAGATAGCCCCACAAGCGCCGGTATTCGTGGCGGGCGGCATCGGTCGCGGCGAAGCGATCATCTCGTATCTGGAGATGGGGGCGGCGGGAGTCCAACTGGGTACCCGGTTCGTTTGCGCGTCCGAATGCGTGGCTCATCCCAATTTCAAACAGGCCTTCCTGCGCGCGGCGGCCAGGGACGCGCAGCCGACGGTGCAAATCGATCCGGCCTTTCCGGTCATTCCGGTGCGGGCGCTGGTCAACAAGGGCACGCAGCGCTTCACCCAATTTCAGGGCGAGGTCATCGCCCGCTGGCGCAATGGCGAGATCGAACAAAAAGCGGCCCAACTGGAAATCGAGCATTTCTGGGCGGGGGCGCTGCGCCGGGCGGTGGTGGATGGCGATGTGGAAAATGGCTCGGTCATGGCCGGTCAAAGCGTCGGCATGGTGACGAAGGAGCAATCCACCTTGGAAATCATTCAAGAACTGGTTGCTCAGGCCGAAGCCGGATTGGCGGCCAGGTCGCCCCGGAAGATCGCCTGATGGCGCCGGTTCCGGTCTCGGTGTCGCGGCGGCTGTTGGCCCGCTTGCGCGATGTCATGGCTGGAAATGGTTCGGCACAGGAACGACTGGATAAAACCGTACAATTGATCGCCGCCGACATGGTGGCGGAAGTCTGCTCGTGCTATGTGATGCGGGCGGGCGAAGTGCTGGAATTGTTCGCCACCGAGGGTTTGAAAAAATCCGCCGTCCACCAAACCCGATTGCGGGTGGGCGAAGGCGTGGTGGGCGATATCGCGGGGCAGGCGCGTCCCGTGGCCCTGGCCGATGCCCAAACCCATCCCAACTTTGCCTATCGTCCGGAAACCGGTGAAGAGATCTATCACTCGCTGATGGGCGTGCCCATCGTCCGGGGCGGCCGTGTCATCGGCGTTTTGGTGGTGCAGAACAAGTCGCAGCGCCTTTACACCGAAGAAGAAGTCGAGACCATGGAAACCGTCGCCATGGTCTTGGCCGAATTGGTGGCGTCGGGCAATCTGGTCAGCCGGGAGGAATTAGCTCCCGTAGATGGCACCGCTTTGTTGCCCCTGCGACTGGAAGGCATTCGCTTGCATGGCGGCGTCGGCATCGGCCAAGCGGTCCTGCATCAGCCCAGAATGGTCATCCGGCAATTGGTGGCCGAGGACGCCGAAGTGGAATTGGATCGGTTCGGCCAAGCGGTGGCGGGCATTCAGGCTTCGCTGGACGCGCTGTTCGCCCGGCCGGAAATGCGCGACGGCGAGCATCGGGACGTGCTGGAAACCTATCGCATGTTCACCGAGGACAAGGGATGGCGAGGCCGCATTTCCGAAGCCATTCGCACCGGCCTGACGGCGGAAGCCGCGATCCAGAAAATCCACGAAGACATGCGGGTGCGCATGGCCAACATCTCGGACCAGTATTTGCGCGAGCGCATGCACGATTTCGACGATATCTCCAACCGCCTGTTGCACTTTCTGTCCGGCGGCAATGGCTCGCTGACCGAGAAAAGCGAGCTTCCCGCCAACGCTATCCTGGTCGCCCGCTCGTTGGGGGCGATGGATTTGTTCGATTATGACTACCGCAATCTGCGCGGTTTGATCATGGAGGAAGGCTCGCCGACCGCCCATGTGGTGATCGTCGCCCGCGCCCTGGACATTCCGGTGGTGGGGCGGTGCAAGGATGTTTTGGACCGGGTCGAAGCGCTGGATTTGGTCATCGTTGACGGCGACAACGCCCAAGTGTTTCTGCGCCCGTCCGAGGATATCCGGGATATCTTCATCAAGGCGGTCAGCCAACGCGACGAGCGCCGCGCCCGTTACGCCCTGCTCAAGGACGAGCCCGCTGAAACCGTGGACGGCGTCAGCGTTCAGATGATGATGAATGCCGGTCTGTTGCTGGATATGCAGCATTTGGAAGAAACCGGCGCCTCGGGCGTTGGTCTTTATCGCACCGAATTGCCGTTCATGGCCCGTCCGTCCCTGCCCAACGTCCAGGCGCAAGAATCGCTCTATCGCAAGATCATCGATCAGGCCAAGGGCAAACCGGTGGTGTTCCGCACCTTGGATGTTGGCGGCGACAAGGTTCTGCCCTATTGGAACGCGCCCTTGGAAGAAAACCCAGCCTTGGGCTGGCGTTCGATCCGCATCACCTTGGATCGCCCCGCCGTCTTGCGCCAGCAATTGCGTGCCTTGGTCGGCGCTGCATCTGGTCGGAATCTGACTGTGATGTTCCCCATGATCGCCGTGGTGGATGAATTCGTCCGGGCGCGGGCCTTGCTTGATATGGAACTGGACCGATTGATAGAGGCGGGACGGGAACCACCCTCCTCGGTTCGCGTTGGAACCATGCTGGAAGTGCCCGCTTTGGCCTTTCAATTGAATACGCTGCTGCCGTTGCTGGATTTCGTTTCCATCGGCTCGAACGATCTGGGGCAGTTTCTGTTCGCGGTGGATCGGGG
>CAIYCT010000191.1 GCA_903924765.1 uncultured Rhodospirillaceae bacterium | reverse complement strand
CGTTGTCGCCGCCTCGCCAAAGACTTCGAGAACCTATCCAGGATGGCTCTGGCATTTTTACGCTTGGCACTGATCCGCCTCATGCTGCGCAGAATCGCAAGGCACAGAAATTCCTAGATAACTTCGCGGACGGACTCTTAAGGATATCTCGTAATATATGTTTGAAAGGTCAAGCCTTGCTTCTGGATTAATATTTAAAGAATAAGCCTTCTCAAATAAGTCCCTTGCTCCTGCATAGTTTCCTGTTTTTTGCTCTATATGGCCTTTTGTTGTTAATGCATAAGCCAAGCGCTCCGCAGCGCGCAGATTATCCGGAGCCAAAGAATGTGCTAAAGTGAATGATTTTAAAGATGCGTCATAATCTTGTTTGCCGGAATGAATATCACCAATCAAACAGAGACAGTCTATCGTTTCTTGATTTAATTCATCATCACGCGCATGATTATAAAGTATTTGAGCACACAGCTTTTCCGCACTCTCAACAAACCCAGATTCAAATAGTTCATTAGCATTGTTTAACAAAACAATCACCTATTTAAAAAACCACCACATTGAAATTATTAAACTTTAAAACAGAAATTCATTATTATCCAAGGTCCATATACTCGGCCAAGCTGTTGAGTGCGGCGACCAGCAGACGCATGTCCCCGGACTCGACAATGCACGACAGAACCGAGGCGGCCTCGTCGCCGATCATCTCCACCGCCTGTAACGCTGGAATAAATCCTCGCTCCTCGACCACGGCCAAAGCCGGCTTCAAAATGCGGTGACGACCGCCGCGGCCTTCCGCTTCGACGCAGGCGACGATGGCCTCGTCGGGAGTCCGTTTGCGGTGGATTTCAAAAGCTACGGCCCGCAAGAAACGGGACTTGTGTTCACTATCCCGATTCATGGTCGTTATTTCACCACCCGAACCGCACCCTTGGAAGCGCTGGTGGTTAGTGCGGCATAGGCCCGCAAAGCTTGGCTGACGGGGCGTTGACGATCCACCGGGGTCCAGGCGACGCTGCTCCGGGCTTCTTGTTTGCCCCTGCGATGCTCCAGCTCGCCTTCGGTCAGACGCACGCCGATGGCGCGCTTGGCGATGTCGATGTCGATGATGTCGCCGTTTTCGATCAGGCCGATGGCGCCGCCCTCCGCCGCTTCCGGCGAGACATGGCCGATGCACAGGCCCGACGATCCGCCCGAGAAGCGACCGTCGGTGACCAGGGCACAAACCTTGCCCAAGCCCATGCTCTTCAAATAGCTGGTGGGGTACAGCATTTCCTGCATTCCGGGACCGCCGCGCGGACCTTCATAGCGTACGATCACCACGTCGCCCGGCTTGACCCGTCCGCCCAGGATGCTGGCCACCGCTTCTTCCTGGCTTTCGCAGATCACCGCCGGACCGCTGAAGATCAAGCACGAGGCATCCACCCCGGCGGTTTTGACGATGCAGCCATCCAAAGCAATGTTGCCCGCCAAAACGGCCAAACCGCCATCCTTGCTGAAAGCGTGCTCGGCGTCGCGAATCACACCGGTGGCGCGGTCCTTGTCCACCGCGTCCCAGCGCTTGGATTGGCTGAAGGCGACTTGCGTGGGTACGCCACCCGGAGCGGCTTTGTAAAAGGTTTCGACGGCGGGATCATTGGTGCGGGCGATGTCCCAAGCGTTCAACGCGTGACTCAGGGTCGGTGCGTGAATGGTGCCGCATTCGCCATGCAGCAATCCGGCTGCCTCCAGCCGACCCAGAATGCCCATGATGCCGCCAGCCCGATGCACATCCTCGATATGGACGTCGGCGGCGTTGGGAGCGACCTTGCACAGAACAGGCACCCGGCGCGACATACGGTCGATGTCGGCCATGGTGAAGTCCACTTCGCCTTCCTGCGCCGCCGCTAAGATGTGCAGTACGGTGTTGGTGGAGCCGCCCATGGCGATGTCCAAGGCGATGGCGTTCTCGAACGCCTGCTTGGTGGCGATGGAGCGCGGCAGCACGGACTCGTCGCCCTGCTCGTAATACCGCTTGGTCAAATCGACGATGGTGCGCGCCGCATTCAAGAATAGTTCCTTGCGGTCGGAATGGGTGGCCAAAATGGTGCCGTTTCCGGGCAGCGCCAACCCCAAGGCCTCGGCCAGACAATTCATGGAATTGGCGGTGAACATGCCCGAGCACGAACCACAGGTGGGACAGGCAGAACGCTCGTAGGCGGCAACGTCTTCGTCGCTGACGGTGGGATCGGCGGCCTTGATCATGGGGTCGATCAAATCCAGCGCATGGGTCTCGCCGTTGAGGGTGACCTTGCCCGCTTCCATGGGACCGCCCGAGACGAACACCACCGGGATGTTCAACCGCAGCGAGGCCATCAGCATGCCGGGCGTGATCTTGTCGCAATTGGAGATGCAGACGATGTCGTCGGCGCAATGTGCGTTGACCATGTACTCGAATGAATCGGCGATGATTTCCCGCGACGGCAGCGAATACAGCATGCCGCCATGGCCCATGGCGATGCCGTCATCCACGGCGATGGTGTTGAATTCCTTGGCCACCCCGCCCGCCTTCTCGATCTCGCAGGCCACCATCTGGCCCAGATCCTTTAGATGGACGTGACCGGGCACGAATTGGGTAAAGGAATTGGCGATGGCGATGATGGGCTTGCCGAAATCCGTGTCGGTCATTCCCGTCGCCCGCCACAAACTGCGCGCTCCGGCCATATTGCGGCCATGGGTGGATGTCCTGGAACGGTATTCTGGCATGATCGAACCTTTGGCTCAGAAATGGAAGGAGGAGAACATAGCGATCCTAGCGGCCAATGTCTAACCTTGCTTGGCCCAGCGGCGCAGATCGGCTTCCAATCCGCCACCCGGCATCAATCCCAACCGGCGGCGATAAATCTCGACGCTTTCCATCACCCGTTGCACATAGTTGCGGGTCTCGGTGAAGGGAATGCTTTCGATCCAATCCACCACGTCGGTCTTGGGGTCCCTGGGGTCGCCCAATTCCTTGATCCAGCGCCGAGCGCGGGCGGGACCGGCATTATAGGCCGCCAAGGTCAAAATATACGACCCCTGGAAGTCAGAAAGCAAATTATCCAGATAGGCCGCGCCGATGCGAATGTTGAAGTCCGGTTGGTCCAGCTTGTTGGGTGTAAACGCCAAGCGGATGGCCTTGGCGATTTTCTGCGCCGTGGACGGCAGCAATTGCATCAACCCGCGCGCCCCGGCTGTGGATTCGATCTCGGGATTGAACCCGCTTTCCTGCCGAATCACCGACAGGATCAAGGCTTTTTCCACTCCGGCGTCATCCGAGATATGGACCGTAGGCCATCCCGCCGACAACAAGGTGACCCCATCCTTGTCGGCCTTGCGCGACACCGCCAGACCGATATCCGTGCGACCATATTGCGTCGCCAATCGACCGATCATGGTGCGCTCGCCCGCCGACTTCACCACCTCGTTCAGGCGGATCAAAAAGGGGCGCATGCCGTCGCTGTCGCCGGTCAAGCCCAGCAGAGTCGCCGCCTGGACCAATTCATTGGCTTGAAACCGATGAGCTTCCTCGACCGAAGGTTCGGGATCGGCGGGCAAGGGCCAGTGGTGATTGTCCAAACGGGTCGCCGCCAATTGGCCGTAATAGGTGGTCACCCACGCAGCTGCCTTGGTATAATAGTCGCGAGCGGCATTTTGGTCGCCCGCCGCCTCGGCGGTGCGGCCCATCCAATAGGCGCCCTTGGCCCGAGACACCGACGTGGTGGCCGCCTCGCCCACTTTCTGGAAATGCAGCATGGCGGTTTCCTGATCGTTCAGAAACCGCAGAGCAATCCAACCCGACAAGAATTCGGCATCCACTTTTTGCGGCGCGTCCGCCGCCAATCCGTTGTCCGATGCCACCTGATAGGCCCGGGAAATCCAGCCCTTTTGCAAGGCGCGGCGGGCCAGAATGCCCCGCTCCTGCCACCACAAATCGGGACGGACCTGATTGCGGGACGGGTGGGACAGCAAATCCATGGCCTGCTCGTCCATGGTTTCCTGATTTCTGCGCCACCGCACCCGATCGTACACCAATCCGGGATCATCGCGCATTTGCGCGGGCACCGAGGCCACCGCTCCGTCGGCGCCGCCCTTATCCTCTTGCAACGCGATGCGGGCCTGGGCCAGTTGGCGATGGGGCGCGTCGATTCGAAGCATCATGTCGCGGGCCGACGGCAATTGCTTGTCCCACAACAGCCGGTCCATACGCCGCCAATGATCCTCGGACCGCAGAACTTGCCCGAATTGCGCCAAGAATTGACGCTCCTGCACACCGCCGAAATTGGTTTCGATCCAGGTGGTCCGCGCCACCTCGGCTGATTTTTCGGGCTGACCGGCATTGGCCCATGCCTTGGCCAAGGCCATGCCGCCATCGGCGGTCAAAACGGGGTGGGTTTGAAACCAAGCCAGCACATGTTGGGTGGGGGTGGCTGCGGTAATCTGCGCCTCGGCCCGCTTGGTCAGCAGCGCCAACAGGGGCCAATCTGGATTGGTCTGGATAAATTGGGTGATGTCGTCGAAATCGCCGGTGGGATTGGCCGAGGAATAATCCTTCCACCGCACCAGTTTCAACAGCAACGGATGATGGGCCGCCAACCGTTCGGCCTGAGCATACTGATCCTTGGCCGCCAGGGCCAGTGTCTGATGGGCGATAGCGGAATCGGGCTCGACAGCTTGGCATGAGCTTGCGCCCACAAAAACCAGGAAACCAACGGCAACCGCAGCACAGACCCTAATCAATGCCCCCCCTCACCCATTGGATGATGATCTCCATCCATATGGTGTCCCATGGCCGAAACGCCGGACACATGAACATCGACGGTGACCGCTCCGGCTTTCTCAAAAACCAAAGTCAGCGGAAACGCATCGCCTTCCGTCAGCGGTTTTTGCAAGGAGAACAGCATGACATGGTATCCACCGGGCTTCAGCTCGACCATTTGCCCAGCGCCGACCTCAATGGATTCGACCTTGCGCATGGTCATGACCCCATTCATCTCGGCATGGCTGTGCAGCTCGGCCGTCTTGGCCACCGGCGTCGAGGCCGAGACCAGCTTGTCGGCATTGGACGACATATTGTGGATGGTCAGAAACGCCGCGCCCACTCCGTTGACCCCGGCGGACGCCCTGGCCCAGCCATCGCTGACGGCGACGTCTTTCGCCCAAGCGGCGGAGGCCGTCAACATAAAGCACAGGAAAAGAATGGCGATGCGTTTCATGGGTCCGATTTATCCCGACAGTCAGCGGCGCACAAGATAGCAAACAATCCACCGAAGTCGATGGACTTTAAAGACGCTTTAATCCCGAACGGCTTCCGGCTATTGTGCCTGTTTCACCCCTCAAGCCAATCGGATTTAGGATCACGGCCATGTTTAAAGGTTCCTTCACTGCTATCGTCACCCCCTTCAGCAATGGAAGGCTGGATGAGAAAGCGTTCAAAGCTTTGGTGGAATGGCAGATTGAACAAGGCACGCACGGTTTGGTCCCTTGCGGCACCACCGGCGAGACGCCGACCCTGACCCACGAGGAACACGACCGAGTGATCGAGCTGTGCGTTGACGTAGTCAAGGGCCGTGTTCCGGTCATCGCCGGAACCGGCTCCAATTCCACCGACGAGGCCATCACCTTGACCGCCCACGCCAAGCAAGCGGGCGCCGACGCCGCCCTGCTGGTGGCGCCCTATTATAACAAGCCCACTCAGGAAGGAATTTTCCGCCATTTCGAGGCGGTCGCCAAGGCCGTGGACATTCCGATCGTTCTGTACAATGTCCCCGGTCGCACCGTCACCGACATCTCGGTCGAGACGGTTCAGCGCTTGGCGAAGATTCCCAACATCATCGGCATCAAGGACGCCACAGCCGATCTGGCCCGCCCGCTTTTGACCCGCGTCGCCTGCGGCCCGAACTTCTTGCAGTTCTCGGGCGAGGACGCCACCGCCACCGCCTTCCTGGCTCAGGGCGGCGTCGGCTGCATCTCGGTCACCTCCAACGTGGCCCCCGCCTTGTGCGCGCAGATGCAGAACGCCTGGGAAAAGGGCGATCTGGCCACCTGCTTCGCCATTCGCGACAAGCTGTCGTCCTTGCATGACGTCATGTTCTGCGAAACCAATCCCGCGCCGGTCAAGTACGCCTTGTCCTTGCTGGGCAAATGCGGCCCCGATCTGCGCCTGCCGCTGGTGGAACTGGGAGAGGACTCCAAGCGCAAGGTCGAAGCGGTGATGAAAGATGTGGGTCTGATTTGATTCCGCCCCGCATCGCCGCGCAGAACCGCAAAGCTCGGCACGATTACACCATTATCAGCACGGTCGAGGCTGGCATCATGCTGGCCGGAACCGAGGTCAAAGCCCTGCGCGCTGGCAAAGGCAACATCATGGAAGCCTATGCCGGTGCGCAGGACGATGAAATTTGGCTGTTCAACGCTTATATCCCCGAATACCAATCGAACATGCCGTTTCCGCTGGAGACCCGCCGCCCGCGCAAATTGCTGCTGCATCGTCGCGAGGTCCGTAAATTGCTGGGCGCGGTGGCCAAGGACGGCATGACTTTGGTGGCGCTGGACATTCATTTTACCGACCGCGGCATGGCCAAGGTTAGTTTGGCTTTGGCCAAAGGCAAGCAAGCCCATGATCGGCGGCAAGCCATCAAGGAGCGGGATTGGAACCGGGAAAAAGCCCGCGTCATGCGTGACAAAGGGTAGGTTCATAAGGAGGAGCGGATGTCCGACGACCAGTTGAACGAAAAGCTGATTGCCGCCAAGCAGAAATGGGCCGCCGAAGGGCGCGGCCTGACCGGCGAACCCGTCAAACCGCAACACTACCGCCTTCCCTCGGGCCAACATCTGGTCACCGGATTGCCGGTGCTGGATTTAGGCATTCAACCCAATCTGTCGCTCAAGGATTGGTCGTTGACCATCGGCGGCCAGACCGAGCGGAAGCTGACATGGTCGTGGGACGATTACATGGCCCAGCCCCAGACCGAGCTGACTTGCGACATCCATTGCGTCACCACCTGGTCCAGCTACGACAATGTGTGGAAGGGCGTCAGCGCCCGCCATCTGATGGAAGCGGCCGGGGTCAAACCCGACGCCCAATTCGTCATGCTGCGCAGCTATGACGGCTACACCACCAATGTGCCGCTGAAAGAATTTTCCGCCGACGACGTGCTGATCGCCCATTCCTGGGAGGGCAAGCCCATCTCCCGCGACCATGGCGGGCCGGTGCGGGTGGTGGTGCCGAAATTGTATTTCTGGAAAAGCGCAAAATGGGTGCGAGCCGTCACCTTCATGGACAAGGATTCTCCCGGCTATTGGGAACAACGGGGCTACCACAACAACGGCGACCCGTGGAAAGAAGAACGGTATTGGTAGCCCATGACCAATCGCCCGCGCCCGACCAACTCGCCCGCCGATAGCGTTTTCGCCAGCCGCAAGGATGAAATGGCGGCGTTCGACCGTTTGCCCGAATGCTTGCGCCAAGCCCTGAAAGAAACCCGCGTGCAATGGTCGGCATTGAGCATAGAATTATTGATGCGGACCAAATGCATTCCGGCCGAAGAGATGCTGCGGCGCTTGTTGTCGGCAGACAAACATTCATGAACCGACTTGCCAAGCTGTTGGCCACCTGGTTCGGCGCAGGATTGCTGCCCAAAGCCCCCGGCACGTGGGGGTCGTTGGCGGCGCTGCCCTTCGCCTGGATTATCGCCGGATGGGGCGGACAGGCGGCCCTGGGCCTCGCCACCGTCATCGTCACTGTGGTCGGCTGGTGGGCGGCGGAACTCTATTCCCGTCAAACCGGAATCAGCGACCCGTCCGAAGTGGTGATCGATGAAGTGGCCGGACAATGGTTGACCTTGCTGGTGGTCCCGCCCAATCCCTGGTTCTATCTGGCCGGTTTCGCCCTGTTCCGATTGTTCGACATTCGCAAACCCTGGCCGGTCAGTTGGGCCGACCGCACCTTGCCCGGTGGATTGGGGATCATGGTTGACGACCTGTTCGCCGGGATCTACGCCGCCGTGGTTTTATATGGAGCAACCCACCTTTGAAAGACCTTGCCGCCCGCGTGCTGAACTTGGCCAAGGCCAAAGGAGTGACCATCGCCACGGTGGAATCCTGCACCGGCGGCATGGTCTCGGCCGCCCTGACCGCCATCCCCGGTTCGTCCGCCGTGTTCGAGCGGGGCTGGGCCACCTATTCCAATCAAGCCAAACACGATGAAGTGGGAGTGTCTATGGACCTGCTCACCGCATACGGCGCGGTGTCGGAACAGGTTGCCATCGCCATGGCCGAAGGCGCGTTGAACACCTGCCCCGCCACCCTGACCGTCTCGATCACCGGCATCGCCGGACCCGATGGCGGCAGCGCGGCAAAGCCGGTGGGATTGGTGCATTTCGCCTGCGCCCTGCGCGGCCAACCGACCGTGCATCGCAACGAAATTTTCGCAGGTTCGCGCGACGAGGTCCGCGCTCAGGCGGCCTTCACGGCCTTGTCCATGTTGGAAAGCCGTTTACTTTAGCTGTTCTTTGCTGACCGATTCGCGGGCAAGCGGCGGAGCCAATGGCGGCGGTTCCGGCTCGGCGTGTTGCTGCGGCGTGGATTGTTGTGTCGTCGTAGTTGGCGCGTTCTGGGGCTGGCTCGCTTGATCGCGCTGATCTTGGGACTTTTCGTAGGCCTTGACCTCGTGAGCGATAATATCGGGCACGCCACAGGCCGAAAGGGCCAATGGGGCAAGAAAGGCAAGCATCGTCGGTATTTTCATGATGACGGTGTCATAGCCAATTCTTGCCCCTAAGGCAATCAATCCTTAGGATTAAGCCTAGGCCCTCAAGAACTCGTCGACCGCCAAGGCGATCATCAATTCCTCGTTGGTGGGAATGACCAGGACCTGCACTTTGGAATCCAAGGTGCTGACCAGGGTGCTGTGGTTGGTGCTGTTGGCTTGTTCATCCAACTTCACGCCCAGCCATTCCAGATGGCTACAGACTTCCTTACGCACATAGGGCGAATGCTCGCCCACGCCGGCGGTGAACACCAAGCCGTCCAGGCCTTCCAGAGCGGCGGCCAACGAGCCCAACTCGCGGCACATGCGGTGAATGAACAGTTCCACTGCCTGCTTGGCGCGGGGTTCTTCGTTGCCGATCAGATCGCGCATATCGGAGCTAATGCCCGACACGCCCAACAGACCGGACTGCTTGTACAGCATATTCTCGATATCCTTGGCCGTCATGTGCTTGTGATCCAGCAGATACAGCAACACGCCCGCATCCAAGGTGCCCGAGCGAGTCCCCATGACCAAACCGTCCAACGCGGTGAAGCCCATGGTCGAGGCCAGGGACTGTCCATTCTTCATGGCGCACAAGGACGCGCCAGAACCGATATGGAGCGCAACCACGCGACCACGCGCCAGGGCCGGGTCCACTTGTTCCAGCTTGCGCGCGATATATTGATAGGACAGACCATGGAAGCCGTAGCGGCGCACCCCTTCCTCGGTCAAGGCGTAGGGAATGGCGAAGGTCTGCGTCACCCAGGGGTTGGTGCGGTGGAAAGCGGTGTCGAAGCAGGCAATCTGGGTCAAACCGGGATGCAGCTTGGACAGCTCTTGGATCGGGCTGATATTGTGCGGCTGGTGCAGCGGCGCCAGCGGGATCAAATCTTCCAATTCCTTCATCAATCCGTCTGTCACCTTGACCGGCTTGGAATGGTGCATGCCGCCATGGACGACCCGATGTCCAGCGGCCACCAATTTGGCGTCGCCCAGGTGGGTTTCAACCCAATCCAGCAAATGGCGGAATAATCCGTCGCGGCCAATTTCACCATCTTGCCATTTCTTTTCGGTCAACACCTCGCCTTCGGGCGATTTGACGATGAAATGAGGATGGGCATTAATGCCCTCAACCTGGCCGACGCTGACCAAATCGGGATCTTCTCCGCGATGGCGGACAAACAGCGAAAATTTAACCGACGACGAGCCAGCGTTGATAACAAGAATTCCATCCTTCATGATCGTCTCCGTTGTTTAACTGAACTATTTCTCTTTCGATTTGGCCAACAGCGCCGCCACCGCGCAGGAGGCCAGCCGCGATTCCACCGAGTCGGCGCGGCTGGTCAAAATGATCGGAACCTTGGCGCCCAGGACGATGCCCGCCGCGTCGGCTTCGGCCAAATAGCTGAGCTGCTTGGCCAGAATGTTGCCCGCTTCCAAATCGGGAACCAGCAGGATGTCCGCTTGGCCCGATACCGGGGAATGGATCTTCTTGATCTCGGCGGCCTCGGCGCTGATGGCGTTGTCGAACGCCAGCGGACCATCCAAAATCCCGCCGGTGATCTGACCACGGTCGGCCATTTTGCACAAAGCGGCGGCGTCCAGTGTGGAGGTGATCTTGGGATAGACGGTTTCCACCGCCGACAAAATCGCCACCTTGGGCACGTCCACGCCCAGCACCACCGCCAATTCGATGGCGTTTTGGATGATGTCCACCTTGTCTTCCAAAGTGGGATAAATGTTGATGGCGGCGTCGGTCACCAGCAAGGTGCGGGGATAGGTGGGCACGTCGAACACGAAGACATGGCTGATGCGGCGATTGGTGCGCAAACCGGTATCGCGCTGCGCCACTTCATGCATCAATTCATCCGTATGCAGCGAGCCCTTCATCAAAGCCTTGGTTTCGCCGCTTTTGCACAAGGCCACGGCTTTGGCGGCGGAATCGTGGGAATGCTCGCTGTTGACAATGCGAATGCCAGCCAGATCGTAATTGAATTCCTTGGCCACGGACCGGATCTTGTCTTCGGGACCGACCAGAATGGGGATGATGATGTTCTTTTGTCCGGCGTCCAACGCTCCGCCCAGCGAAACTTGATCGCACGGATGGGCCACCGCCACCGTAATGGGCGCGCCCAACATACCGGCGCGGCCGATCAATTCCTGGAAGACGTGACGGCGAACGCGCATCTTCACTTCTTGCAATTGGTGGCGAGCCGCCGACTGCTTGGTCAACGGCGCTTTGACCAAGGCATGACCGCTGAGCACCACCGCACCGGTATTGTTGACGGCGCGGCACAGCAAGGTCACGGTCGAAGGTTCGGCTTTGGTTTCCACCAAGACCTCGACGGTAATGGCCTCGCCCACATGAACCGGGGCCAGATATTCCAGGTCTTGGCGCAGCAGCACCGTGCCGGGACCGGGCAATTCATTGCCGATCACCGCCGACACCAGCGATGCCACCCACATGGAATGAGCGACGGGACGGGGTTTATCGCCTTCATCAACCGACGTGTAATGACTGGGATTGAGGTCGCCGGACACGACGCCGAACAATTCGATGTCCGATTCGGAGCAAAGCCGCGTTATGGACGCTTTGTCCCCGACTTTTAGCTCGGACCATGGCCGATTTTCCAGCATCTTGCCCATCATACCACTCCTTCAGAAGGATATCGCCTGTCGTGGCATAGGGGGTAATTTGTTGCACCGCACACGACCTTCGTCAATCATCCTATGCGCCTTAAGGGTCTTTCAGCGGATCATTTCATATATCCGCAAAAATCCCCGATCCTTACGCACAAAACAGAGTCGGCGCGGCCCTGATTGACCGCGATTTCCACCAGACCGCACGAATTGACGTACCAAAAGGGCTGGCCGGGTTCGACCTGATCGAAACGCTCAGCAGGCGAAATGACGTGGCCGGAGATGACCAAGGCGTCCTTTGGATCGACGCCAGCGCCGCGCAATCCGGTCATGACGTTGCCGTAGTGATCCACATAGACCACTTCCGCCAGATCGTCGGGCCAATCCTGCGGTTGCAGGGAGGTCGGACGCCCCAACGTCTCCATCCTCTCGCCCACGGCCAACCGAGCGGCAATGGGAGCAAACAAATCCCGCCCATGAAAGGTCATGGACAGACGCTCTGGACGCCAGGTGATTTCCCAGGCCCGATGGGATCGCCGTCTGGCCGCCAATTCGAACAATCCGTTGTCGGGACCGACGAACCAACGCCCCTCGCTTTCCACTGCCACCGGCGCGCGCGCTCCGCCCACGCCGGGATCGACCACGCACAGAAAGACGGTTCCCGGTTCGAACTCGGGCACCAGCGCCGCCAACAGATAGGCCGAGGATTTGGGATTGCACAGGGGGGCGTCGGTCAGCAAATCCACCACCGGCACGTTGGGAGCATGACGATACAGCGCCGCCCGCATTTGCCCCAGATAGGGGCCAGACGATCCGAAATCGGTAAAGGTGACAATCATGCCAATTTTGTCCGGTTCTGTCATGGATGCGACATTAAGGTAGCGTCATCCCGACCGAAATGCCAATCCTTCCGCCCTCTCGCCACTTGGCACAGGCCTTGCTGATTAAAGATCATCTGGAAACAGAATCGGTCCTGTGTCGCAAACTGAGTGGCGGACGCGTGGCACGGGATCGCTAGGGGGCGCTTCTTCATGGAGCGCCCCTTTTTTATGCCGTTAGGTCGAGCAAAACCGGGACCAGGGCGCGGATTTCCTGCTCGACCGTTTTGTCCAGTTTGCTCAGCCACGCTTTGGGAATGGCGCTTACGCCCCAGGTTGCCCCCGCCAGCATTCCGACGATGGCTCCGGTGGTGTCGGCGTCGCCGCCGCGATTGACCACTTTGACCAAGCAATCTTCAAAGGAACCGGTGGTGAAATAACCGTCAAACACGGTTTTCAGAGTGTCTACAACATAGGCAGTGCATAAACCGCGATAGCGGTCGAAGGCGAATGCCCGATGTTGGGCGACCAATTCCTCGGCCAGGGTACGCATGTTGGCCTCTTGCCCTTTGTCCACCAAGGCATGAATCATCTTGCCCAAAGTCAGCGAAGCCGCATCCGACAGCGGATGGTGGTGGGTGATATGGCATTGCCCCACGGTCCAAGGATCGAGCAAATCGGGGCGCTTAAAGGTGGCCAGGGCGACCGGAAGAGTCCGCATGGCCGCGCCATTTCCGCCATCGCCTTCGTTGAAGTCGCCCTGCACGGAGCCATGCATGATATAGCGGTTGATGCCGCGCCGACAGGTGTTACCCACGTCTGGCGGACCCGAGGCCAACCACGCGGCGAACTCGTCGCACACATCGGTCAGAACCAGATCCTTGTGGCGCGCCAGCGAGCGGCCCAGACACAGCGACATTTGCGTATCGTCGGTCACCGCGCCGGCTTTCAGTCTCAACCAGCCGCCGCCGACCATCTTATTGTGAACGCCGTATTGCACAGCGATTTCACCTGCGGTCATGAATTCGACCGTGGCGCCCAAGGCGTCGCCCACCGCCAATCCCAGAAACGCCCCCAGGGCCCTATCCAGCTGGGTCATGACTTGCCGGGTCTGGTGCTTGCTAGGTCATATATAAACGGACGCCTCCACACGATAGTCCCCCCCAATCACCACGTATTCGGACTCTCCTTGCAAGGGATGGACCGGCAGCAGGTCATTGAAGAAGAGAATCTTGCATTTGGGAATTTTGGCGGTCAGCACGGTGTCGCCGAAACACGACGCCACTTGAGCGTCGGCGGAAAACGACACCAAGGAATTCAGGCGCACATGCAGGCCGCCGTCGGAGGTGGTGATCAACGCCCCGTCGGGCAGGTTCATACCGCGATACAAGACGATATGGGTTTGATCCTTGGGAGCGAACCGCTCCAACGACCATTGGCAGAATTCGTACAGAATATCCAATTGCGTATGGATAGCGTTGTTGTGAAAGCGCGAGTTCATCTTTTCCTGGGTGTAATCCATCCAAGCGGCGCTGTGCAGGGTTTCGATGGTTTCCTTGTGATAGAGCGGCGCAAAACCGAACCGGCTTTCCACCCACCCTTTCAGCACCGCGCCCTCGGGGCCGCAGGTCTCGAACCCCCACCCCTTCAACAAACGCAAGTAAGACGACCGGAAACGCCGCACCGCCCCATTATCCTGACTTGGTCTCGTCTCGTTTCCGGGTTTGGTCTTTTGCTTTTCCCATTGCTCGGGCTCGATGCCGAAGATGGCGTTCATGTAATTGTAGAAGACGTCGGCGGCCTCGTCCTCGGTCTCGGCTTGGCCCAGCATGCCGAACAAATTCTTGTTCATCTCGCGCACGCCGGACAGATGCAGCGGCGTCGGATAGTCGTTGAAATCCACATGAGCCAACAAATCGGTGGAATGCCCGACCCTGTTGTTGGACTTCCCACCACCGGGAAGACGATAATCCGAATTGTCCATTAAGCTTGCCCGTCTTTGTTCACGTGGTCATTATACAGGCCTCTCGACTGCCAAACCAGCGCTCCTAAGGACATAACAATGAAGAAAGACAGCCGCATCGTTCACGCCGGACGCCATCCCGAGAACTTTTCCGGCGCGGTCAATCCACCGGTCTTTCATGCCTCCACCATTGTCTACCCCACAGTCGCCAAGATGGAAGCGGGCGCAGTCAACCAGTTCGAAGGCGTTCGCTATGGCCGCTTCGGCACCCCCACCACCTTCGCCTTTGAAGAAGCCATGGCCGAGGTGGAAGGCGGCACCCGCTCCATCGCCATATCGTCGGGACTAGCGGCCATCAGCGGCACCTTGATGGCGCTGCTGAAGGCGGGCGATCATTTGTTGATGGCGGATTGCGTCTATTACCCCACCCGCAAATTTTGCGAATCGGTCCTGAACACGTTTGGAATCGAGACCACCTTCTACGATCCCCAGGTCGGTGCGGGCATCAAGGACTTGATTCGCCCCAACACGCGGGTGATCTTCGCCGAAAGCCCCGGCTCGCTGACCTTCGACGTCCAAGACATTCCCGCCATCGCTCAAGCCGCCCATGCCCATGACGCGCTGTTGGTGCTGGACAACACCTGGGGCGTCTTGACGTTTCAACCCTTCACCCATGGCGTGGATGTCTCCATTCAGGCCTGCACCAAATATGTTGTCGGCCACGCCGATGCCATGCTGGGCGCCATCACCGTCGCCGACCCCGCCTTGTGGAAGCAGATCAAAACGTCCGTGGCCGCCTTCGGCCATTCTCCCGGAGCCGAGGAACTGTATTTCGGTCTGCGCGGATTGAGGACGCTCAGCGTTCGCCTTCGCCACCACGCGCAAACGGCTCTGACCTTGACCGCTTGGCTCAAGACCCGCCCGGAAGTGGCTCGCGTTCTGTACCCTCCTCTGCCCGGCGATGCCGGTCATGACTTATGGAAGCGGGATTTCCAAGGTGGATGCGGCCTGTTTGGGGTGATCTTAACGCCCCATTCCAAACAAGCGGTCGATGCGCTGTTGGACGGCCTGACCCATTTCAAACTGGGCTATTCGTGGGGCGGCTTCGAAAGCCTTGCCATTCCCACCAGCGGACATTCCGTGATTCGCACCGCCAGCGTTTGGGCCCCGGAGGGTCCATCCTTGCGCTTTCATGCCGGTCTCGAAGACGTGACGGACTTGCAAGCCGATATTGAAGCCGGTCTGGATCGGCTGAGTTAGAGCGGTTTGCGACCGCACAGGGTCATATGCCCCGATCTCGTCATGGCCGGACTTGATCCGGCCATCCACGTCTATGAGTTTATGCCATTGTTTTATATATTATTTAAACGGAGACACGTGGATGCCCGTGTCAAGCACGGGCATGACGAAAGAGGGGGGTATCCAATTGGATCGCAAACTGCTCTTGGTGGGTTAAATCTTTTCGGCGCGGAAATGGTAGATGATCGGATAGAGATCGGTCATCGCCCCGCCCAGCAGCTTGTTGATGATCCATTTGTTTTTCCACGGCTTCAAGGCCGGTTGCGGCAGAACATTCGTCACCTTTAGGCCCGCCTGTTCGAACAAATCGATCGCCGTTTCGCGGGTGAAGAACCGCAGATGGGTGCTGTCTAGGATGCCGTAAGGTTGATAGCGGAAATTGCCGTTCAGCAGTAAATCCAACACCAATTTGTAGTGGCGGATATTGGGAATGCTGGAAACAATGACGCCGCCCTTGGGCAGCAATTGCGCCAATTTCCGCACCGCCATCCATGGGTCCACCAGATGCTCCAGCACGTCCAGGCACAAGATGGCGTCCACTTCGGGCAACAAATTCTGCTCGAACGCGCTTTCCAGCGGACAGGTCAACGCCAAGTCAAGCCGGTCCTCGGTCATGATCTGAGCCACCGGTTCCAGACCGCCGACCCAATCGCACAATCCTTGTTCCTTCAAATAGGCCGCCGTCCATCCTTCCGCGCAGCCGATGTCCAAGATGCGACCGGGACGGGGCGTCAACAGCGGAAAGACATCCTTGCGAACGCTTTGGTAATAGCCGCCATCCTTGGGCGTCGATGGCAAGGATTGAGTGTCTGTGTTCATCGATTCGCCCCCGGTCCCGACCATGCGCTGCCCCCCAACACCCAAGTCAAAGCCGCATGAGCCTTGACGAAATTTCCCACCACCCGTTTGGGCCGGATCAACAGAACATAGAGCAGAGATTTGCCGCCATAATAACGGACCATGGACCAAGCCCGCTTTCTGGCCTTGGCCCGCTCTTGCCAGCGCGCCTCCACTTCCAGCGAGCCCCAATGGATGTGCCAATCGCGGATAATGCGGGACTTCAGCGACGGAACCGAGGACTTGCCGCCCAAATGGATGGCCTGCGCGGATGGTTCCACGATCATGGGATACCCTTTATCCTCGGTGCGCATGCACAGATCGTGATCTTCCCCGTACAAAAAGAAGGTTGCGTCGAATCCGCCGACGATGCGCCACAGATCCATGCGCCACAACAAGATGGCGCCTGACGCGTTACCTGTACAAAGTGGCCCTGCGACTTCGTCGAAATATTGATGGCTGTCCAGTTGGCGCGGAGCCCGCAGCCAAATATCCTGGACTCCCTCTTCATTGCGCATCAACGGACTGATGGCAGCGGCATTGGGAAAGTCTTGGGCGGCGGCAACCAGTGATTCCAGACAACCGGGCATCACCATGCAATCGGGATTGAGCAACAGGCCGAACGGCGTGTCCGCTTGCGCGAAGCCCTGATTGCTGGCGGTCCCGAATCCAAGATTGCGGTCATTGACGATGAGTGTAACCGGCCCCGGATAGTCCCGTGCGACTTTGAGCGTATCATCGCGGCTGGCATTGTCGACGACCACGATTTTCTTGGCCGCCGACACATGATCCAGGCATTTGGACAGAATATCCCCGGAATTATAGGTTACGATCACAACCGTGACTAAATCCCAGGGAGATCCCAACATCGTCCTCCATCGCCTTTTTTAGTCAAAAAGGCGTCTTCACTCTACGACAGCAGCTTGTTCCACCAGCCATTTTTGGGCGGACCAGCCGGAACCTGTTCAACAACGGGCTCAGGCTCGACGACCGGAGCGAGTTCAGGTACATGAACGGCGACGGGTTCGGGAGCAGCAACGGCAACGGGCTCGGGAGCAGGCGCCTGTTCTGCGGGAGAAACATCAACAACGTCCACCGCTTCTTCGGTCTTTTTCTTGGCCGGAGCGCGACGACGTTTGGGCGGCGCTTCCGCATCTGCGGCGGGGTCCGCGCTTTGCTCAACCGCAGTTTCGGCGGCAGCGGCCTTTTTACGGGCAGGAGCCCGCCGTTTCGGCGCGGGCGGAGCAGTTTCTTCGGTCGAAACGCTTTCGGCAGGTTCGGACGAAACAGCCGGGCTTTCGATGGCGGGAGCAACGGCCTCACTGGTTTGAACGGGATTGGACTTGGCTTCCAGAGCCGCCAATTCCGCCATTTCTACGGCCTCGAACACGTCCGCCACATCGTCGCGGGTGATCGGCTTGAACGGGTCAACCGGCTGTTGCTCGGTGGTTTGTTCGAAGCTGCGATTGCGATTGCGACCACCGCGACGTCCACGACGGCGACGACGGCTGCGTTCCTCTTCGGTCTCATCGGCAGGACCGTCATTGACGCCGTCTTCGGACACAGATACCGGAGCCTCGCCCTCGATATCGCCCTCAACTTCTCCTTCCGGTCCGCCTTCAGCGGCCAGATCCAGTTGGGTCGGTTGATCGGACCGGCCACGCTTGCGGCGGCGGCGGCGGCGGCGAGATTGATTGCTGTCTCCCTCTTCCGCAGTTCTGGCCTCGGCAGTTCTGGTATCCGAGGGTTTCGGTTCGCCATTTCTGGGCGCGGAGGAACGTTCAGACGTTTGTTCTTCGCTGCTTTCCTCTTCGTCCTCGTCTTCGCCGTCCTCATCCACGGCTTGAATGGAAGACGGAGGCGGCGGCAAAATGCGGCCCTCCTCGGGACGGCCTTCGGCCCGCACCCGTTCCATGCGGAACGCCGGAGCCACCAGCGAATCGTCGCCGAACAGATAGACTTTGAAGGAATAGCGCTGCTCGGCCAGAATCAGCCCGTCACGCTTTTGATTCAGCAGATAAAGGGCGATGGCCGTCGGCAACCAGACGGTAACCTCGGACGAGCGCATGCGAATGCCCTCTTCCTCGATGGCACGCAAGACCGCCATGGCCGAGGATTCCACCGAACGGATGAATCCGGTGCCTTGGCAATGGGGGCATTGGGAAAACGCCGATTCCTGCAAGGACGGACGCAAACGCTGGCGGGACAGCTCCAACAGACCGAAGGCGCTGATCCGACCAACCTGAATGCGGGCGCGGTCGTTTTTCAGCGCTTCCTTCAACCGGCGTTCAACTGCGAAGTTATTACGCGATTCTTCCATGTCGATGAAATCGATCACCACCAGACCGGCCAAATCGCGCAGACGCAGCTGACGGGCGATTTCGTCGGCGGCTTCCAAATTGGTCTTGACGGCGGTTTCTTCGATATGGCGTTCGCGGGTGGCGCGGCCCGAGTTTACGTCGATGGCCACCAGCGCTTCGGTTTGACCGATCACCAAATAGCCGCCGGATTTAAGCTGCACCACCGGCTGGTGCATGGCATCCAGCTGGTTTTCCACCTGATAGCGATAGAACAGCGGCACCGCCGGGTCCTTGTAGGGCTGGACTTTCTTGGCGTGGCTGGGGGTCAGCATCCGCATATAGTCCTTGGCCAGACGATAGCCCTCGTCGCCATCCACCAACACTTCGTCGATATCGCGGGAATACAAATCGCGGATCGACCGTTTGATCAGGCCGGCTTCCTCGTACACCAAGGTCGGCGCGGAGGATTGCAAGGTCAACTCGCGCACCGTATCCCACATGCGCAGCAAATATTCGTAGTCGCGCTTGATTTCCAGCTTGGATCGCTCCGAACCGGCTGTCCGCACGATCACCGCCATGCCTTCGGGAACTTCCATTTCCTGAGCAATGGCCTTCAACCGCTTGCGGTCGGTGGCGTTGATGATCTTGCGCGAGACCCCGCCGCCACGAGCGGTGTTGGGCATCAGCACGCAATAGCGTCCGGCCAGCGACAAATAGGTGGTCAGAGCCGCGCCTTTGTTGCCGCGCTCTTCCTTGACCACTTGCACCAGCATGATCTGGCGGCGCTTGATCACTTCCTGAATTTTATAATTGCGCAGCAGACGGGCGCGGCGGCGTTCCAGTTCCTGTTCGGCCGCATCGTCGCCGCCAATAATGTCAACCGGTTGCGGCGGCTGCGCTTCCTGCTCCTGGTATCCATAGGACTCGCCAGACTCGCTGTGGGAGTGCTGGTCGGAATGAGACGGGAAATCCTGTGTCTCAAAAGACTGCTGTTCCGAGTCTTGCTGCTCGCAGCTTTGTTGTTCTGAGCTTTGCGGCTCGAAACTTTGCGAATCAAAGCTTTGCGAATCGAAGCTGTGGATCGGCGCGGGCTCGTCGAAATTTATGGGCTGCTCCTCGGCGACCGAAGGCACGTCGCCGATGTTCAACGCCTGAACCGTGGCCGGGCTCGGCTCGTTTTCCACATAATCGACATGCGGCATGGGAACAGGCGCGGGAACGGGTTCCGTCGGTTCGTCATCGTCGAAGCCAGCATCGGAATCGGCTCGTTGCGTCAGGGCGTTTTGCGCCGCCAACAAGGCTTGGCGATCCGCTACCGGAATCTGAAAATAATCGGGGTGAATTTCGCTGAACGCCAAAAAGCCATGGCGATTGCCGCCGTAATCCACAAAGGCGGCCTGCAAAGACGGCTCTACGCGAATGACCTTGGCAAGATAGATATTGCCTTTAATCTGCTTTTTGGTGCTGGTTTCAACATCCAGCTCTTCCAGCCGGGTGCCATTGACCACGACCACCCGAGTTTCCTCGGGATGCGTGGCGTCGATCAACATACGCTTTACCATTGAACACATAACTCCGTGGGTCTGATCCATCCGCTTGATACAGCGAGACGCAGACGATGGGACGAACGAAGCCAACGGCACCGGCAGGCACAATCTCACAATATTCAGATATGGAGTTAGGCATGGTCACGATGGGGCTTCGGAATAGGTCAGAAAGAAAAGCCCTAGTCGCAGAAAACGATGCAGAAACAAGGCGGCGCACTGCGCTCATCAAATCCATCACCGCAAACACCCGACAATGGGGTTCCCTGCTGACTGTTGCTTTTCAATCAGCACCATAACGAACCGCAAGGGTTTCCACAATCTTCTTTATTAAACTTTATTCGCGAACCGCCAGCCCCCGGCAAGAGCCTTTTGAATCAAGAGCTTTCCAGTTGATCTTCAATTAACTTTTACCGTAGTAGAGTAAGCAATGAACAAGTTTGTCCGTCAGTGTAAGCGGGTGGCGTTGGTGCGTATAAAGTTGCTGATCCTAGGGGTTGTCGCCGTTATCGTGGCCTGTACCGCGGTTGCGCCTGGGACGGCGTGGGCCAACGCGGCCGCAGATGGTTTGCGCGCGGCGGAACATCCCGACGGCACCACCCGCGTGGTGATCGACGTATCGCAATCCATCAACTTCACCACGCGCTTGGCCGACAATCCCTACCGGATCATCATCGACACCGAGACCTTGACTTGGACGAACCGTCCGAATTTGCCCCGCGCCACGGGACCAATTGTTGGCGTGGCCTATGGCGAAGACAATCCCGGCGCGCACATTACGTTGAAGCTTGGACGCCCCGCCGACGTCAAATCAGCATTCCTGATTGCGCCCAGAGAGGGCAATGGCTGGCGTTTCGTAATTGACGTCAAGGATGTCACCAAACAAGAATTTGCCGCGTTGGCTCACCCCATGGCCACCGCCCATCTGAGCGAAACACTGCCGCTCCCTCCTCCTGCGGCGCCAATGCAGCAAGCCAAGCCATTGGCCTTGGATGATCCTAAGAAGCCTGACTCGCCGCCACCGACATCGCAGCCAATCATCATCACGTCACCCGCTCTTACGTCCGCTCCGCCCGCCACCGAAACGGTGACAGCGAACGCGCCCGCGACAAACGTCAAAAGCGGCCCTAAATTGACCGCCTTGCTGCCTCCCCCCATCGTCGTCACTTCGCCCCCCCTTGCGTCCATGGATGATACGGCGGCGAAAACAACGCTGGCCGCCCCCGGCATGGGGCCGCAGGATATGGCCACTCCCGAAAAACCTCGCGTCACGGCCTCCTTTGTACCTGCCCCCTCGGGAAAAGAGCGCAAGCCGGAAAAAGACACCCGTCAAGTGGTGGTCATCGATCCCGGTCACGGCGGCGTCGATCCCGGCGCCATTGGCGTTTCGGGCATTTACGAGAAATACATCACCTATTCCATGGCCAAGGAGCTGCAACAGCAGCTGGAGAAAACCGGCCATTACCGCGTTCACCTGACTCGCGACCGCGACGTGTTCATTCCCTTGCGCGAACGCACCACCATCGCCCGGTCGTTGAACGCCGATTTGTTCATCTCCTTGCATGCGGATGTGGTCAAGGACCCCGACATTCGCGGCCTGTCCGTTTACACCTTGTCCCAAAACGCCTCGGATGCCGAGGCCCAAGCCCTGGCCGACAAGGAAAACAAGGCCGATTTGATCGCGGGCATCGATCTGTCGCGGGAATCCACCGACGTCACCAACATTCTAATTGACCTCGCCCAGCGCGAAACCATGAACCGCTCGGCCGGATTCGCCGGTTCAATCGTCGATGAGTTGGGCCGCGACACCGCTTTGCTGTCCAACACCCACCGTTTTGCCGGATTCGCCGTGCTGAAATCCCCCGACGTGCCCGCCGTGCTGATCGAAATGGGCTATTTGTCCAACACCATCGACGAGAAGAATCTGCGGCAACCGGAATACCGCGCCAAATTGGCTCATGCCATCAGCCGCGCGGTGGAACGGTATTTCCTGCAAGGGCAAAAGGCGCGGCGACCGTAAATGACCCATCGTTCCCCATTGGCGCTTTGGTCGCTATTGTTCGCCGCTAGGCAATGGGATAGTGTCTTTATCAATCTAGATAGTGCCGGGGGGCGATACAGCGATGTCTGAGGCTAAACAAGTGACCGGGGCTTTCATTATCGCCCTTCTCTTGATCTCCGCCTCACCGCTTGGCGCGCAAGTGGTCATCGGCGGAGATCAGCCCGATGTCGACGTTTCGGTCAATTGGGCGGTTCTGGACAAGCTTGGCCCCTCGCCCAGCCTTCCGGACATGCTGAAACAAGCTCCGACCGCCAAAGCTGTTGATCAGCGCATCCAACGCAAGGTCAACGAGGCGGAAAACAAAGTTATCTTTCATAAGCTGGACGGCAGCCCCGGCCATGCTCTGACTGCGCGCAAGCCTATTCTGGCTTCGAATGAGTCTGACGGCGAGAAGCCGACTTACAGAGTGTTCAAACCCACGCCCGGACCTGCGCGCGCCGTCGACCCCAACGGCATCAAGGCCGTTCACTTGGATGAACCCAGTCCGGCCGCCAAACCCAAAAAAGCGGCTGATGTCGCGGTCCCAGCGCAACCTAGCGTCGCCACGCCGCCCCCAATCGCGGTTCCGACCCCAGTTCCAGCCACTGTGGCGGCGAAACAAAAAGCCGATGCTCCGCTTGTCGTGGTCAAGGAAACGCCGAAACCCGCGCCCGAAGCGCCCGCCGTCAAGTCCAGCGTCGCATCCTTGATCGCTCCGCCCCCCGTGGCGACGCCAGCCGCGCCTGTACAGCCCGCGCCAGCGGCGCCAACGGTCCAAACGCCGGTGGCGCAAACGCCTCCAGCTCCGGCGCCTGCTCCTGCGCCGCCCCAACAAGTCGCCGCGTTGCCAAATCCAACGCCGACCCCATCGTCAAATACGACGTCGGACGGAATCATCCGTCACGACGATATGTTGACGGTCTTGTTCCGCCCCGACGAAAATCAACTGCCTAGCGGCGCGATGCCCGCCTTGACCCAATTGGCCCAGCGCATGAGCCGCGACGACAGCTTGACCCTGAAATTGCTGGCCTATGCCGACGGCGATTCCTCTTCCATCAGCAAGGCGCGGCGCTTGTCGCTGTCCCGCGCCTTGGAAGTCCGCAAAGTGCTGATGGATTTGGGCGTCCGCTCGACCCGCATCGAAGTGCGCGCGCTTGGAAGCAAGCGCGACGGCTCGGCCCCCATCGATCGGGTCGATGCGCTGGTGACCTCGCACTAAGATCGTTCGCGACCGTACAGGGTCATATGCCCCTATCTCGTCATGGCCGGGGCACGCACGGGCATGACGAAATAGAGGAGCGATCCAATGGGATCACAAACCGCTCTAACTTAATAAAAATTCCGACTTTAGCCGTTATTGGACAACGACGTGCGGACCACCACTTGGGTGCGGTTTTCGGCGTTGAAGGTGCGCAAGATCGCTGTGACGTGCAGCTTGACGGTGATTTCGGCCAAGCCCAGTTCGCGGGCGATTTCCTTGTTGCTCTTGCCTTCCTGCAATTTATGCAGAACTTCGCGCTGGCGTTGGGTCAAGCGCTTCTCGGGCTCGCTCATTTTCGAGCGGTTGCCCGTCGCATCCAGGGCAACGGACGGCGAGATGAAGGTTTCCCCAGCCATCACGCGGGTGACCGCTTCGGTGACCATGGCGCTGGGGGACGATTTGCCGATAAAGCCGTTGGCCCCGGCGTTCAGGACCCGACGAACGTCGCGCGATTCCTCGAACGCCGAGATCACGATAAGACGGGTGGCGGGGGCAAGAATGCGGATGGCTTCAATGCCCGCGAAACCGTTGGCGCCGGGCATCCACAAATCGATCAAGGCGATATCGAAGCTTTGATCGGCTTCGAGCAAGGAGTAAACATCGGTGTAGGCTCCCGCCTCGACAACTTCAAGATCGGCACCGGCCCAGTCTTCCAGGACCATGCGAACGCCTTCCCGAAACAAAACATGATCGTCGGCGATTAGAACTTTCATGACGCACCCTCTAATTGAATTGGGCATACACCACACCCAATTTTTTACACTATCATTACTCCCACTCAGATTTCCATCCTGTGTTCGCCTTAGTCCCCTTGGTGAATCCAAACCCAATCCAAGACCATAGACTGAATACTAACGTATGGGCGGGATACTAACGTATGGGCGGGATAAGTGCGTCACCGGCGCAACGATCCCGATGCTGAGACCCGCACGCCTTGAAATTTAGATCCTTGTCCAGGCACAGCCGGACTTCCTTAAAGGTCAGAGGACGATCAGCCGAGGCGGATTTTCCGCGGGGCTTTTGGCAAGTCACGACGATGGCGTTGGCAGGGATGGAAGGATTGGCTTCGACGAAAGCCTTGCGAATTTGATCGGCGGAGGCCTTGCTTTCCTGAGAGGGCGATTTGAATTTGGACGGGACTTTCACCTT
>CAIYCT010000190.1 GCA_903924765.1 uncultured Rhodospirillaceae bacterium | reverse complement strand
TTCCGCTGCTGGCGGTGCCGATCTCGATCATTGGCACGTTCGGCATCATGTATATGTTCGGCTTTTCCATCAACGCGCTGTCGCTGTTTGGATTGGTGCTGGCCATCGGCATCGTGGTGGACGACGCCATCGTGGTGGTGGAAAACGTCGAGCGCAACATCGAGACCGGCTTGACCCCGCGCGAGGCCACCATCAAGGCCATGACCGAGGTCACCGGGCCGATCATCGCCATCGCCTTGGTGCTGTGCGCGGTGTTCGTGCCCATCGCCTTCATCAGCGGCTTGACCGGGCAGTTCTATCGTCAATTCGCCTTGACCATCGCCTTTTCCACCATCATTTCCGCCTTGAACTCGTTGACCTTGTCGCCCGCCCTGGCGTCGTTGTTGTTGAAAAACGACCATGACCCCAAGGATCTGCTGACGCGGGTGATGGATAAGGTGTTGGGGCCGTTCTTCCGCGGCTTCAACCGGGTGTTCAAGAAAAGCTCGACCTCGTACAGCCAAGGCGTGGGTGGCATCCTGGGCCGCAAAAGCGCCGCCATCGGCGTGTATGCGTTGTTGTTGGGGGCGACCTATTTCATGTTCGGTCTGGTGCCGTCCGGGTTCGTGCCGTCGCAGGACAAGCAATATCTGGTCGGTTTCGCCCAATTGCCCGACGGCGCGACCTTGGACCGCACCGAAAAGGTCATTCGCGATATGACCGACATCGCCATGCATGAACCGGGCGTGGAAAGCGCGGTGGCGTTCCCCGGCCTGTCCATCAACGGCTTCATCAACAGTCCGTCGGCGGGCATCGTGTTCGTCACGCTGAACCCCTTTACCCAGCGCGAAAGCCCGGATTTGTCCGGTTTCGCCATCTCGCAGAAGCTGCAAATGAAGTATTTCGGCGTCAAGGACGCCTTCATCGCCATCTTTCCGCCGCCGCCGGTGATGGGGCTGGGCAGCATCGGCGGCTTCAAGCTGCAAATCGAGGATCGCGGTGACCAAGGGTTCGAGGCGCTGGACAGAACCGTTCACGCGGTTCAGGCCGCAGCCTATCAAAGGCCGGAATTGTTCCGGGTGTTCTCCAACTACAAGGATTCCACGCCGCAACTCTACGCCGATCTGGACCGCACCAAGGCCTCGCAGCTGGGCGTGGACACCCAAGACGTGTTCGACACCATGCAAATCTATCTGGGTTCGCTGTATGTGAACGACTTCAACAAGTTCGGCCGCACCTATCAGGTCATCGCCCAGGCCGACAAGCAGTTCCGCTCCAAGCCCGACGACGTGCTGAAGCTGCAAACCCGCAATTACGAGAACAAGATGGTGCCGCTGGGCTCGGTCATTCATCTGTCGGAAACGGTCGGCCCCGACAGCGTCACCCATTACAATTCGTTCTTGTCTGCGGATTTGAACGGCAGCGCCGGGCCGGGCTTTTCCAGCGGCCAAGCCCAAGACGCCATCCGCGACGTGCTGGAGAAAACCCTGCCCAAGGGCATGACCTATGAATGGACCGAATTGACCTATCAGCAAATCCTGGCGGGCAACACCACCATGCTGGTGTTCCCGGTTTGCGTCTTGCTGGTCTATTTGGTGCTGTCGGCGCTGTATGAAAGCCTGTATCT
>CAIYCT010000189.1 GCA_903924765.1 uncultured Rhodospirillaceae bacterium | reverse complement strand
GGTGTGGTAGATTTCTTCATGGCGTTGCTTTCCTTTCATGGATTCGATACCCAGAGCCTACAGGCTCAAGGTCAGCAACGCCTACCGCACATTTTCAACATTCAACGGGACATCCCCTGCGAGGAAGTGGGGGGGCAGTGGGGTTAACTCGGGGATTAGGGACAGAAAACAGGCCGAATTTCTGGTGCATCGCTCGTTTCCTTGGAAACTTGTTGAGCGAATAGGTGTGCGGTCAAAAACAATGACTCAGCAAGTCGTTGATGTTCTGCGGACATCAGAGCATCGTCCAAACATCCAAATCTGCACAGACTGGTATTATTAGGGGAGGGCCAACATGATGGAATTTAAAACAGGCGATATCCTCGCGGCAGATACCGAAGCCCTGGTAAACACGGTCAATTGCGTTGGCTTTATGGGCAGAGGGATTGCGCTTCAATTCAAGAATGCCTTCCCTGAGAATTTTCGCGCTTATGAGCTGGCTTGCCAACGTGAAGAAATGCAGCCGGGACGGATGTTTATCTTTGACACGCATGGGCTGACGAATCCGAAGTTCATCATCAACTTTCCTACCAAACGGCATTGGCGCGGCAAAAGCCGGATGGAGGATATTGATTCCGGCCTATCGGCATTGGTTGAAGAAATTCGGACACGCGGTATCCGCTCTATCTCCATTCCGCCTTTGGGCTGCGGCCTTGGGGGGCTTAACTGGTCGGATGTGCGTCCCCGCATTGAACAGGCTCTGCGGGGCTTTAACGATCTGCAAGTCGTCATCTATGAACCGGGTGGCACCCCAGACGCCAAGAGTATGAGCGTGTCGAAGGACGTTCCCAAAATGACACCAGGACGGGCGGCGCTTGTCGTCCTTATTGATCGGTATCTGCGGGGGTTGCTTGATCCCTTCGTCACCCTATTGGAAGTCCATAAGCTCATGTATTTTATGCAGGTAGCCGGACAGCCGTTGCGCCTGAAATATGTTCAGGCACCTTATGGTCCTTATGCGGAAAACCTCAGGCATGTTCTGCGCGAAATCGAAGGACACCTGATCTCTGGTTATGCCGATGGTGGCGACGCACCGGATAAGCAGCTTGAGTTGGTGCCCGGTGCGGTAACAGACGCTGACGCATTCCTTTGTGGCAATGACGAGACTCGAAGCCGATTTGATCGTGTCGCTGACCTTGTTGAAGGGTTTGAAACCCCCTTTGGCTTAGAACTTCTCTCGACGGTCCATTGGGTTGTCTCCAATGGCAAGGCCGCTTCAGTCGAAGATATAATCACTGCGACCTATGCGTGGAATGAACGCAAACGTCAGTTTAATCCGCGTCAGATTGGATTGGCCGTTCAGGTATTGGCGGATAAGGGTTGGATTTACGGCGGTGTGTAATCTGTGACGGGGGAAAATATGCTGAAAGTGAAAGCTGCTGATTTTGCTGCTGCATTGAAGCCAGCAAAACCGCATCCGCTAAAAAAGAAGCCGAAACCCATAATCGTATGTCTTGAACACGAGTTTGTTGCCGGAACGCTTGCCGTGATCGAGGCCAAACATGCAGCATTTGCGCAGTCCATTAGCGCCTCTGGCGATTGGCCGGGGCCTGTCCAGGTGGATGGGGTGCTGTTGTACCGCTTGGCCGCCAATTGGCCTCCTGATGCGGAAGTAGAATTATCTGCCGATGTGGATTCATTGATTATCAAATTGGGCAAAGCGGTGGTGCGTGTGGCGAGGTCAGACGCGAAAGGGGGCAAGCCCATCAAACGAACCGTCCAGCCCCCTGATAAGCGCCACAAGGGCAAGGTCGAGGTTCCCCCTGATCCGGTGGGCAAGCGGGTGGAACTTAATGCAACATGGCTGTTCAGTGCCAGAATGCCCGTGCCCCAACATCGTGAGCCAATTGAAGATGACGAATGACGTTCTGTGAAATTCCTGTGTAGTTGTGCATAGAGATTCATGGAATGTTCTGGAAGGTCGGGGCGGATTTGTCGCGCTACATAACGGGTTAAGTCATTGGTAAATAGTCATTTCAAGAACTTGGTGGAACAAGCCGGACAACCCCGCATAAGGACTGAAAATCGCAGTGTCGGTGGTTCGATTCCGCCCCTGGGCACCATCTAAGCCCCTGAAAGCAAACAGCTTTTGGGGGCTTTCCATTTGGGGGCCGGGATGGGGGGTAACAGATTAGGTAACAATCTGCGGATAGTTTTTTACCTAGGAATTTTGGTCGCCTCTACCACGACCCCGATTGCATTGGACAGGTGCGGGATGATCGGGCATGTGTTATTGCTTAAAGGACGATCTATCCGTTCATCTGGGAAATATTGAGGAACACGATCTAGGTTTCAGCTGCGG
>CAIYCT010000188.1 GCA_903924765.1 uncultured Rhodospirillaceae bacterium | reverse complement strand
CGCGCCGATGGTGTTTTTGAAGCAATTGTCGAACGTCATCTGTTTGATGCCGTGCAGGACATCATAGCGCAGCGATCCAAGCGGTTCACCGACAATGAGATGTTGGACATACTCCGGACCCTGCACGAAAAACATGGTCATTTGTCGGCCCTGATCATCGATGAAATCGACAATGCGCCATCGAGCGGTGCCTACCGCCAACGATTCGGCAGTTTGCTGCGTGCCTATCAATGCATCGGATATTCACCCGCCAGGGATTATCGCTACATCGAGATCAACCGTTTTCTCCGGAAGTTGCATCCAGATGCCGTTGCCCGGACCAAGGCTGCCATTGAAGCGGTCGGGGCAACAGTTCGACGCGACCCCAAAACCGACCTGCTCACCATCAGTGACGAAATCACGGCATCGCTGGTCATCGTCCGCTGCCAAGAAACATCAGCCAATGGTCGGCGTTGGAAAATCCGGTTCGACACGGGCCTGCATCCGGACGTCACCATTGCCGTGCGCATGGCACCAGGCAATCGCGACATCATGGATTACTACCTGCTGCCGCGCATCGACTGCGCCGGTGGCCAGCTGTGGCTCAAGGAAGAAAACGGCATCTTCTGGGACGCTTATCGCGTGGACAGCCTCGATCCGTTCTTCCGACTTGTGGCCAGGGCAAATATACGGAGCGCAGCATGACCAGCGAAACGCCGCCAATTCAGATGGTGCCTGTGGACCGCATCACGGTGCTCAATCCTCGAACCCGTAATAAGCGGATTTTCAATGAACTGCTGACCAGCATAGCCAATCTTGGTTTGAAAAAGCCAATTACCGTCAGCCTGCGGGGCGATGGATCAGGATATGACCTGGTCTGTGGTCAAGGTCGATTGGAAGCCGTTATCGCGCTTGGCCACAAAAAGATCCCTGCCGTGGTCATTCAGGCGGACCAAGATGACTGCTTCGTCATGAGCCTGGTGGAGAACCTTGCTCGCCGCCAGCATTCCCCCATGGAGTTGATGGGCGAGATCGGCAGCCTGCAGGAACGCGGCTATTCCATCGCCGAAATCGCCACGAAACTCGATTTCTCGCCAGACTACATCAAGGCGATATGTTTCCTCCTGGAACACGGAGAAAAGCGCCTGCTGACGGGTGTTGATCGTGGAATCATCCCCCATACGATCGCCATGGAAATTGCGAAATCGAACGAGGAAGACGTCCAGCGTGCCTTGGCTGATGCTTATGAAAAGAAGACGCTGCCGGGCAACCAAGTGTTAGCAATCCGTCGCATCATCGAAGAGCGACGCCGATCGGGCAAAAGTATCTATGGGACGGATGATCGCCCTGGACGCCCCAAGAAACAAATCACAGCCGAGTCGCTTGTGCGTGCCTACCAGAAGGAAACTGATCGACAAAAGCTGTTGGTCAAGAAGGCTGGATTGGCCCAAAGCCGCCTTCTTTTCGTGGTCAATTCCCTGCGTAAACTTTTGGCTGACGAGCACTTCGTCACCCTGCTGAGGGCCGAGGGGATGAACTCGATCCCCCGCTCTTTGCTTGAACGCGTTGGAGGAAAACAGCTGTGATCGACGATATGAAAATTGCATTTGATCGAGAATTGGTGGTCTTGCCGCTCAGCGCGATCCTTCCGCTCCGACAGGTGACGATTGCTCAACGTCAGTCGGTCAAATATCGGCGCATCGCCACTTCGATCGCAGAAGTCGGTATCATCGAACCGCCTGTGGTCGCTCGGCCAAAGCAATATGGCGACCCTCATCTCTTGCTCGACGGACACATTCGCCTCGCGATTCTTGGGGATATGGGACGACAAGACGTGGCCTGCCTGATTTCTGACGACGACGAGGCGTTCACTTACAACAAGCGGGTAGCCCGGTTGGCGACGATCCAAGAGCATTACATGATCGTGCGTGCCATTGAGCGTGGTGTTCCTGAGGCCAAGATCGCCAAAGCGCTCAATGTGGATGTTGCCTCCATCGTTCGTCGTCGGTCGCTTCTGGATGGAATTTGTACGGAGGTGATCGAAATTCTGAAGGACAAAACGGTCAATCCGACCACCTTCGACATCATTCGTAAAATGAAGCCACCCCGCCAAATCGAAGCCGCCGAACTTATGGCCGCTTCAGGCAATTTCAGTGCCAGTTATGCGAAAGCGCTTCTGGCTGCGACCCGGCAGCACGATCTTGCCCATCCAGAACGAATGAAAAAGATCAACGGTCTATCCCAGGAACAAATGGCCCGGATGGAACGAGAAATGGAATCTCTCCAACAGGATTTCAAAGCCGTTGAAGCATCATATGGTGATGACGTCCTTAATCTGGTCATTGCCACCGGCTATCTATCGCGGCTGGTCACCAACCCCGATATCGAAAGGTATCTGTCGGGGAACTACCCGGAATATTTAGATGGCTTTCGCACTATCATCAGTGCGGCATCGTTGGATCAAACGACGCCTCCGACTTGATGTGTCGCAACGTGGGGGACCCGGACCCCAGAGAAGCGCGGGGACCGCAGGAGACGCCGTTGTGAGGGACGGATCAAGCGCGGGGTGGGGATGACGGCGACCCCGTGCGGAGCCCACAAATGCAAAAAGCGGCCGACCAGAGGAGTCCTCCCCCGGTCGGCCGCATTCTTCGGCGATGACAGATTCTTTTACCCTGCGAGCTTGGCCCGCAAGGCAGCTTCCTTGGCATGGAGCGCGTCCCAATCGGTGTCGGCTGGACCGGTCGGGCTGTTGTAGACGCTGATGGCCCATTCGACGAATTGGGCGATATCCTCCCCGGCGCTGACAATGGCCGGGGTAAGCTGGAGGGCTGCGAGCAGAAAAGGCATGATGGATTCTCCTTCTACTTGATGCCGTGACTGGCAAGGATGTTGGCGACCGCGTTGGCGGCATTCTGAGCGTCAGCGATCAGGGACATGGGATCGGTACCGGGATGATTGCGCACGGCGTCTTCGGCAGCATCAAAGGCGGTCTTGGCGTCGGCATCAGCCTTAACCAGATCGGAATCGATCCCGGCATCCTTACAAGCCAGGCCGGTCGCAGCTGGGCAAACCTGCAGGCTATGGTACTGAACCAACGGCACCAGCACGGTGGCGTCATAGGCCGCCCGAGTTTCAAACAACACCGTGGCCGGGGGATTGGATGCACAAGCTGCCAAACCGAAGCTCAGGAACGCGGCGACCAACAGGGCTGCGGTAGTAGCCGCAGTCCCAGGCTCGACAGGTGCCGCTGCCGGGGGTGCCGGTTGGGCCACCTGACCAGCAACCATAGTGACTTGTGCCACGGCCTGGACCGTGGTGGGGTTTTGCAGCAACGGGGCGGCGATCCGCACGATCCAGGTGACAAAGTCCGGCTGCTTGCCGTTGCTGGCATTGCCGACATTGATGGCGAGAAAGCTGATCACCTT
>CAIYCT010000187.1 GCA_903924765.1 uncultured Rhodospirillaceae bacterium | reverse complement strand
TTCTTCTTGCCTTCCTTGCGGAGGATGGTCTCGGTCTCATATTTGATACCCTTGCCTTTGTAAGGCTCGGGACCACGATAGGCGCGGATTTCCGCGGCGACCTGACCAACCCGCTGCTTATCGCGGCCGGTGATCGAGATCGCGGTGGGCTTTTCGCACTTGATGGAAACATCTTCCGGAATGGGATAGTTCACATCATGCGAGTAACCGAGCTGCAATTGCAGGATTTTGCCCTGCACGGCGGCGCGATAGCCCACACCATTGATTTCCAGGTTTTCGGTAAACCCGTCCGAAACGCCCTTGACCATATTATTGATCAAAGCGCGTGTCGTTCCCCACATTTGCCGGGAACGCTTGCTTTCGGAGCGGGGCTTCACCCACACCTGATTGCCCTCTACAGAGGTATCGACTTCGTCGGTCAAGTCCAGTGAGGACTCTCCCAACTTGCCTTTTACGGTAATAGCGCCGGACGCGATTTGCACCGTGACGCCCGTCGGAACCGCAACCGGATATTTGCCAACGCGTGACATGGTCGGATTCTCCTTAATACACTTTGCAGAGGACTTCGCCGCCCACATGCTGGGCACGAGCCTCGGCGTCCGACATCACGCCGCGCGGGGTGGACAGAATGGAAATACCCAAACCGTTGGCCACGCGGGGCAATTCGGTAATGCCCGAATAGACGCGACGTCCAGGCTTGGACACGCGGCTGATCTCGGAAATGACCGGACGGCCTTCGTAATATTTCAGTTCTACCGTTATTTCGGAGACGCCGGGGCGCACTTCCGCTTGGGTATAACCACGGATATATCCTTCCCGCTTCAGCACTTCCAACACGTTCGCACGCAATTTGGAGGCCGGGGATTTGACGCTCTGTTTCGACGCCGCTTGTCCATTGCGGATGCGGGTCAACAGATCGCCGAGCGGATCAGTTAGTGACATGCTCTAGCCCTCCTTACCAGCTCGACTTGACCATGCCGGGAATCTGTCCCAGCGAGGCCAATTCCCGCAGCTTGTTACGGCAGAGACGGAACTTGCGGTAGTTACCGCGAGGCCGTCCGGTTAATTCACAACGCAACCGCACCCGAACTTTCGAGCTGTTGCGCGGCATTTCGGCCATTTTCAAAGCGGCCTCGAAGCGTTCTTCTGGCGTAGCCGTCCGATCCATCAACTTGGCTTTCAAGGTGGCGCGTGTTGCCGCCTTAGCTTTGGTCATCCGTTCGCGCTTTTTGTTCCGCTCGACGGAGCTAACTTTCGACATTCTCCGAATCTCCCGGTCTAATTGGCGAACGGCATTTGAAAACCTTTGAGAAGCGCCTTGGCTTCCGCATCGGTCTTTGCCGTCGTCACGAAAATGATGTCCATACCCCGGATCGTCTCAACCTTGTCGTAGTTGATTTCGGGGAACACGATCTGCTCCTTCAAACCCATGGCATAGTTGCCACGGCCATCGAAGCTTTTACCGGGAATACCGCGAAAATCGCGGACACGCGGCAGAGCAATATTCACCAAACGATCCAAGAACTCGTACATGTGGTCGGCGCGCAAGGTCACCTTACACCCAACGACTTGATTCTCACGCAGCTTGAAGCCGGCGATCGAAGTCTTGGCGCGGGTCGAGATCGGCTTTTGACCGGAAATAGCGGTCAATTCGGCCAAGGCCGAGTCGATCTTCTTGGCATCCTGAGCGGCTTCGCCGACGCCCATGTTGATGACGATCTTTTCCAAACGGGGAACCATCATCGGATTCTTGTACTTGAACTCTTCGAGCAGGGCGGGGAAAACCACCTTTGTGTAATGCTCGCGCAAACGTGCAGCCATGGTCGCCTCCCTACTTATCAATAACTTCGCCGGAACGCTTGGCCACGCGGACCTTGCGACCGTCGTCAAGGATCTTCACGCCGACGCGGGTCGGCTTGTTGTCCTTGGGGTCAATATGAGCCACGTTGGAAACGTGGATGGGGGCTTCCTTCTCGATGACGCCGCCGGCTTGAACCATGGAGGGGCGCTGATGGCGCTTCACCATGTTGATGCCTTGAACGATCACACGAGATTCGGTCGGACGCGCTTCAAGCACTTCGCCGCGCTTGCCCTTGTCCTTACCCGTCAGAACGATCACTTTGTCGCCCTTCTTTACGTGCAGCGAGGCCATTATAGCACCTCCGGCGCCAGCGAGATGATCTTCATGAATTTCTTGCCGCGCAACTCGCGAGTCACGGGGCCAAAAATACGGGTTCCAATGGGTTCGCCTTGCTTGTTGATCAGCACTGCGGCATTGGTGTCGAAACGAATGGCAGTGCCGTCGGTGCGACGAATTTCCTTGGCCGTGCGAACGATGACGGCGCGATGCACGTCACCCTTCTTTACGCGGCCGCGTGGGATCGCCTCTTTAACCGAGACGACAATCACGTCACCAACGTGGGCGATGGTATGGTGCGAACCACCCAGCACCTTGATGCACTGCACCCGACGGGCGCCGGAATTGTCGGCGACATCGAGGTTGGTTTGCATCTGGATCATATGTGTCTTCCTTCTTCCTTAAGAACCGGACGCTCAGCCTTGCGGCTCAACGTACACTTCCCAACTTTTCGTCTTCGAAATCGGCTTGGTCTCGCGAATTTTCACGGTTTGGCCGGTCTTGAATTCGTTGTTTTCGTCGTGCGCGTGATACTTCTTAGAACGACGAATGAACTTCTTGTAAATCGGATGCATGATGCGGCGTTCAACGCTGACCACGACGGTTTTATCCATCTTGTCACTGACGATCACGCCTTGAAGAATGCGACGAGGCATTGTCTCTACATTCCCTATATTTAGGCGGCGCTGGAGGCGACGCGGTTGCGTTGACCCAGGATCGTCTTGATCGTCGCGATTTCACGACGAACAAACCGCACCCGAGCGGTGTTTTCAAGCTGTCCAGAGGCGCTTTGGAAGCGCAGATTGAACTGCTCTTTCTTAAGGTTGACCAATTGATCTTTCAGCTGATCATCGGTCTTGGCGCGAACTTCGCTTGCCTTCGGTGCCATGTCTTAGGCCTCCCCAATACGCTGAATGAACTTGGTCTTGATCGGCAGCTTGGCGGCAGCCAATTCGAAACCGCGACGGGCCAGATCTTCCGGCACGCCATCAACTTCGAACAGGATACGACCGGGCTTGACGCGGCAGACCCAGAATTCGGGCGTTCCCTTACCGGAACCCATGCGGACTTCGGCTGGCTTGGTCGAAACCGGAACGTCCGGGAAAATGCGGATCCACACCCGACCTTGACGCTTCAGATGACGGGTCAAGGCGCGACGGGCCGCTTCGATCTGGCGGGCGGTGATGCGCTCGGGTTCCAAAGCCTTCAGTCCGAAGGCTCCGAAATTGAGAGCGCTGCCACCCTTGGCCAGGCCATGAATGCGGCCCTTGTGGGCCTTACGGTATTTAGTGCGCTTAGGCAGAAGCATCGTTCAAACCCTCTTCTTAGCGGCCAGACGTTGGCACGGCATCGCCTGCCGCACGCTTGTCTTGAGCCATGGGGTCGTGAGCGAGGATTTCACCCTTGAACACCCAAACCTTGATTCCACACGCGCCATACGTGGTCTGCGCGGTGCCGACGCCGTAATCGATGTCAGCGCGCAGCGTGTGCAACGGAACGCGGCCTTCGCGATACCATTCCATACGCGCGATTTCCGCGCCGCCCAAACGACCCGAGCAATTGATCCGAATGCCCAAGGCGCCCAAACGCATGGCCGACTGAACCGCGCGCTTCATGGCGCGGCGGAAGGAAACCCGGCGCTCCAATTGCTGAGCGATGGATTCGGCCACCAGTTGAGCTTCCAATTCCGGCTTGCGGATTTCAACGATGTTGAGGTTGACCTCAGCGCCGGTCATCTTGCTCAGCTCTTTGCGCAACACTTCGATGTCAGCGCCCTTGCGGCCGATGACCACGCCCGGACGGGCGGTATGAATGGTCACGCGGGCCTTCTTGGCCGGACGTTCGATCACCACGCGGGAAACACCGGCTTGCGCCAAGCGCTTTTGCAGGTACTTCCGCAGCTTAAGATCCTCGTGCAGCATGTTGGCGTAATTGGCATCAGCGTACCAGCGGGAATCCCAGGTGCGATTGATGCCGACGCGCAAGCCGATCGGATTGACTTTCTGACCCATCTTCTACTCCTCGGCCACGTCTTGGCGTTCACGAACAACGACGGTCAGGTTGGCGAACGGCTTTTCGATCCGTCCTGCACGACCACGAGCCCGCGCCCGGAACCGCTTCATCACCATGCCCTTGCCCACATAGGCTTCGGCCACATACAGACGATCCACATCCAACTGGTGGTTGTTTTCCGCGTTGGCGATGGCCGACTGCAACACCTTCTTGACCTCAACCGCGATGCGGCGCTTCGAGAAGGTCAGTTGATGGACAGCCGTTTCTGCCTTCAAGCCCCGGATGCTTTCGGCAACCAAGTTGAGCTTGCGCGGGCTGGTGCGGATGGATCTGTTATGCGCCTTCGCATCGGTATCGGGAAGAACCCGTTCTCTGGTGCTTTTGCCCATGGTTACTTCCTCTTCGCCTTCTTATCGACGCCGTGACCGTAATAGGTCCGGGTCGGCGAGAACTCGCCGAATTTGTGGCCGATCATGTTCTCGGTGACGATCACCGGCAGAAACTTATGACCGTTGTAGACGCCGAAGGTCAGACCCACGAAGTTCGGCAGAATGGTGGAACGGCGCGACCAAATCTTGATCACTTCGTTACGACCGCTGTTGCGCGACTTATCGGCCTTCTTCAGCAAATATCCGTCAAGAAACGGACCCTTCCAAACGGAACGAGCCATTCTCGTCCCTCCTTACTGTGCTTGATGACGGCGGCGCATGATCAGCCGATCCGTCTTCTTGTTGGACCTAGTCTTCTTACCCTTGGTAGGCTTACCCCACGGCGAGACCGGATGACGGCCACCGGAAGTACGCCCTTCGCCACCACCATGAGGGTGATCGATGGGGTTCATGGCGACACCGCGAACATGGGGGCGGAAACCCAACCACCGCATGCGACCGGCCTTGCCATAGACGACGTTCTGTTGATCGGGGTTGGACACCGCGCCGATGGTGGCGATGCATTCGCCCCGCACGATGCGCAGTTCGCCCGAGGACAAACGCAACTGAGCGTAGCCTTGGTCCTTGCCCACCAACTGAACATAAGTCCCGGCGGAACGAGCGATCTGACCGCCCTTGCCAACCTTGAGCTCCACGTTGTGAACCACGGTTCCAACGGGGATGTTCTTCAAGGGCATAGCATTGCCGGGCTTCACGTCGACCTTTTCGCCCGCTACTACCTGATCGCCAACGGCCAAGCGTTGGGGAGCAATGATGTAGCGCTTTTCGCCGTCTTCATACTTCAGCAACGCGATAAACGCGGTGCGATTGGGATCGTATTCCAACCGTTCGACCGTCGCGGCGACGTTGAACTTGTCGCGCTTGAAGTCGATGATGCGGTAGCGACGCTTGTGCCCGCCGCCACGGAACCGCACGGTGATGCGACCCAAATTGTTGCGTCCGCCCTTGGCGCGCAGACCTTCGGTCAGCGCCTTCTCGGGCTTGCCCTTCCACAGTTCCGAGCGGTCGACCATGACCAGCTGGCGGCGTCCGGGGGACGTGGGATTGTATGTCTTCAAAGCCATGGTCTTTAGACCCCCGTCGTCACGTCAATGGTGTGACCCTCGGCCAAGGTCACCACAGCTTTCTTGATGTCGCTGCGATGGCCAATCCGGCCCTTGAAACGCTTGGTCTTGCCCTTCACGATCAACGTGTTGACGGCATTGACCTTGACGTTGAAGATCCCTTCGACCGCAGCCTTGATTTCAGGCTTGCAGGCGTCCAAAGGAACCTTGAAGGTCACTTGGTTGTGTTCCGAACCCATGGTCGCCTTTTCGGTGATCACGGGCGTGCGGATGATGTCGTACATCCGCTCTTTAGAAATGACGAGCTTGCTCATTTCAGCCGCGCCTCCAAGGCTTGCACCGCATCCTTGGTCAAGACCAAAGTGTCGCGACGCAGAATGTCATAAACGTTGGCGCCCACTTGGGGCAGAACGTCCACATAGGGAATGTTGCGCGAGGCCAGAGCGAAATTGTCGTCCACTTGACCGTCGATCACCAGAACCGAGCTCCAACCCAGCGCCTTGAGGCGCGTGGCCAAGACCTTGGTCTTGTTGGTATCGGACTTGCCCGTATCCAACACGATCAACTTGCCTTCAGCGACCTTGGCGGACAAAGCCACCTTCAGGGCCATCTTGCGAACCTTCTTCGGCAAATCGAACGCATGGCTGCGAACAACTGGCCCGAAGATGGTGGCGCCGCCGCGGAACTGCGGGCTGCGCAGTGAACCTTGACGGGCGTTGCCGGTGCCTTTTTGGTTATAAGGCTTCTTGGTCGTTCCGGAGATTTCCGAAATGGTCTTGGTCTTGTGGTTGCCACTGCGACGCTTGGCCAACTGGTAGCTGACCATGCGGTGCAGGATATCAACCCGCAACGGCAGACCGAACACGGATTCATCCAGTTCGATTTCGCCGACGGACTTATTGTCCAGACTGATTACGTTCGTCTTCATCATAGGCATCCTTATTCCGCAGCCACGGCTTTGAGAGCCGCAGGGAAGGGCACGCCTTCGGGAAGCTTGCGCTTGACCGAGTCCTTGATCAGAACCCAGCCGCCCTTCGATCCGGGAACTGCTCCCTTGATCAACAGCAGACCGCGTTCCTCGTCAGAGGCGACAACCTTCAGGCTCTGGGTGGTGACTTGCACGTCGCCCATGTGACCCGCCATCTTCTTGCCCTTGAACACCTTGCCGGGGTCCTGGCGCTGACCGGTCGAACCATGGGAACGGTGCGACACCGAAACGCCGTGGGTCGCTTCCAGACCGCGGAAGTTGTGACGCTTCATGCCGCCCGCGAAGCCCTTGCCGATGGTGGTGCCGGTGATGTCGACGTATTGACCGTTGACGAAATGCGTCACCGACAATTCCGCGCCAACTTCCAGCACGTTTTCGGGGCTAACGCGGAACTCGACCAGCTTGCGCTTGGGTTCGATTTTCGCATTGGCGTATTGGACGCGTTGGGGTTTGGCGACGTTTTTAACCTTCGCCTTGCCAACGCCTAGCTGAACGGCTGTGTAGCCGTCTTTTTCCACAGAGCGGGTCGAGACCACCTGACAGGTGTCAACCTTCAACACGGTGACGGGCACATGGGTGCCGTCTTCGGTGAAGATCCTCGTCATGCCGACCTTCTGGGCGATGAGACCGGAGCGCATCGTCTTTCTAGTCCTTCTTACAGCTTAATCTCGACATCGACGCCAGCGGCCAGGTCGAGCTTCATCAATGCATCAACGGTCTGCGGCGTGGGATCCACGATATCCAGCAGACGCTTGTGCGTTCTGATCTCAAACTGCTCGCGCGACTTCTTGTCGATGTGCGGGCTACGATTTACCGTGAACTTCTCGATCTTGCTGGGGAGCGGGATCGGTCCACGAACTTGCGCACCGGTTCTCTTGGCGGTGTTGACGATTTCGCGGGTGGACTGGTCCAGGACGCGATGGTCAAACGCCTTAAGGCGGATACGGATGTTTTGGCTTTCCATGTGTGTACTCATCCGTTTTCAAAAATCTGAACGGCGGCCCTCTTCCGAAGACCGCCGATCGGTGAAACCTGTTGGGTTCAAACAACCTCCCGCAGTCAACCGCTCCCTTTAGGAAACCATTCTTACGGAAAAGGCCGAAGCCGAAGGACGGGTTTATACAGAGAGTCCGGCCCTCGGTCAACAGGTGATTTGGGCATTTTTGTTAAACTTGATCCATCAGGCTCTCATTCAACAAGGTAGAGGGCGACAAAGCTCTCGATCCCCTATCGAGGCCCAGCCCTCCCTCAACTTTAGCCTTTATTGGTAGTTTTTGTACCAAATACGGTTTGTCAAATGCCGCCTTACAAAAAGGACATTCCGTTCAAAGGCGTAGGTCGATTTGGTCGTACCGTTGGCGCCGGCGTCGTTGCTAAGATTATCGAGTAGTCGGAGGGTTAAAGGGAGGACGAGTCCTCCCTTATCATCCCACCTTTAGTTTAAAAGCCGGTCTCGCAAGGGACCGGTTTTTTTATTTAATGAAGGCTAGATTTGGTAGAGTCGGTGTTTAAT
>CAIYCT010000186.1 GCA_903924765.1 uncultured Rhodospirillaceae bacterium | reverse complement strand
GGGCACGGCCTGGAAAGCGGGATGATCATGCTGATGACGCAAAGCGCCATTCGCACGTTGTTGACCAGCCGCAACAACACCTTGTCGGGCGAGTTGAACATTATCAACACCATGCTTTACAAGAACATTCAAAGAATGGGATGCGGCAAGAATCTCTCGCTGTCTTTGTTGGAATACCGGCGGGCGCAGTCAGATGAGAGCGACGCGTCGGTCAAAGGCCGCATTAATATCAGCGGACAGCATGAGTATGTCATCGTCGCTCGTCACGATGGAAGCATCGAGACAATTGATACCGATGCTTTGGGCTTCCCCATCGGCTTGGTGGAAAATGTGGATGATTTCGTCGATGACATGACGTTTTCCCTGGATTCTGGCGATGTGGTGGTTCTCTACACAGATGGAATTACCGAGGCGGCCAGCGAGGATAACCGCTTTTACGGCCTTGAACGCTTGGCCGAGGTGGCTTCCGCTTCACGCGCCCTGTCCGCCGAGGCCATCAAGGAGGCCATCGTTGCCGACGTCAAACGCCATATTGGCCAAGCCACGCTTTACGACGATTTGACCTTGGTCGTCCTGAAGCAGCAGTAAGGCAAGCGCGGAATGATTTTAGACGAGTCGTTTTCTTGATCGTCATCCCCGCGAACGCGGGGATGCAGGGGTTACGGAAAAGCCTGGCAGTAGCGACTCCTGGGGCCCGAATCTGCGCTTCGCTTGTCCGGGATGACGATGGGAAGCAATCGCTCTACTCAGACTTAGGCAGCCATCTTAGTACGGCTGCGAACAATTCTTCGGGCTTAACCGGTTTGGCGACGAAATCGTTCATCCCGGCCTCGCTGCATTGGATTTTATCGTCGTCGAAGGCGTTGGCGGTCATGGCCAGAATGGGGATGTCCTGGAATCCGGGGAGTTTACGAATGGCTCGGGTGGCTTGCAGTCCGTCCATTACCGGCATTTGCACATCCATCAGAATCAGCGCGTAGGCCTTTTTGCCCACCATCTCCACCGCTTGCGCGCCGTTCTCGGCCAAATCCACCGACAGGCCGACTCCGCCCAGCAATTCCATAGCCACTTCCTGATTGATGGGATTGTCCTCGGTCAGCAGCACTCTGGTCCCGGAATGATGGGTGCGGAGCAGGGACTCGATTTCCTGGTCCGAAATTTCTCCCCCTCCGGCCAGCGGCGATTGATAGAAGGCTGAGGATAAACAATCGAACAACGACGAGGGCGAGACGGGTTTTGGCAAAATCGCCTGACACGGCAGGGACGGATGTTGCAGCCGTAGATGCTGCTCGTCATAGGCGGTGACCATGATCACCACCGGAGTCTGGCGGGGCGGGGCAAGCGACAGGCGGCGCAAGGTTTCCAGCCCGTCGCAGTCGGGCATGACCCAATCGATCATGACCAGATCGAAGCCCTGGTTGTCCCGATCGGCGCGGGCGATCATGTCCAAGGCTTCTTGACCCGTGGCGGCAAGAACGGTTTCGAATCCCATATGCTGAAGGATGTCGCCCAGAACGTCACGAGCCTCTTCCAGATCGTCCACCACCAAGGCGCGCTTGCCGGTAAAATCGTATCCCGCGCGCTGGGGCGTGAAGACCGTGGACGGTTTCAGTCTGAGCGTAAACCAGAAGGTGCTGCCTTGGCCGATGACGCTGTCCGCGCCAGCCTCGCCGCCCATCATTTCCGCCAGTCGGCGGTTGATCACCAGCCCCAATCCGATGCCGCCATAGCGTCGGGTGGTGGAGCTGTCGGCTTGTTCGAACGGTTGGAACAGTTTGGTCAAACGATCCTGTGCAATGCCGATTCCGCTGTCCTTGACCTCGAACCGGATCAAGAAGTCCTCGGGCGTCTGTTCAAGCACCTTGCCGGTTAAAACGATCGACCCCCGTTCGGTGAACTTGACGGCGTTGCTCAGATAGTTAAGCAGCAATTGTTTGATGCGGGTCGGATCGCCGCGCAAAACAGGGGGAATGCGGTGAACGTTGAATACCAATTCCAGGTCTTTGTCCTGGGCGCGCTGGGCCACCAGGGTGTGGATCTGATCCATCATGGCTTCGATATTGAAATCGGTTTCTTCCAAAACCAATTTTCCGGCCTCGATCTTCGAGATGTCGAGGATGTCGTTGATGATGGACAGCAGATGCTCGGCGGACAGGGTGATCTTCTTCAACTGGTTTTTTTGCTTGGCGTCGGAGGACGCTTGCGTCAGCAAATAGGTAATGCCCAAGATGGCGTTCATGGGGGTTCTGATCTCGTGGCTCATGCTGGCCAGGAAGGTGCTTTTGCTGCGGTTGGCCTCTTCGGCCTCGGCCTTGGCGGCGACCATGTCGGTGACGTCGGTCAAGACCACGGCGATCAAATGTTGCTCGCCGGACAGGCGGCTGCGTTCGCGCGCTTCCAGCCAACAATCGTCGAAATTCTTGAACAAGATGGTGCGCACATCGCCAGACGAGGACAAAACCGCGCTGCCGTCGGCGGCATGAAACGACGGGATTTCATCGCCGATGCGGGCGGCGTCGATGGGCGGACCCAAAAAGAATTTGAACAATGGGTTGCAGGCGATCAGCCGCCGTTGCGAGTCCAGCAAGGCGATGCCATCGCTGACGGCGTCGAAGGTGATTTCCAGGGTGCTTAAGGTTTGCGCCAACCGGAGGGCGGTGGCCTGAGCCGGAACCAGGATCTTTTTATTGACGATAAAGGCGAACAGCCACAGCAACAGGATCAGGAACAGGGTGACCACAGCGGTGAGCTTGGTCGCGTCGATCGCTCGAGCGGCCAGGGTGGAGGCGGGGACGAAAACCACCATGTACCAGCCGGGGCCGTCGATTCGTTCCGTGGCCATATAGGCGTTGTCCTTCATCGTGACCGCGCCGACCAGTTTTTCCAGCTGCGCTTGGACTTTCAGGCCCTTCTCGGTCAGAAAGCGAGGACGGACGCCCACCGAGCGGGTCATGTCGCCATCGGCCAACACCTTGCCGCTCCCATCCAGCAAAACCACCGAGGAATCCGAGGAAAACAGGGGAAATGTGTATTTTCCCAACGTCGCCAGATCCAATTCGGCCGCCAAGTATGTGTCGCTTGCATAGCTGGGGACGGCGATGAAATCGATCATCTTCCAGACACGATTGCTGTCGGTTCGGGGCTCGCTCCAATTGGCGTCGGGGTTAAGTGGGATTGGTAAGGATTTTAGGGCGTCGAACAGCCACGCTTCTTGCGGCAGCGTGTCGCCGTCGCGGCGGACATAAAAATTATGGCCCGAGAAATCCAGCCGGGCTTGGTCGCCTTCGGTCTTGAGATAGAATTTCGGGGTGATGAAATTCAGGCTGACGATGTCCGATGCCCCAGCCGCCTGTTTGGCGATGTGCAGCAAGGTATAAATGTCGGTCGGATCGGCGTTGTGGCTGATGACTTTAGCAACAGTGGTCATCATGGATTGGGCTGTCCGCACGCTTTGATCCACGGCAACCGAGCGCGCTTTTAAATCGGCGGACAGCAACCGTTGCGCCTGCTCTAGCTCTTGGGAAAACCGCACGCCAACCACGGCCGCTCCGGCCAGGGAAAGCAAAATCGCGGCTCCAAACAAGATTCGGTTTGACGGGATAACCGCCATGTTTAACCGCCTAAAGGGGCCTAATGCTCCTTATTTAGAAATGAGCCGTTGCGCTAAAGATCAATCGCCGTTCCGTGGGCGTGCTGGCCCGTTGGTAAATGCGCGCTTGATTCAGTTGATCGACGGTTCCGGCCAAGGTCAAATAGCTGGTCAGATTATACCCAACCCGCGCGTTGATCGTAACATAATTGTCGATGGTGACGGGGGCCGATACGAAATTTGTTACGGAATAGCGGTAGTCGGTGAATCGATCTTGCCATCTCAGCTTGGAATCCAGTTCCCATTTTCCCAGAGTATAGCCCAATCCGCCGGTGACGGTATTGCGCGGGGTCCCGGACTTGTACGAGGTGTAGACGCTGGGAGAGATACCAGCGTTAATATGATCGCTGATTTGGGCGAAGGAATAACCCACGTCCCACCGCCAACCGGTTTTGGCTGTGCTTTTAATCCCGACTTCGCCGCCGGTCATGTTGCTGGAGCCGACATTGGCGCTTTGATAGCTGGTGGAGCTGACCGATGCGTCATACCCGAACAATTCGGAATTATACTGTCGGAACAAGGCTGTCCGCAGCATAGCGCCCAATTGCGGGAAAGTATGATCGTAGTTGGCCTCGAAATTGAGCACGGCGGTGGGGCGAATATGCGGGTTGCCTTCCTCGATAATGCCGCCCGTCGGAATCTGCTGGCCCAGATCGTTGAGGCTGGGCAATTGCAGTCCGCGCGCCGCCATCAATCGGATGGTATCGTCATCGGTGACGGCATAAACCAAACCGGAATTGAAGCTGGTGCCGTAGATTTTGGTGTTGTTGTAATCCGCCAGGGTAAGCCCCGTGGCGGGCAGCAGCCCCCCCAGGATGCCCAATTCTAGATAATCCTGGCGCACGGCGTTGGTCAGCGACACCTTGGGGGTCAGCTGCCAGTTCCACATGGCCGAGCCCGAGTAGATTTGGTAGTAGACTGTGCTGCCGTTGAAGAATTGGCCTTGGGCCTGATTGTATTTGTACTCGGCGCCGATGCGGAAACTGTGGTCGGCGCCGATCTTGAACAGATCGCTGACGCGCACATCGTTGTCGATGTTCACCGCTTGCTGAGCCGAGGCATAATAGTAATTGATGTTCCAGATGTTGCGATAGACGTCGAAATCGATCAGTCCCAAATCGGTCTTGGCGGTCAGGCGTCCGCGCATGGATTTGGTCCGGTCGTATTCCGGATCGGCATCGGCGGGGAAATTGCGGCTCATTTCGGCGGCCGATCCCTCGATGGTCAACTCCATGGAATCGTTGATCCGCCAGCGCGTATCCATGTTGACCATGTCGTTTTGCGGCTTGACCATATAGCCGTAGTTTTCGGCGGGAAGATTGCCGTGGCCGAATTCGTGGGCGCGTTCGCCGCCCGCCGACAAGCGGATGCCCAAATCGTCGGTGACATGGGCGGTCACAACCGCCGATCCTTCCTTCAGATTCTGAGTGCCGGTGCGGACGGTGACTGCGTTGGTTTTGTCCCGAAGCGGATCATAGGTGATGATGTTGATCACGCCGCTGGCGGCGTTGAAGCCAAACAACGCGGAATTGGGGCCTTTAACCACTTCGATCTGGCGGATTTCATCCAATTGCACGGGAATGGCCGACCACACCACGTCGCCGTAGAAATCTTCATAGACCGGGCGGTTGTTGACCAGCACCAACAGGCGAGGGTTCCAGGGTTGATCGTAGCCGCGGATCGAGACTTCGCCGTCATTCATGCTGCTGCGCTTGAAATTGATCCCGGTCAGAAACTGCAAGACGTCTGGCAGATTGTCGGCGCCGCTGCGGCGAATGTCGTCCTGGGTCAGGATTTCCATATTGACCGGCACTTCGGAAACTTTTTGCGGTTTGCCGGTGGCCGAGGTGGTAACAGGTTGTCCGAAAATTTCTTCCATCATGCCGTAATCCAAGGATTGCGCCTTGGCGGACGAGGCGGCCAGCACGCAGCTTGCCGCTCCCATAAACAGGATTGATTTACGCATCCGCAGGTCCCCCATCAATGTTCTGTGATAAGCATTTTAAAGTTGGGATCGAAATTGACCCCAGCTTTTGCTGCTGCTGCGCGACTGGTGTAGATGGAAACCTTGGGCTGAGTTTCGATGGCGATCATGCAGGATCCGGCATCGACGCATCCCACATCGCCGCTGATGATGATGGTTTGCGCGTTGCTGGCGCCCACGGCCTTGGCGTCGTTGGGCGTGGCGACCAGAACGGCAAAAGCGCCGGTGGCGTTGGCGGCGCTGCCTTCAACAACAGTCAGGGCGCCCAAGGCGTTTTTGGCGGCGGAAAGATCGGCCGCGCCGGGCAGGATCAGGATGATCGCCCCGCTGGGCGGTTTCTTCTCAAGGAAGTTGAAAACCTTGGCCATGATTTGAATCTGCTTGTCGTCCAAGCCGCTCGCTTGAGCCGTCAACGACGACAACAAGGCGCCTGTGGCAACAAGTCCACTGATTAAGGCCATCCGCCAACGCATCACATTCGCTCCCGCCTAAAAAGAAAGCCATAAAACTGGACACCTCCAAAAACCTCGGCATTGGCGTGATTTTGGACTGACCGGAGCGGCATTGGTGCTGGTCAGGCCCTATCCGCGCCGACTTCCGCAGGACATTGGTGGTTTCAGGCAATATTTCCCTGGTTTTGCCCTC
>CAIYCT010000185.1 GCA_903924765.1 uncultured Rhodospirillaceae bacterium | reverse complement strand
GTTCACAGCATGTTTTGAAAGCGGTTGAACGTGAGTCCAGGCCTGAAACAATGGGTAAATCAACACGATGCCCAGACCATCGGAGAGCATGTAGGATTTGATGATGCCTTGAATTTCGTCGGAGGAGATGAACCCACCAAGATGAAGAATGTTCCCAGTGGACACCCCACTCAACGTGGTGGGCACAAGGCAGACAAGAAATCCGAATGTCAGCAGATTTCGAACATCCGTAAGACCGTCCGGGGTGAATCGTCGAAAGACCCACCAGGCCAGAAGGTTCTCGCCCAGATCCGACGTGGCGATGAAAGCCGTAAACAGATAGGGGGAATGTCCCGCCCCGGTGAGCATGCCGTTTAAATTGGCGAAATAATCGGGGGCGAACATAAACGGCAATGCGATCCAACCGAACCGCAGCAACATGACAAGGGCTATGCCAGAGGGGAGCCACAGAACCGCAATGTTTTCCGGCTTTAGATTGAGCATGGAGATTCCGGCCTTGGCGGCGACGAAATAAATCACCGCGCCGATGATAAGACTCACTCCATGGCGGCGGTAAAGCGCCAAAATCCTTAAAGCAAAACTGTCGACCGGCACTCGTCACCTCAAAAATAAACCCATCGTTCCCAGATAGACTGCTTATCCGCCCCTGCTTGATGCCAGAATAGTCAAATTTTGGAATAGACAGAAGATGGAATCGCGTTGAAGAAAGGAGACAACAAGCGAGCGTCGATTGATTTATTGGACTTTAGCCATTCTCTTGAGTCTCTCGGCTGCCAATTTATCGGATTGAAAGACGTGCTCAATCAACCAAGTCCGAAGGAATTCCAACAAATCTTCAGAGATTTCGGTCGTTCCCGCCCGGTATGCGGCTTCGTAATCAGTCACCTGCTTGGCCAAATCGGCGTGGACTCTTTTATGATCGGCCGCTGAAGGCAAATTGCCCGACCGCCAAATCTCTTCTTCCCGGCTAAAATGCTCACGGATGTAAGCCAGAAGTCCGGCGAAAACTTTTCCGATTGCTTCGCGGTCTTTTTTGTCCGCAATCGACTGAGATAATTCATTGGTTAAATTCACCAATTTCTGATGATCCTGGTCGATGGCTGAAATTCCCGTCAACCAATTATCGCCCCATGTGATTGAGGAATTTCCCGCCACCTTGAAGCTTAGCAAAAAGCCATCCAACACCGACCGCAACGACATGGCTTGGTTATCCAAGTCATCCGCCGCATTCATCACTTGGTGCGCAGCTTTGGTACTGTCCGCGACACCATTGCGGACGATAGTCGTGTTGTCGGCGGCGTCTTGGGTCCCCGCGTGGGCTTGCTGAATATTTCTGGAAATTTCCATCGTCGCGTCACTTTGCTGATGAATCGCAACCATGATTGCATTGGAAACTTCATTCATTTCTTCGATTGTTTCAGAAATGGTCTTAATGGCGTCCACAGCTCCTTGCGTGCGGCTTTGCACATCGGAAATCTGCTGTGAGATTTCATCGGTGGCCTTGGCTGTCTGGCTGGCAAGATGCTTGACCTCGTTGGCAACCACGGCGAACCCCTTGCCTGCGTCACCAGCTCGGGCCGCTTCGATGGTTGCGTTCAAAGCCAGAAGGTTGGTCTGACTGGCAATATCATTAATCAAGCTGACCACATCCCCAATTTTGGCGGCGGCCTCGACCAGCCCTCGAACCAATTCATCGGTTTTGTTCGCTTCCTCCGCCGCACTTCCGGCGATCTTATTGGCATGCTGCACATGAGAGGCGATCTCGCGACTGGAAGCCGATAACTCTTCCGACGCCGCCGAAACCGTTTCAACATTGGTCGCCGCAGTTTCCACCGAACTGGACACCGTCGTTACTTTTTCCAGTGATATCTCGGATACGGCCACCAAATTTCTAGCCGAATGATCTAATTCCGCTGACGCAGAGACCACACCGTTAATAATGGTCATGACCTTGTTTTCAAGATCACTGACCATCTTGTTACGGGCTACAAACCGACGTTCCGAGGCCTTCTTATTGATTTTATCTTGCTCTGTTAATACAGACAATTGCAATTGTTCTTCTTTGAATACAGAAACGGCTTTGGCCATCAGACCCACTTCGTCGGAGCGATGCAAATAGGGGATCTCCCCTTCAGTCTCGCCCCGTCCCAACTGGCTTAACCGATCAACAATCTGGTTGATGGGGTTACAAATATAGCGTCCCGAAACCAGTGTGGTTAGGGCCACACCGAAGATGGCGCAGATGACGATGACGATGACAATCCACATAACCACCAGATCCGACGCTTGGTAAAACTGCGCCGCCTTGGTGCCCACGAACAAAATGCCAATAACAGTGCCGGATTGATCTAAAATTGGGTCATAGCCGGTGACGTACCGGGTCCCCAGGATATCGACTTCGCCCCGATAGGCGGTCTTGTGCGTGAACACCGACTCATAGGCGGCGTTGCGGGCCAGTTGAGTTCCGGTTGCCCGACTGCCGTCATCCTTCTTCACGGATGTGGCGACGCGGACATCTTGGGCGAAGATCGTGGCGCTGCCGCCGGTTATGGCGGATATGCCATCAACCAAATCCATACGGTTGTTCAAAACGATGCCGTCAGCCTTGAGCTTGCCATCTTCCAACTGAAAGGTAGTGCCCACATGACGCAGTTGGGCCCATGCCGCACGCATGTGCAAATCAATGGAGTCTCTCGCCCGTTGGGATGAGTCCGCGTTAAGGATAAACACGGCAGCAATAATCGAACCAGTGCCGACGATGAGCGTTCCAAGGAGAACGGCGAGGCTTATCTGCCGAGACAACCCAAGACTTAACCGCATCATTGCACCTCATTAATTCACAGCAACGCTATATAAACTTATGTATGATCCACATCCAACAAAAATATTAAAGCGTAAAAATCAAAAAGTGAGTGCCCGCATTCGCCAATATTAGAACGCTTCTTATGCGCAACCTGCCCTTCCCTTCTTTAACCCAGACAGCTCAATTCAGGGCCTTTGAACATGGCGCAAAAGTCTTATTTTCGCAGGGTTGCGATGGCGGGCGATACAGGGATTGCCCCTGCTCCCCTCCGTTTGACGGCGGAGCGTTGCTGCCGCCAAGAGCTAGATCTCGAACGCTTCAGCGCTCAATAGCTGGTCCCACTGCTCGATCGGCACGGGTTTTCCGAACAAATATCCTTGATAGAGGAAGCACCCATTCTGACGGAGATAGCTGAACTGATCATTGGTCTCGACGCCCTCGGCGATCACGTCCAGCCCCAGGGATTGCCCCAGCACGATAACGGCTTTCACGATGGCCTCATCGTTGGGATCGATCATCAGGTCGCGAACGAAGGATTGATCAATTTTGACCTGGCTTAAGGGCAGTTTCTTAAGATAGGTCAAAGACGAATATCCGGTGCCAAAGTCATCCAAGGAAAAGCGGATTCCTCGATCCGCCAAACACTTCATTTGCTCCACGACAAAGTCGATATTGTGGAGGAAAACGCTTTCCGTAAGCTCAAGCTTCAGCCGACTGGCCACTATGCCATTGCCATCGACGCAGTTCGTGACGACGTCGACAAAGTCTGTTTGCAGAAACTGGCGCGAACTGACGTTCACGGCGATGGACAAATGAGCCGTCCGGGCATCGCCCGCCCATAACCGCAATTGAGCGCAGGCGGTTTCCAGCACCCACCGACCCAATTCCACAATCAGTCCGGTTTCCTCGGCGTTCGGTATAAACTCATTGGGAGTCACACCCCCCCTGTTTGGGCAGTCCCAGCGGATCAGCGCCTCGGCCCCCACGACGTGACCGTGATGGTCGATCTGCGGCTGATAATACAGGCGGAATTCATTGTTCTTCAGGGCGGTCCTAAGCTCGATTTCCAATCTGTAGCGACCGTCGATTTCGGCCTGCATGGTCGTATTGAAGAATTTAATGGTATTCCGCCCCGCCGTTTTTGCCTGATAGAGCGCCACGTCCGCTTGTTTAAGGAGAACCTCGGGTGAAACGTCATTCCCCTTGAACAAGGTCAAACCAATACTGACCGTGGTTTGGTGCGCGCTCTCGTCAGCCTCAAGATGATACGGCACGGCGATGGCGGCTCGGATTTTCTCGGCGATCCGTTCTCCATGATTGGCGGCGCTTTCCAGATTTGTTCCGGCATCCTCAACCAGAACAACAAACTCGTCGCCGCCCAGCCTGGACACGGTGTCTTCCGCCCTTACCGACGCCAACAACCGCCGGGACGCTTCGACCAGCAAGACATCTCCGGCATCATGGCCCATTGTGTCATTGATGTTTTTGAAGTGATCCAGATCAAGCATCAAGATGACGCCGAATTTGTCAACGCGGATGCTGCTAAGCAAAGCATGCTGAATGCGGTCCAACAGCAGGCGTCGATTGGGCAGATTGGTCAACGGGTCAAAGAACGCCAGATTGTGTATCTGTTCCGCCGCCTGTTTCGCCTCGTCTCGGGCGACGACGAGTTCGCGCGTGCGCTCGTAAACCTCGTCCTCCAAGGTCTCGCGGTTCTTTTGAATGACCGTCGCCAATTCGACGAAGCTACGCGACAGCCTGCCGATTTCGTCGGCGGATTCATCGTGCAAATCCAGATGGTAGTCGTTTTCCTTGATCTTCTCGATGGAGCGGTCCAGATGCCCGACCCTGACCAGCACAATGTTGTGCAACAGATAGCCCCCCACCGTTATCACCAAAATGATGCTGACCAATGCCACAGCGGCCAACGGCAGGAAATGCCCCCCCCCAAAACCCAGATGCCGGGATACAGGAAGGTGATATTGAACCAGTTGATGTCCTTGAGATAGGCGATGCCAACCAGCGCATATTGTCCGTTGGTCATCACATGACCGGTGATCGTCTCGTTGGGAAACAGCTTGAGGTGAGCCAACATCCCCTCAAGGGCGCGTCTGTCGTCATCGCTGTCCACCAGATGGAAAACCGTGCTTTTTTCCTCTGCCGTCTTGGTGAGCGTGTGGAAGTCGATCTTCGCCATGTCGGGATGGGCTTGTATGGCGCCATCGCCGTCGACGAACATGTTGATGACGCCATCCTTATGGGTGTTCAAAACCGAGCGAACGAACTGGGTCAGCTCGATTCCGCTTCCGACCACGCCGATGATGTTGCCCTTATGCTTAACCAGACAGTTGATCCAAATCTTGGTTACCTTCAATTCGGTATCGTTGTTGACGTTAAGCTGGCACTCCTCGCCCTTCCTTTTGGTTTGATAATACCAGGCGTCGTCCTTGGATTGCGGCGAAAGCGTATAGCGGAATTGTCTACCCGCGTAGGCGTTGTTGGCATCGTTGAAATAGTAATTGCCGGACTTGTCGATGGCGAAGAAATAACTTTTGTCGGCGAACATCTCGCGGGAGATTTCCAGTTGCGCCAGACCGCGCCGTCGGCTTTCGGGATCGTTTTCGTTAAGCGCCCATTCGATCACGGCGGAAGAGCGGGCAAGATTCTGAGACAGAGACAATTCACGCAGTAACGGATACAGGGTTCGGCTGCGGTCATAAAAAACTGGACACCTCCAAAAACCTCGGCATTGGCGTGATTTTGGACTGACCGGAGCGGCATTGGTGCTGGTCAGGCCCTATCCGCGCCGACTTCCGCAGGACATTGGTGGTTTCAGGCAATATTTCCCTGGTTTTGCCCTC
>CAIYCT010000184.1 GCA_903924765.1 uncultured Rhodospirillaceae bacterium | reverse complement strand
GGTTGGCTGCAAGGTTGAGATAGCCGGGGCGAGCCATAATCAAGTCGCCGAGCGCCGGCTCCTTGAACAGGGGCTCGGTGGGGCTGGCAAGCAGGGCAACGCCGGCATCGCGGTGGCGACCAACAACGACCATCTTGCCGTCAGGACGAGCGATCACCACGCGGGTCGCAATGATGCGCGGAGCATCAGGGTCCTTCGGATCGTCGCTCTTGTTGACGAGTTCGCTGGTTTTGAACTCGGTGATGGCGCGGCTGAGGACCACGACCTCCGAGACAAACTGAATGTTATCAGGAGGAACGACAAGGTGATCCTCCATCTTTTGCTTCTCACGGGGTGTTAACTGGACCGGGATGAATTGAACGGGCTTTCCATCTTCCAGGATAGCAAGCCCTGCCGTGAAATCGCGGTCTACTCCAGCCTGGGACCGGAGGGTGGCTTTAGCCATCTTGGATCGATGGGGTGCGTAGAGGGTTTCGTCCAAATCGATGGGCGCGATGTTTTTGCTGTCATCGTCCTCGAATTCCGCATCCTTGGCGGCACGCTTTCGATCACGCTCCGCGTCACTCACAGCGACCACGCCGCCCTTTTCCTTTATGAACACCATCGCGGCGTTCATGATGGCAGCACCGTTGGAGAGATCGACTTGGCCAGCCCTGGCCTTTTTGACAACTTCCCGGACCGTGCCATCAACAGCGTTGCTATCACGGTCAACACGCTTACGATTGGCGTTCGCGACGCTTTTGTCCGGGTCTTTGATGTCGATCCCAAGCGTGGCGATCACTGCATTTGCGGCCAGCGACTTACTATTGCTTGGAGGCAACTTCAACGCGTTCAATTCTTCAACGAAGGCCTCCTGCCGATTTTTGTCGGTGTGGCCGGCGGTGATGAAATAAGCGGTGGTCGCCGCCACGGTCAATTGGCGGATTAGGACGCTGCCGCCTTCAAGCAGGTTGCTCTTGAAGTTCGCCGCTTTGATCGTTTCGCGAGCCCGCTGCCGGGCATTGGCTGACGATTGCACCGACAGGCCCGTGAACGTGGCCATCAAACCCTGCTCAATCGCTACGACTTCCGCGCTGGCGCTGCTGTCAACGGGGGCCGGCGGCGCTGGCGGGGCAGTCTCACCACCATCAACCGGAGGTTTTCCGTCGCCGTCGCTCTCGATCAAGGCGGAGTATGGATTGGGCTGATCAATCCTGGCCGGCTCACTACCGCCAAGTTGGCTCAGGATGTCGATGGCGACGGGTTCGGCACCAGCGGTGCTCGCTTCAACCGCATTGGCTTCCGGCTGAACTTCGTCCTCGGCCGGCGAGGCAGCCTGCTGACCACCATCAGCGGCGGCATCGCCCGGGCTGGCTTCTTCGACGGAAGGGTCAGCCTTATCGTTCCCACCGAAATCACCGTTGATGACGGTGGAAGGCACCTCAGGAACGTTGCCGGCTTCCTGCTCGCCCTGATCATCGGCTGGTATCTCGAACTTACCGAAGAGTTGAGCCCCTTCGATTTGGTTGGCAAGTGAGCCGATGCCGGCCTGTTCCAACCCCTGGGACAGAGTAGTGTCGCTGGAGGCGGAGATGGTGATGATGGTAGTGTCGGGCTTCACGGTTTTCTTTGCGCCGTTCCCCGAAGTGGTGTCATGCTTAGCCATGGTCGCTGCCCTCCTTGGGCGGGGTAAAAAATCTACGGCGTAGATTTCGGAGGGTGACCGTCGGGGCTGGTTCAAAAGGTCTTCGGGACTGAGGTCAGGGTGTCGCACCCTGGTTTGTCGCAGTCCGGCCAACCTTGACTTTGCTATCCCCGACGCCTACTCTACAAATTCGCCGCCGCCAGGGCAGACGTTTGTGCCAGCCCTAACTTTTTGCATTTTTTCATTGCTTGCGACCCGGCGCACGGACATCAATACTGGAATAGTGGCATACTGGCAGGTTCGGGACTTCTGGTGTTTTGTTGTTTTTCAAGCACTTGCCGGAGGGCATGCCCCTGGCTGAGCGGGGCATAGGGGCAAAATTCTGCCGTCCCTGGTTGGGAAGGGTTAGGATCAATAGGCGGGGGGCTGTCGCCCGTGCACATTGGCGAAAACGCCG
>CAIYCT010000183.1 GCA_903924765.1 uncultured Rhodospirillaceae bacterium | reverse complement strand
GATTAGCGTTAAACAGCCCTGGGATGGGCGGGTTTCTCCCCCGACAGTCGAACGGTGCAAGTGCGTTTGCCTCAATCGATAGATAATGTTTGCCAAATAAATAAATGAATATCAAATGTTTTTTATTTAATAAAAAATATGAGTATTTGAAAATTATTTTTAATTACAATTGAGTAAAATTTTATCTAAATTAATTGATTCCCGCCAGACGATGGTGTACCTCAAAACCATGAAATACGCGTGCCTTCTGTTGATCGCCCTGTTTTTGTCGTCCCCTGCTTCGGCGCAGGAGGGGGCTGCATTTCCCACCGACCATTTGACCATTGTCGGGGCCAATGGCGCACGGCATGGATTCGAGGTTGAACTGGCCCTAACGCCGCAACAACAGACCCAAGGCTTGATGTTTCGCCGCGCCTTGAAAGCGGATTCAGGGATGTTGTTTGATTTTCACGCGGTGAAATCCGTTTCCATGTGGATGAAAAACACCTTGCTGCCCTTGGATATGATTTTCATCGCCGACGATGGTCGGATCGCGGGTATCGCTGAACGAACGATTCCGCAATCCTTGGATATCATCTCGTCGCCCGGCGCGGTTCGCGCCGTGCTCGAGGTCAATGGCGGCACGGTCTCGCGTCTAGGATTAAAAGCCGGAGACCGGGTTGATTACGGTTTGTTTTCTTCTGCCAAATAATGAAAAGAAGCCGAGCCTTAAGCTAGGCGTTTCAGCAAGATATCCAGCGCCCTTTTTACCCTAGCAGATATTTGGGCCTCGGTTGGCGGCTCCATTTGGCCAATGATCATCAGAGGCCGCCATTCCCCGCACAACATGGCCACGAACATTTCGGCCAAATCGTTTTCATCCTGATCGGCGTAGGCAATCAATCCGATCCTGCGGCATTCGTTAAGTCTGGGGCGGATCATGCCGCAGACGCCTTTCACCCCCACCTCGACAAACGCCTTTCCCAAATCTGGCGATTGGTGCGATTCGCTCAAGGCAATGCGGATCACTGCGATGGTGGACGGCATGGTGAGCGTGGTCAACACATGATGTGCGGTTTGTTCCAACGCGGCCCTGGGATCGGGTGGCAGGCCTTGCAAGGCTTCTTCGGTTAATTCCGCCATCTGGTTCATGCGGTAATGGATCAGGGCGCTAAACAATCCTTCTTTGCTGACGAACAACGAATACAGAGTTTCCTTCGATGCCTTGGCTTTTTGAGCGACGGCCAGCATGGTGGTTCGGGCTAACCCCTTTTCCGCGAAAAGCTCATAAGCCGCATGGAGAATCTCTTCTTTGCGATTGTGCGCTTCATCGAGTGTTTCCGCCAATTGAGTCATAGACCCATCATTCCCCTGAATGTCAGTACCCGTCAGTACTGCCTACCGTACTCCAAAAGACATCCGATGTCTGTGATTTTTTAGAGGAACAGACCTATCGCCAGCTTTGTGGATGTGCGTTCAAAATATTTTTGGGCATCACAGGCGGATCGCAGTGTCGGGCAGTAGTTAAAGGTATTTAATCGGGAGAAAACCGGATTCAAAAGTATTATTATGAATAAATACACCGAATATGGAGATCTTTATTTTTATCACTGTCGAACGCATATGAAATAATTATGGTTATTGTGACTGGATGACTCCATGTATTTCTGACAAAAGTCCAGCTATATATAATAATATAATGGTTATAACTATCGTGCGGCGACGTATGCGCAAAGATTGCTGGACAGTTCTGAGGCGGAATTAAGCCGGCCCGCCGATCCAAGCTCTGAGCTGAATGCGATTGAGTAAGTGTATCGGGTCATATCCGAAGAGGTGGGTTGAAGCAGATAAAAATGCCTGTAAGCAGGGGGGGGCGGTCATCGACGCAGGCCTTATCCGTCGAGAGTAACATCAACTTCCACGGACATGCCTATGAAGGAGTCCGTCGCGCCAATAAAGCTTCCCGACACCGGCATCGCCAACCGGATGTCGCGGGCGACCGCGACGGGAATCAGATTGCACCCGCCGATACTGCGGTTGGTGGGGTCGAAGGTGATCCATCCGGCACCGGGGACATAGACTTCCGCCCAGGCATGGGTGGACCCGGCATCGGACGTTCCTACGGATTGTTGATCAGGATTGTATAGATAACCCGACACGATGCGGGCTCCAAATCCCAGGATTCGCGCGGCTTCAACAAAAAGAACCGCAAAATCCCGACACGATCCCCAACCGCGATCCAAGGTTTGGATCGGCGATTGGGTGCCTTCACTCTCTCGACTCTGATAACTGATCCAGACGGAAACGCCGCGGCACAAATCCTTCAACAAAGACAGCGTGTCCGTTGGGTTGCTTCTGACGAATCCTTGCGCCCAATCGCGCAAGCGTCTGTTGTGGTCGGGATATTGCAAAGTCGTCAGCGATCCCAAGTCGATCCACTCGTCGTCAGAATATTTGAACGGATACCGTTGGGCTGTAACCGCGATGTCGAACACCGGCCAGGGGTCGGCGTAAAGCTCGATTCCCACGGCGCTGTCGATGATCAACGTGTCGGTCATGGTTTGAAAGGTGGCGGATGCGTTGGCGTTGTTGAAAACATCGTGGGCCCAGGTGAGAGTCGCGGACGGCGTGATGGTCAGCTCGCTGGAGAGCAACCGCAAATCCTTGTTCTCGCGCGGACGCAGCCTAAGCCGATGGGGGCCGAGTGAGACTGGCTGACGGTAACGGTAAGTTGTTCGGTGATGGATATTGAGCGCAAGCATCGGGGGACTTTCTAAAATCAGTTATTGCGCCGAAATCCACCGGGCAATGATCGGCCAATGCTCTTTGAGCGTTCTTGCGCCCATGAACAAACCGATATGATCGCCAGGCACTGTCTTTTGGTTTGGGGGCGTTCCCAAACACTTGGCGGCATCCAGGACTTGCTCAGGCATGGTGATGTCGTCGTACGCCCCAGCTAGAAGATAGACCGGACACGGGATGGCGTGCAAGTTTAGCGTGCGGCCAAGTCCGATGAACTGCCTTTGACCAGACGCTTTTCCTTGAAGATTTGACTGATGACCTGAAGATACCATCGCCCTGGTCGGCAAGATGGTTTGATCTGGAGATTTCGTGTCAATCGACGCTCAGTGGTATCAAGACGACAAATGAACAAGGATGGGGCGATGGTCGGAATTGCCGCGATCAAGGACTTCTGCGCCGTCACAGATCAAGCCACGGACAAAGCAGCGATCCAGCCGGAAGGATTTTACGGTATCGAGGTAATGGGTCGTTTGACGCGGGCCAACGTCCGCGAAGTCGGTTAGCAAAGAAGGCCCCAGAAGGTTGCAATCCCCCATGATGACAGCGAAATGCGGCAAGGTGCTGGCAAGTCGTCGGAGTTGACGACGGTTCAGAACCTGCCCATGCGACAGATGGACATTGGCCACCACATAGTCGCCCATATCAATGATCTGGCTTATCCGCCGAATGATCATTCCAGATTGTAAGGGCACAGTTGAGGCTGGGGTGCAAAAGGGATTTGGGCTCCAAGCGGCAAGGCCATGTCTTCTGCCCGGCAAAGCGTTCCTGACATAAACCCCTCCGATTTCCAAAGGCAGAGGGTCAATTAACGCCGTTGCTTCCTGCATCAACAACAGGTCCGGTGCGTAGTGAGCGATCAGGTTTTTGATCTGTTCAAGGGTAGCGCCCGACCGATGTAGCAGATTCCAACTGATAACTTTATGTCTGTGTCTAAGGTGCATTGTTTCGAGATACGCCTATTTTTCGATCCCGGATTGAAAGCGAGACGCTAATAAAAGCCGAAAGCGATCCGAAAATAAAGGCAAACGCGCGGCCACAGCCTCCGGCAACGGACGGTAGCCAACTTGCGAAAGAGTGCCGTCGCATTCGCTTTAACGGTCGATTTACAAAACGAAAGGTAATCGCGAGCCAGTATAATCACTCGGTATACAACACCCAAGCGGTTTGGATGTATCCCTGCCAAGTTCGGTAAAGCCAGAACCAGCTGACGCGACCACGGAGGAAAATTATTTTTTTGTCTGAGTCTGTTCACCGAGTATGTAGGCGGCAAGAGAGGGCAGCAGAAAGATTGCTCCCAGCATGTTTACGAGGAACATGAAGGCAAGCAAAATGCCCATGTCGGCCTGGAATTTAAGGGCGGAAAATGTCCAAGTGGCGACGGAAATCGTCATGGTTGCCGCAGTGAAAATAGAGGCAGCCCCTCTTTCTTGAAGGGCAATAACGAAAGCCCGGGGTAGGTCGTGCCCTCTTTCCTGCATTTCATGCTTCATTCGTTCAAACAGATAGATGCCGTAATCGACGCCGACACCGACGCCAAGCGCAACGACAGGAAGCGTATTGACCTTCAGTCCAATGCCTAGAATCGCCATCAGCGCGTTGCAAAGGACGGTGACGATGGCCAGCGGGATGACGATGCAAAGCATGACGCGAAACGAGCGGAAGGTGACCAGGCATAGAACAACCATAGACGAGAACAGGGCCAAATTGACCCACTTGTCTGCATCCGCGACCGCTTCGTTCGTCGCCGCCATCACGCCCAGATTGCCAGACGCGAGTCTGAACCGGACCTTATCGCTATCGTTAATGGCTTTGAAGTCCTTAACCTGATGAATGATGCCGTCAATGGTCGTGGCCTGATGGTCTTTGGTGAAAATTGAAATCGGCATGGCGTTACATTTCGCGTTGGTCAGGTCGGAACCCACGCCGCGCGCGTAGCCCACACCCTGGGCAATTTGGGTGCGCTCTTCCGGCAAAACCCGCCATTTCACACTTGATTCGGCGAAGCCCTGCGTCACCGCCTTGACAAAGCCGACCAATCCACGGACCGAGACGACATCTTCGTTCTGACGCATCTTGAATTCAAAATCCTCGACCTTGTCCATGATCACACGATCGACACAGGGGGAGTTGTCGCCGGGTGCTTCGGCGATCACCTGCAAGGCATCGACGCCAATGGCGAAATTCGAGGTGATCATTTCTGCATCAAGGTTGTAACGGGAGTCTTCCCGTAATTCAGGGACTCCCTTGCCAAGGTCACCGATTTTGAGGTCGTGCGCTTTCACGGCTCCCACGGTCAGCAGAACACCGGCCAAAGCGATTGTAATCCAACCATAACGGCGCGTGGCAAGCGGTTCGATCTTTGTCCATACCCAGTTGGTGTTTTTTTCAATATCCGTTGGATGTTCGCTTATGACCTCATCTTTGCGACCAATGGGGCAGCGGGGCAGATAAGACAGCAGGATCGGCAGCAATAATTTGTTGGTGAGGATCATGACGGTGACCCCCATGGTCGCGGTTAAAGCCAATTCCCGGACCACACCGATATCCACCAGGGCGATAGGGGGAAATCCCAGCGCGTTAGCAAGCAACGCCATGGTTCCTGGAATGAACAGCTTTTGGAAGCTGTTGCGAGCCGCGACAAGCGCATCCGAGCCGCGCAGCCGCTCCAATCTCCAGGCGCTGGTCATTTGCACGGCGTGAGAGACGCCGATGGAGAAAATCAGGAAGGGAACGAGGATCGACATGGGGTCTAGCCCAAGGCCGACCAGCGGCAACAGACCAAGAAGCCACACGACAGGAATCAAGGCGCAAATCAGAGCTGTGAGGGTCAGCGTCACCGAGCGATTGTACCAATATAACAGGACGGCCGTGATTACGAAGGCGATGAAGAAAAAAACGATGACGCCCGCAGCGCCCTCCGAGACGTCGCCAACGACTTTGGCAAAACCGATGATGTGAATGTCGAGTCCGTCCGACTGTTTGTCGGCCCGAATTTTTTCCAGGGACTGAGCGATCTTGTTCAGGTCCACGTTTGTGTCGAGCAGGTTGGCGACAATCAGCGTCGAATGCATATCGTTCGAGACGATCCGGCCAATCCAATTGGATTTCAAAAGATTGGTTTTAACTTGCTCCAATTGTTGCGCCGTACCCGTGAAGTTAGTGTCAACGAGTGGGCCGCCACGAAATCCGTCCTCGACGACTTCGTTGTATCGTACATTCGAGCTAAATAATGAAAGAACGGATGGGCGCTCAATGCCGTCAATAAAAAATACTTCTTCTGATATGTCTTTGACTGATTTCATAAAATCTTTGTCAAAGATATCGCTTTTCTTGTTGTGAATCGCCACCAAGATTTTATTGGTGCCGCCAAACGTGGTTTTGTAATCGAGCAGGGTCTGCATGTAGGGGTGATGCAGAGGTATCATCTTCTCGTAACTTGCATCCACCTTCAGCATGGATGCTGACCAACTCAATCCGGCGGTAATTAAAATACCCATAATAAAGAGAAGCGCGCGATAGTGGAAAATCAGATAGGATATTTTTCCAACCCAGCCGACTGAAAATTGGTTGCGCGTTAGCACCTTTGCGTCACCGGAAATAATATGGCCGTGGTTGATCAACGGGAGATCTCCTGGGAATTAACGTGGGGGAGGGTTGCGTGCATCACGCCGTTATCGCCAACCAGCAACAGCGATGCATTGGACGTTTCTGTCGCGCGGGCCAAACTGGTGGACCTATTGACGGTCGTCGTATGCACGGTTGCGCCGTCATCGTCGCTGATGGACATTTGGCCGTTATTTCCGGTCAACACGATGCGTCCATCGGCCAATTGGTTGCTGCCGTTGAAACCCGCTACGGTGCCAGTTTCAACCTTGGTCCAAGTGGAACTGCCGGACAAAGATCGATAGAGATTGCCCCGCATGCCATACACCATGGTCGAACCCGCCTTGGTTACAAGGACTCCAAAGAACGATCCGGCGTAAGGGGAGGGCAACAAATGCCAGGAGGCGCCTTTATCCGAGCTCTCAACCATGGTTCCCGATTCGCCGACCAACAACCAATGTCCGGACGGCATTATGGCGAAGCCGTAAAGGTGACGATCAAAATCGGGTCCGACGATTTCCTTGCGAATCCAGTGAAGACCGCCGTCATCGGAATATAAAAAAAGGCCGAATGCCCCAAACGCGACCACCTGCTGGGCTGAGAGAGCCTGGACCCCAAGTATGGTCTCGCGTTGCAATCCAGGAACGGGCACGCTTTTCCAGGTTTTGCCACTGTCTTCTGTACGGATCAAAGCGCCGCCGTGGCCAACCGCGATACCCAAATCTTGCGTAAGGAAGGTGGTTGCCGTCAGGCTGGCGGTGACATCGGTGGTCGCGACGTCCCACTTCACCCCATCATCTACGGAACGCAATACAGTCCCACGTTCTCCAACCGCGATAAAGGTATTCCCGTTTTTAGCGATATCCATGAGAATTACGGCAGAGGGGCGGACCGTCTCAGCATAGCAATGCGCCGATATCAGCATGCATAATGATGCTATAGATGTATAAATGAAATTTATTGTACCACTTTTTTTCATTTGTAATCTCCGGTGACAAAGTCGCCAAAGAAAAAAGGGTGCCGCCATAGTGTATATTTTGACGGCACCCTGCTTTTCCTATTTTATTCCATAGCGCCGCAGGGCGTCAGGCTCAAAGTCGTTCACTTTTCCTTTGAGGCCGAACTTGCGGGTGAAGCTGATTTCATTGTTCAACCCCCAGATTGCATACGCGCCGCTGTTCAGGTCGTGATACAGGTTATACGTGTAGTATGGGGCTTGGGCGTCGTATATTTCTTCGGTGCCATGGACCGCCACGCGCCACAGGCCACCCCGCGTATCGTACGAATCCTCCAGCACGATGTGCCAGCTGTCTTCGTCAAAATAGAAAGTACGCTTGCCGAACTGGTGCGTGCTGCCGGATTTCAAAGTGCCTTCGACAACCCAAACACGGTGCAGTTCATACCGCATATTATCCGGATTGACGGTGTTTTGACGGATGATGTCGGAGTATTTAAGCTTCTTGTCACCCATCTTGTAGCTATTGTACGGGATGTAAATTTCTTTCTTTCCCACCAGCTTCCAGTCGAAGCGGTCGGGGGCGCCGTTATAGGCATCGACCTGATCGACGAAATACATGCCTTAGCCGCCATCGGTGATGTTGTCGTAGGAAAGGTCCGGCGCACGCCGGACGCGCCGTTGACCGGCATTGTAAATCCACGCAGCCCGAGCATTATTGGCTGCGTCAATGGGGTCCTGCACCAGATACACGGTGCCTTCCAAGGATGCCGGATGGGTATAGAAAAGAAGGTTGCGCAACAATTCGGTGGGCCTGGGAGTGTCTAGATTCGACGTGTTATAGCGGCGAACCTGGAGTCCGAAGCTGGAAAAATCGCCATTGGGGCGGACAATGAAGGTGTCAAACTGGTCCTCGACGCTGCCCCCGGTATAGCGGATAAGGTGATTCCAAACCGCTTCAAGCCCATTTTTGGGAATAGGGAAGGGGCAGTAACCGCCAGGCGTCATTCCGCTTACCCCGGTTCCTTCCAAATCGGTGTTGGCCGATTGCGCCTTGATCTGTTCGAGTATCGGGGTGGGCAGGGCCGCACTGCGATGGCTCGGATAGATCGGCATGGCGTAATTTGAATAGCGCTTCAGCAGAGCGAGT
>CAIYCT010000182.1 GCA_903924765.1 uncultured Rhodospirillaceae bacterium | reverse complement strand
CGTCGACCTCTTGGGAGGTCGAAACGATCTTGCCCGGATGGACGTTCTTCTTGGTCCAGCTCATTTCGGAGACGTGAACGAGGCCTTCGACGCCCGCTTCCAATTCCACGAACGCGCCGTAATCGGTGATGTTGGTCACGCGGCCCGACAGCTTGGCGCCCAAGGGATACTTGGCTTCGACGCCTTCCCACGGATCGGCGTCAAGCTGCTTGATGCCAAGGCTGATGCGCTGGGTTTCCGAGTTGAAGCGGATGACCTGGACGCGGACGCTTTGGCCGATATGCAGGGCTTCGGACGGATGGTTGATGCGCTTCCAAGCAATGTCGGTAACGTGCAACAGGCCGTCGACGCCGCCCAGATCCACGAACGCGCCGTAATCGGTGATGTTCTTGACCACGCCATCCAGAATTTGACCTTCCTTCAGGTTCTCGATCAATTCCGAACGCTGCTCGGCGCGGGTTTCTTCCAAAACCGCGCGACGGGACACGACGATGTTGCCGCGAGCGCGGTCCATCTTCAGGATTTGGAACGGCTGCGAGCTGCCCATCAGCGGGCCGATGTCGCGCACGGGGCGGATGTCCACTTGGCTGCCGGGCAGGAACGCCACGGCGCCAGCCAGATCGACGGTGAAACCGCCCTTGACGCGGCCAAAGATGACGCCGTTGACGCGCTGGTTGTCCTGGAAGTTCTTCTCCAACAGGGTCCAGGCTTCTTCGCGCTTGGCCTTTTCACGGCTGAGGACAACCTCGCCGTTGCGGTCTTCATAGCGTTCGACGAATACCTCGACGGTGTCACCGGCGCGAATTTCCGCAGGACGACCAGCCGTGGCGAATTCCTTAAGGGGGATGCGACCTTCCGACTTCAAACCGACATCGATGACGGCGAAATCGTGATCAACTGCAACGATTGTACCCTTGATGACCGAACCTTCGAAGGCATTGCCTTCACCCATGGTCTCATCAAGCAGCGCACCAAAATCTTCGTTGGTGGCGAGAGCGGCGTTAGCCATAAAAATCCTATCCTTTCTATCAATCTTCATATTCTGGCCAGCCGGTTGTCTCCGGCGGTCTTTGGGTTGCACACAAATACTGCGGCCCCGACCAGCGCTGGCCGAGGCCGAATGGTTTGTCGTCAGGCCGAAACCTTACAAACGCGAAAACGCCCTATAAGCGAGAAAGCACGTACTCAACCGTCCAGGCAAACACCTGTTCGGCATCGAGTCCGCTGCTATCGAGCACATGGGCGTCATCCGCAGGAACCAGGGGAGCAACCGCGCGGTTGCGATCCCGCTCATCCCTTTCTCGCATTTCGGCGAGAACGGCGCTCTCCATAACATCCAAGCCCTTCGCGCGCAACTCCTTCAAGCGGCGTTCCGCCCTTTTTTCCAGGGATGCTGTCACAAAAAGCTTCACATTCGCGTCCGGGCACACCACCGTTCCGATGTCGCGCCCATCCAGAACGGCCCCTTTGCCGCCGGGGGGATGGGTGGCAAATCGCCGCTGAAACTCCAACAACGCGGCGCGAACGCCCGGAATTGCCGCCACCTTCGACGCCGCGCTGGCCGCATCATCGCCGCGCAAATCGCCCGCTTCCAGATCAACCGGCTGCAATGCCTCGGCCG
>CAIYCT010000181.1 GCA_903924765.1 uncultured Rhodospirillaceae bacterium | reverse complement strand
TGGTATCCGCGTCCGGTTTATCCCTATCCGCCGATGGTGTCGGAGGTTTGGTATCCCGAAACAGTCGTCATTCAACAGCAGCCGCCGACAGTGATCGTGCAACCGCCGCCCGGAGCTCCGCCACCACCCGGCGCTCCGCCGCCGACAGCCGTTCAACCGCAACAAGCGCCGCAAACATGGTATTACTGCGACAACCCCGCTGGCTATTATCCCTATGTGACGACTTGTACGGTTCCGTTTCGGGCCGTTCAGGCGGTCACGCAGTGATCCGCCATCACGGGAGATGAATATGAACAAATTGGCTTCCGCTTCCGTTTGCTTGGCTTTCGCCGTGGGGGTGGGTGGGTGCGCCGAGACCCCGGCAGGTCCCCATGTCCAGGTGTTGCCAGGCGCCAACAAGCCATTCGATGCGTTCATGCAAGATCAGATGGTTTGTAAGCAATATGCGTCGGATCAAGTGACCGGACAGGCCCAAAACGCCAATGAAAATGCCTTGATCGATACCTTGATCGGAGCGGCGCTGGGGGCGGGCATTGGCGGCGCGACCCATGGCGGCCATGGCGCGGGCGTGGGTGCCGCCGTCGGCGGCGCTGCGGGCGCGGCGGTGGGCGGGATCTCGTCGGACAAGTCCGGCCTAAGCATCCAGCAGCAATACGACAACGCCTATAGCCAATGCATGTACGCCAAGGGCAACCAGATCGTGTCGCAACCGGCCACGATTCATGTGGTGCATCCGGCCCCGACCTATTACTACGCGCCGCCGCCGGTGATTTACTCCTCGCCGCCGGTTATCTATTCACAGCCTCAGCAAGCTCCGGCGCAGCAACATCAAGGCTATGCGCCTCCATCGGGCGCCGCGATTCCGCCACCCAATACCGCAGCTCCGCCGCCAGCGAAATAAGGCTGCTCCGCTGCCAGCGAAATAAGGCTGCTCCGCCGCCAGCGAACGGGTCCAATTTTTTTATGTCACTGGTTGGGATGGCGCTTTATGATAAGCGCCATCTTCTTTTACATGTGGTGAGTTTCATTGAAAGATCCGTATCAGGTTTTGGGATTGTCGCGAGGCGTAAACGCGGATGAAATCAAGCAAGCCTATCGCGCCTTGGCCCGAGAGCTTCACCCCGACCTTAACCCCAACGACAAGAAAGCCGAGGAGCGGTTCAAGGACATAACCGCCGCCTACGATTTCTTGAGCGATGCCGACAAGCGGGCAAAATTCGATCGCGGCGAGATCGATTCCAGCGGTCAGCCGCTTAGGAAGGCCCATGGCCCGCACCGCAGGGCGGGAACGCATGGACCGGGTGGATTTGGCCCCGGCGGATTTGGGGGAGCAAGCTTCGAATTCGGCAGCGATCCCAACGAAATTCTGGCCGAGATGATGCGACGCAAGGACAAGGGCAAGAAGAGTTGGGGCAGCGCCTGGGGCTTCGGCGCGGACGATAGCGCCAGCGAAACCGGCAAAACCGGTCAGGATGCTCATCACAGTCTAAATGTCACGTTCGACGAAGCCGCCAAGGGCACTGTCAAACGGGTCACCTTGGCGACGGGGAAAAGCGTGGATGTGCGCATTCCACCGGATTCGGTCGATGGTCAAACCCTGCGTTTGAAGGGGCAGGGCTTCACCAGCATGCTGGGCGGTCCGGGCGACGCCTATATCGACATCGTTGTCGAGGTCCATCCCCATCTGGTCCGGCGCGATTTGGATTATATTCTGGAGTTGCCCATCTCGGTGCAAGAAGCGGTGATGGGGGCCAAGATCACCGTGCCAACCGTCGATGGTCAGGTGTCGCTGACCATTCCGCCCAATTCCAATTCGGGAACGGTTTTGCGGTTGAAGGGCAAGGGCGTCAAAGTCACCGGAGTCAATGCCGGAGACCAGCTTGTGACCCTGAAGGTGGTGCTGCCCGACAACAACGCCGAGTTTCGCAAGCTGGTGGAAAAGTGGGGCGGCGGCAATCCTTACAATCCGCGCGACAAGATGAAGCTGTAGCGCGGAGTAGGGGCTAGAGGGTTGACTACGATCCAATTGGATTCCCCTCTCTTTCGTCATGCCCGTGCATGACACGGGCATCCACGTGTTTCAGCTTAAACAGTGTTTGAAACAATGGTTTAGGTTCTTGGACGTGGATGACCGGATCAAGTCCGGCCATGACGAGCTAGGGGGCATGGTCTCAAACCGCTAATTGGTTGACAGCACCATGTTGCGAACCAGCGGGTAGATCTGGGTTTCCCATTTCTTGCCGCTGAACACGCCGTAATGGCCGACACCGACCTGCATATGGTGGCGGCGCATGAACGGCTTGATGGCCGTGCATAAATCGTGGGCGACGCTGGTTTGGCCCAAGGCACAGATATCGTCGCGCTCGCCTTCCACGGTCAGCAAGGCGGTGCGCCGGATGGCTGACGGATTGACCTTGCGGCCGCGATAGGTCATCTCGCCTTTAGCCAACAGCGCCCGCTGGAACACCAGGTCGACGGTTTGCAAATAAAAATCCGCCGACAAATCCAGCACCGCAAAATATTCGTCGTAAAAGGCCTTGATCACTTCGGCTTCGGCGGTGCGGCTGTTGGCCAAATGGAGATACAGGTCGTCGTGCGCCTTGTTGTGACGGGCAATGTTCATGGACATGAAGGCGGTCAGTTGCAGGAAGCCGGGATAAACCCGCCGTCCGGCGCCCTTATGTCCCAACGGCACCAACGAAATCAAATTGGCGTCGAACCACGTCAAGGGTTTGGACGAGGCCAGCTCGTTGACCTTGGTCGGGCGGATGCGGGTGTCGATGGGGCCAGCCATCAGCGTCATGCTGCGCGGCGTGCTGGGGTTGCCGTCCTCGGCCATGATCGACACGGCCATCAGCACCTGGACGCAAGGCTGGCAAACGCCTAGCACATGAGAGCCGGGGCCCATGGTCTCCAGGAATTGGATGATGTAATCGACGTAATCCTCGAAGGTGAAATTGCCTTGGCTTAAGGGAACGTCGCGGGCGTTGTGCCAATCGGTGACATAGACGTCATGGTCCGCCAACAAGGTCTTGATGGTGTTGCGCAGCAAGGTCGAGAAGTGGCCGGACAACGGGGCGACCACCAGAATTTTGGGCATGGAGTGCCCTTGGTCGAACGCTGGGTCTTTTCTGAAGCGCAACAAGGTGGCGAACGGTTTGACCAACGCCGCCTCTTCGGTAATGGCGACCTCTTGATTGCCGCTTTTCACAAAGGGGATGTCGAAGGACGGACGGGAATGGGAGAAGGTGGCGCGGGAAAACACCTCACACGAGGCGGCCAAGCGCTGAATCATTCCATAACCGTCTGCGCTGTAAAAGGCAGAGAAGACTTTTGACGCTCCAAGAGCTGCCATGCGAAGTGGGTAGGCGAAATCCGACTGCAACTGATACGTAAGATACATCATGCCCCATTCTCAATTTGCAACCTGGCGGACCTAACCGAATTAAATATAGTGAATTTCATCCCGCGCTGCGAGATAATAGTACTAACATCAAACCAAGAGCCGTCCAAGGGGGACCGGAAATGTCTGCTGCCGTTCTGACCGTCTCGAGCAAAAACTATTCCTCTTGGGCCATGCGTGGCTGGCTGCTGTGCAAGCTGGCAAAGCTTGACTTCACCGAACGAAAGGCGTCGTTGGACGATCCGGATATGCGCGCAGAATTACTGCTGCTGTCGCCATCTTTCCTGGTGCCGTGTCTGGAACATAAAGGCGCCAAGGTGTGGGACACTTTGGCCATTGCCGAATATCTTTACGAACTCTTCCCCAAGTCCGATTTGTTCCCCGACGATATCATCGTACGCGCCCATTGCCGCTCGATTTCGGGCGAGATGCATTCTGGCTTCGCCAATCTGCGCTCGGCCCTGCCCATGAACCTGAAGGGCCATTTCCCCAAATTCCGCATCTGGGCCGGAGCGGCCCCCGACATCAAGCGCATCACCGACATTTGGCAAGAATGCATTAAATCCTATGGCGGCCCCTATCTGTTCGGCAAGAAGCTGACTGTGGCCGACGCCATGTACGCCCCGGTCTGCACCCGCTTCAAAACCTACGACGTCAAACTGGACCCGGTCTCGGCCGCCTATCAAGAGGCCGTTCTGGCTTGGCCCGCCGTCCAGGAATGGACCAAGGAAGCCCTGGAAGAACCGGAAGATCTGGACGAGCTGGACGTGGAGTTTTAGGGGGCTATCCGTGCCGAGACCAGAACACCGCTGGGGTCACGATTGGGAATCTGTCACCAATGACCAGAAGATCGCGGTCGCCGGTGATAAGGTAATCCGCCTTTGCCGCCAGTAATGTTCCAAGGACCGGTTGATCTGCGGCATCGCGGAGGTCTGCTTCGTTCATAAGGACGGGGTCGACTAACTCGGCGTTTATGGCAAGAATGTCGATGATATCCGCGAAATCAGCCTCACGCCAGTTGAGGCGGTGATTGAGGCGCGGCAAGACACGGGATAATTCGTCAAGGATGTGGCGGGATAGAACGACGTCCAACCCGCCATGCCGCCACGCGGCGACGATAACGCCAGGGATGCTGGACGGGTACGCCAGCCCGGATACCAATACATTGGTGTCAAGCACCACGCGCAGCGTTGGCATGGGATTATTTGCGCCGCTCTTCGGTGACGATGCGATCGATTTCGGCTATGCCCTCATCCATCGGTATCTTGGCGAACGCCTCGGACATGCGCGTCGCCAAAGCGTCGAAACGGTCTTGCATACGACGAATTCTGCCGAATAATCCGGCATCGATCAAGGCCGCTACCGGCTTGCCGTCCTTGTTGATGAGGATGCTGTCGTGGCGATACTGCACTTGGTTGATCATTTCTCCCAAGTTTTGTCGGAACGTTACGGCGTTTGTTTCTGTGATCATCGATGCCTCCATAATGATCAGTATGATCCATATGCCTTATGAGTGCAAGGTGAGCGTATCACATTTGTGTGGGGGGGCAGCATTTGACGCGTTAGCAATATGCGCCCTGAGTGATCTCATTGGCCGTTAGTGCCCATGGTGGTCGTTCTGATGACTTGGCCGGTTTATCCGAAAGCGGCCATTGGCGCGAAGGTCAACTCCCGTCGAATCACATGCCAGATGGCGCTGTCCGCTTACCCCGAATTGCGTTCCCCCATGATCCAGAAATAATTTCAGCCGGGCAGACCCTAATCCGCCTGCACGCAATTGCGGCCCGCTTTTTTGGCCCGGTACAAGGCGGCATCGCTTCGTTGCAATAACAATTCCCAGGTTTCATTGGGACGCAACTCGGCCATTCCCGCGCTGATTGTGATCTGTTCCGGCAGGTCTTGTATCTGCAATTTGCTGATTGCGGCGCGTGCCCGTTCAGCCAGTTTCATGGCATTGTCCATATTGGTTTCCAGCAAGACCATCACAAATTCTTCGCCGCCGAAACGGCCTAGCAGATCGTAGTCTCGGTTACAGCTTTTCAAGGCTTCCGCCACTTTGATCAGCACGGCATCGCCAGCCGCGTGACCATAGGTGTCGTTGATGCGTTTGAAGTGATCCAAATCAAAAAAAACCGCGGTCAACGGGCGCTGCGTTCGATGGGCGCGCTGAGTTTCTTCTTCCAGCCGCAAGGTCAGCATTCGTCGATTGCCGATGCCGGTCAACGGATCGGTCAACATCAATTGTTCCAGTTGTTCGGTGCGCCGCGCCACTTCGGCTTCCAACTCCTTGTTGGATTGATCCAGCAACGCTTCCGCCTGTTTAATGGCGGTGATGTCGGTGGCCGAGGCGATCAAGCCCATGAACGCGCCATTGGTGTCGATGCGCGGCAAAATCTTTTCCAGAATCCAGGCATAGCTATTGTTGTATTTGTGCAGGCGATATTCGGCATCGGCCGTCCTCGGATTCGCCAACAGCTCTTCGATCAAGGCCTTATAGTTTGTTTGATCCTCGGGATGGATGTGCTCCCAATAAGGCGTGTTGAGGGCTGTGGTTTCATCAATGCCGACGAAGGCGGTCCAGGCGCGATTGATGAAGCCGCGATTGCCGGAGGCATCGGACACCCAAATCATTGCCGGGGCTTGATCCGAGATCAACCGGAACCGACGCTCGGTTTCCGTCAAGGCTCCGATCAACAGGCGTTCAACCGGGGATATGTCGATCAATGTTTCGGTTTTCTGTTGTTCTGGTTGCTCCGACTTTATGGATTGGGCCAATTTCATGTCGGTGCCCAGAATGTGAGAAATCAGCCACGTGGTCAGGAACTCCAACACTTGTTCGGCGACTTCGGCCTGTAACAGGTCTTTACGCTTGAACAGCGTTTGGGTCTTATCGACAAAGGCTTTATGAGCCGCTTTATGCTGGTCTTTGTTTTCCTGCGGCAATGACGACAGAATCAAAAGTTCTTCTTCATCACTGAAGTGATTGGCGGCGTAATCCATCAGCTGGCCGATCAAAGTCTGTACCTGCGGCAATTTGCCGCCATCGGTAATTAACTCCGCCAAGCCATTGATCAAATCAACCAGACGCCGATGTTGGGCGTCAAGGTTCGCTATGCCGATTTCAAAGTTCTTATTCCAGTAGAAAAACTTCATAAGACCACCTCAAATCGGCGGCAGATTGTCCAGTGTCCTTAACCGGCTGGCATGGTCGCCGCGATAATCGAAGTTTCCAGTATGGGTCAGGCGGCTGTTGCGGTCCAGCCAGATATCGCCGCCGATATCGCGCCAGCGGCGGCAAAAGGCATAGTCCTCGCTCAGGTATTCGCCAGTCTGCTGATCGATGAAGGTGTCGAACAGGGCGTACAGGTTCTCTGCGGGGCGTTCGCCGGTGGGGGTGGCGAGGAGCTTGGAGAATTTGGTCTGGGGATAGGCCTCGATCATCTTTTCGATCACCGCGCGGCGAATCAATTGAAAGCCGCCGCCCGCGTAAGAAGCGGTGGCGAAGTCGCCGTCCCGTTTGGCGGTGGGGCCGGAGGCGAAGGTGCCCACGTAATTGAGCGGGCCTTGCGCCAGCGGTTCGGCGCCTCGGGTGCAGCGCTCGGGCATTTGGTCCCAGTCCAAGGCCTTGATCGGGTATAAAGCGGCGGCGAAGTCCTTTTGCGCCGCCAGTAGGCGCGTCACCTGTTCGATGTCGAAACTGATGTCGGCGTCGATGAACAGCAGATGGGTGGCATCGGGATTGTCCAAGAACGCGCCCACCAGGGTGGCGCGGGCTCGGGGAACCAAACTATCGTAGCCCAGCATGGCCAAGGTCGTGCCGAACCCCAACGACGGCGCGGTTTGGATCAGCCGCAGCACCGAGGTCATATAGAGTTGGGTGACGACCCCGCCGAAGCAGGGGGTGGCGATCATGATGAGGGGGGGAGTAGGGGGGGGGGTGGGGCTCATTCGCTTTCCGGAAAACAGTGCAATTGTCGCATTGCCTCACTTATTGCCATGGCGGCGGTTAAGGCGACGTTTAAAGACCGCAATCCCGGCATCATGGGGATGCGGATGCGGTGGTCGATCTGGGTCGCGACCTCGTCGGGAACTCCGGCGCTTTCACGCCCCACCATGATGGCATCGCCCGGCTCGAATTTGAAGTCGTACAGGCTGTGTTCCGCCTTGGTGGACAGCAAGACGACTCGGCGTTCGGTCATGCGGAAGACGTCAAAGGATTGATGACGCTGGATCGTGACCTTGTCCAGATAATCCATGCCGCTGCGCCGCATCCGTTTGTCGTCCCAAAGGAAACCGCACGGATTGATCACTTCCAGGGCGATGCCCAGACAGGCGGCCAGCCGCAGCATGGACCCGGCGTTCTGCGGAATGTCCGGCTGATAGAGCACCAAGGATGGTGGGTTTTTCGTCAAATTCTCAGCTTTCCTAGTTGAATGGGGCCTGATGATGTGGTTAATAAGGCCACTTTCATGCGGTGTCGCAACAAAGTTCTGGGAATTTTATGCACACCGTTCGTTTCCTAAAAGCCGGCATTTGCCGGTCAGTGGAGAGGGAATCACATGGCCGATCAGGCTTCTCACGCTCACGCCGCTCCTGTGGATGGCAAGTCACGGCGGGACTTTCTGCTTATTGCAAGCTCTGCTGTCGGCGCCGTTGGCGTCGTTTCGGCCATCGTGCCGTTTGTCGACAGCATGAGCCCCGCCGCCGATACGTTGGCGATGGCTTCCACCGAGGTGGATATTTCTTCGATCCAAGTGGGTCAATCCGTCACCGTCGCTTGGCGCGGCAAGCCGATTTTCATCCGTCGCCGCACGGCAGCGGAAATCGAGCAGGCCGCCAAGGATGACGGCGCGGAACTGCGCGACAAGCAGACGGACGCCTCTCGTGTCCAGAAAGCGGAATGGCTGATCCTGATCGGCGTTTGCACCCATCTGGGCTGCGTCCCCGGCGGTCAAAAGCCCGGCGATGACCGTGGCGAATTCAACGGCTGGAAGTGCGCCTGTCATGGCTCGCAGTACGATACGTCCGGTCGCATTCGCAAAGGCCCCGCGCCCAAGAACCTTGAGGTGCCCCCTTATGCGTTCTTGACCGACACCTCCATCCGTATCGGCTAAGGAATATCAGCCATGAGCGAGTCTCATTTCGACAATAAGGTGATCGCTTGGATCGACGAGCGTCTTCCCGTCTTCACGCTGCTGCAACACAGCACGTCCCATTATCCCACGCCTAAGAATCTGAATTACTGGTGGAACTTCGGCTCGTTGGCCTTGCTCATGCTGGTGGTGATGATTTTGACCGGGGTCTTCCTGGTCATGAACTATGTGTCCAACACGACCATGGCTTTCAGTTCGGTCGAGCGCATCATGCGCGACGTCAACTGGGGCTGGCTGCTGCGCTATCTGCACAT
>CAIYCT010000180.1 GCA_903924765.1 uncultured Rhodospirillaceae bacterium | reverse complement strand
GGGGCCATCAAACGCTTCCTGGCCGAGCACAACCAAAGTCCGAAACCCTTTACCTGGACCAAAGACCCCGACAAAATCATTGCCGCCGTCAGGCGCGGGCACCAAGCGTTAGATTCGATCCACTAGGATGTTGGGGCCAGCTCTGGCGATTGCGACAAAATGCGGATTTGCTGCTCGCTTAACAGGCCCTCACGGCCCAATTCCAGAATGAGCGCAGAGAGTTCCTGAGTCGACAAAGCGCGTGGCGCAATCTCGGTCGGAACAGTATCCACCGAAACACGGACCGGTACGGTGACGGCCCAGGTGATGGGACAGGCATTATGACCCTGATTGGGGTGGTCCTGATTATGGCGAAAATTGAAGCGCATCTTTGCCTCCGAAATTCATTCGATGATGTATCCGCAAAGTATGTGCCAAGTGAAAAAGACTGGAATTTTCGACGTTTAGCGCCGATCTAATAGAATGATCTTGCCGGATGATCGGCAGTTTATTCCTGTCAGTCCGGCAGTTTCTGCCCATGGCGCGCCCTAGGGATGCGTGTATACTTGATAGGGCTTTGGGCCTGGAGGATGTTGAGAATGCGGATCGAAGCGTTGGCGGTGTTCGGCGGGGTGGTGATTTTCTCGGCCCCCACCTTGGCGTCCGGGGTCGAGCTGGCTCCCCATCGCGCGGTGTATTCCATGGATCTGGTCGCATCTCAATCGGGCAGCGGCATTGTCGGCGCGCACGGCACCATGAGCTATGAATTCGACGATTCCTGCGACGGTTGGGTGGTCGAGAACCGGATGGACATTCATTACAGCTATCTCGAAGGCGGCGACGTTGACACCACCACCGATTTCGTCACCTGGGAAAGCAAGGATGGATTGAAATATCGGTTTCGTATGCGCAACACCCGCGACGGGCAAGTGACCGACGAAATCGAGGGGGACGCAACCTTGCGCGGCAAGGGGCAAGGCGGCAACGTTCACTATACCAGGCCGGAAGTCATGAATAAGGCGCTGCCCAAGGGCACGCTGTTTCCAACCATTCATACGCGGGAATTGGTTTCCGAGGCCGAAAAGGGCAATCACATTCTGCATCGGGTGGTGTTCGACGGATCCGACACCCAAGGGGCGTTCGACGTCAACGCGCTGATCGGCAATGCCAGGCCATTGTCAAAAGATGCCGCCTATCCGCAACTAAAGTCGCCCAGCTGGCCGATCCGCATGGCTTTTTTTCCGTTGGACGGAGTGGAAGCTGAACCCGACTTCGAAATGTCCATCGACTATCACGCCAACGGCATTGCTCAGTCCATGTTGCAAGGATTTAAAGGCTTTAGCCTTGCCGGTCATCTGGAAAGCCTAGAACCGGTGAAGCCCCAGACCTGTCAAAGCGGCGAAACGCGCTAACCTTTAAGGGCTTGCTATCCTTTAAGCGCTTGCTTCAGGGGCAGCGGTTGATCCAGCGCGGTCAGGACCGCGCCGACGATTTGGGCGCAGTTGAGGCCCGCATCGTCATATTGGGTCATGGGCGCTTCCTGCTCGATAAAGCGATCAGGCAGACTCAGCGGGCGGACCTTTAGGCCGCGATCCAGCGCGCCGGACAAGGCCAGGAAGTTCAGCACATGACTGCCGAATCCGCCCAAAGAGCCTTCTTCGACGGTGATCAGGACTTCGTGGTCGCGGGCGAGGCGAGCAATCAATTCTTCGTCCAAGGGCTTCATGAAGCGAGCGTCGGCCACGGTGGTGGACAAGCCGCGCGCCGCCAAATCGTCGGCGGCCTTCAGGGATTCGCCCAAGCGCGTGCCTAGCGACAGAATGGCCACGCGGGAGCCTTCACGAATGATCCGGCCCTTGCCAATGGGCAGCACCGAGCCTTTTTCAGGCAATTCGACGCCGACGCCTTCGCCGCGGGGATAGCGGAACGCCGACGGACGGTCGTCGATGGAGACGGCAGTGGCCACCATATGCATTAGTTCGGCCTCATCGGACGGGGCCATGATCACGATATCGGGCAAGCAGCCCAGATAGGCCAAGTCGAAACTGCCCGCATGGGTCGCGCCGTCGGCGCCCACCAGACCGGCGCGGTCAATGGCGAAACGAACAGGAAGACGCTGGATGGCAACGTCGTGCACCACTTGGTCGTAGGCTCGTTGCAGGAAGGTCGAATACAGAGCGCAGAACGGCTTGAATCCTTCGGTGGCAAGTCCGGCGGCGAAGGTGACGGCGTGCTGTTCGGCGATGCCCACGTCGAACACGCGTTCGGGATGTAGGTCGGCGAATTTATCCAGGCCGGTGCCTGCGGGCATGGCGGCGGTGATGGCGACAATCTTGTCGTCGGACTTGGCTTCGGCGATCAACGCCTTAGCAAACACCGAGGTATAGCTGGGAGCATTGGCCTTGGGCTTGGCCAAGGCGCCGGTGACCACGTCGAATTTGCCGACGCCGTGATATTTGTCAGCGGCTTGCTCGGCGGGGGCGTAACCGCGCCCCTTCTTTGTGACCACATGGATCAGAACGGCTTTTGGATCGTCGGTGTCGCGGACATTCTTCAACACCGGTAGCAGGTGGTCGAAATTGTGGCCGTCGATCGGGCCGACATAATAGAAGCCCATTTCCTCGAACAAGGTGCCGCCGGTGACCATGCCGCGCGCATATTCCTCGGCGCGCTTGGCGGCGCGTTCCAACGGAGGCGGCAGGATCGAGGCCAAATCCTTGGCCAAATGGCGCAGATGGTGATAGGTGCGCGACGACAGCAGACGCGACAGATAGGCGCTCATGGCGCCCACTGGCGGGGCGATGGACATGTCGTTGTCGTTGAGGATCACCACCAGACGGGAATGCTGTGCTCCGGCGTTGTTCAAAGCCTCATAGGCCTGACCGGCGCTCATGGAGCCGTCGCCGATCACGGCGATAACCTTGTTGCTGGAGCCGCTCAAATCCCGCGCCACCGCCATGCCCAGACCGGCGGAGATGGAGGTGGGGGAGTGACCGGCGCCGAACGGGTCGTACTGGCTTTCGGACCGGCGGGTAAAGCCCGACAGGCCGCCGCCTTGGCGCAGGGTCCGCATGCGTTCCTTACGACCGGTCAGAATCTTGTGGGGATAGGCTTGGTGGCCCACATCCCAGATCAGCCTGTCGGCGGGGGTGTTGAAAACGTGATGCAAAGCCACAGTCAATTCGACCACACCCAAGCCAGCGCCCAAATGTCCGCCAGTCATGGACACGGTATGGATCATTTCCTGTCGGACTTCACCGGAGAGCTGCAGCAACTCTTCGACGGTAAAATGCCGGAAATCTTGCGGATCCGAGATGGAATCCAGCAAGCGGGAATGAGGGTCTGTTGTCCGTTTAATCATTGTTACTTCTCACTTATGAGCGGCGGTTGACCACGAATTTTGCCGTGGCTCTCAACAAATCTGCTTTTTCATCGAACGAGTCCAAATGACGGATGGCTTGCTCCGCCAACATGTCCGCTTGGGCGCGGGCCCGCTCCACTCCCAACAGGGAAATGAATGTGGCTTTGCCCGCATCTGCGTCCTTGCCGGTTTGCTTGCCCACGGTGGCGGCGTCGCCTTCCACGTCCAACAGATCGTCGGCGATTTGGAAAGCCAGTCCCATGTCGTGGGCGTAATTCTTCAAGGCTTGGCGTTGTTGATGTGGGGCCTTGGCCAAGATCGCACCAGCTACGCACGAGAAATCGAACAACCGACCTGTCTTCATCTGCTGCAAACGGGTGATGGCCGGGACATCCATGGCGAATTGAGCGGCGCGCAAATCCACCATTTGGCCGCCCACCATGCCAGCGGAGCCCGAGGCGTGGGCCAGTTCCCACACCAATTCGCACCGTACGGCGGGGTCGCTATGGGTGGCCTCGGCGGCCAGAACCTCGAAAGATTTGGTCAGCAGGGCGTCACCGGCCAACAAAGCGGTCTCTTCGTCGAATTGACGGTGGCAGGTGGGACGTCCTCGGCGCAGGTCGTCATTGTCCATGCAGGGCAAGTCGTCATGGATCAGCGAGTAGCAATGGACCATCTCGATGGCGGCGGCGACGCGCAGGGCCGAGCTTTTCGATACATTGAACAAATAGGAAGACTGCATGACCAGAAACGGACGCAACCGCTTGCCGCCATCCAAGGCGGAATAACGCATGGCATCGACAACACGGGATTCAGGACCGTCCGGCAGAGGCAGCAGATGGTCCAATTCGGCATTAACGGCTTCGGCGATCTGAGCCAACGCTTCGGAGAGTGAAAGGTTTGTATAATTCTGAGGCACGATGTTCCTTGCTCTGTCCTAGTCGTTTTCTGTATCGGGCCTAATGGGTTTCAGGTTTTGGCCCCGTTTAAATTTTTTGGCCGAATTCACTGCAAACCGGAGCTTTCAAGGCCAACGGCGCCATCGGCGCCCAAGACAATTTTATCCACTCTGGCCTGTGCTTCCTTCAACTTGCTTTCGCAATGTGACCGCAATATGGCGCCTCGTTCGTAGGCGGAAATAGACTCGTCGAGCTTGATCGAACCGCTTTCCAAGGTGCGGACAATTTTGTCCAACTCGGCAAGCGCATCTTCAAAATTCATTCTCGCGATGTCGTCTGGTATGGCGGTCGTCACCAGATCCGTATCCTTCCAAGATTAGGCACGGTACACTCTAAGAGCCGTGTCGCCATCTAGCAAGGACAGAGGTGGCTCTTGTCCCCAACTACTGGTGTGCAACTGGTGCTTTTGCCCCAAAGTGTGTGCTTACGGCAACAGATTATTAAGATTGGTTAATGCTGCGTTGCGAACGTATTTCGGCGGTGCGGTGTGGGAAGGCAATCGTTGATTGTTTTTCTGGAGGTGCGGCTTGATCGGCTGGCAGATTGTAGTCAAGCCTACGAGGATGGGTATATAAGCCGTCCCCACGCACGATTAAGGAAAGGGGCGGGACACAGCATGGCCAAAAAGCGCATCGATCAGATGTTGGTGGATCGAGGATTGGCGGAAAGCCGGGCCAAGGCTCAGGCCATGATCATGGCAGGCCAAGTCTACTGCGAAGATCGCCGTTTGGACAAACCTGGCCTGTCCATGGACGAGGACAAGCCCTTGACGGTTAAGGGCGCGGCCCATCCGTGGGTGTCGCGGGGCGGATTGAAACTGGTCAAGGCGTTGGATCACTTCGCCATCGACCCCACGGGCTGGGTGGCCTTGGATGTGGGCGCGTCCACCGGCGGATTTACCGACGTATTGTTGAACCGAGGCGCGGCTAAGGTCTATGCGGTGGATGTGGGGCATGGACAATTGGCGTGGTCCTTGCGCAACGACCCGCGCGTGGTGGTGATGGAACGTACCAACGCCCGCCATCTGACGTCCGAGCACATACCGGAACCGGTGGACATGGTGGTGTGCGACGCCAGCTTCATTGGTCTGGAAACCGTGCTGCCCGCCGCTCTGGCGCTGACCAAACCCAAGGCTTGGCTGACGGCGCTGATCAAACCGCAATTCGAAGTCGGCAAGGGCCGGGTGGGCAAGGGCGGCGTCGTCCGCGATCCCGACCTGCACCAGGAAGTGTGCGACCGTATCGCCCAGTGGGTTGGCGGCTTGCCCCATTGGTCGGTGATCGGCATCGAGGACAGCCCGATCCTAGGGCCGGAAGGCAATAAGGAGTTTCTTATTGTTGCTTCTAAGGAGGGTTAATGTGCTCGCGGTTTGAAGTGCAGACGCAGCCAGCCTCGATACAGGCACGTTTTGGCGTTCCTATCTTCGCGCTGCCCAACAAAGCGGAAGTGCGCCCCACCGACATTGGTTTGGTGATCGGGGCCGAAGGCGGAGCGTTGCAAATTTGGGGGCTTAGGCCATCGTGGGACGGTGGTGGCCCCTTGGTCAATGCCCGCTGCGAAACGCTGGATCAAAAACCGTCCTTTAAGGAGCTGGTCAATCGCCGAGTGCTGGTTCCCGCCACCGCATGGTGGGAATGGACGCGGGGACCTAAGGGCCGTCCGGATCAAAAGATGCGGTTGCGACTGCAAGACTCCGACATGTTCGCCTTCGCCGGGCTTACCGATGGCGAGCGCTTCACCATCGTCACCTGCGACGCCGTGACCGAGATGGCGGCGATGAACGACCGCATGCCGGTGATTTTGCCGCAACAGGTCTGGGCGGATTGGCTATCCCCGGCCGTGCCGTATGACGCGGTCAAGGAGTGCTTGCAGTCTCAATCCGGCCTAGTCATTGAACCGGATGGCGAGGCTGGCCCGCAGCTTTCACTGTTTTAAGCAGCTTTACTGAGGTCCAGTGCGTAACCGGCAGCGCGGACGGTGCGGATGATGTCCGAGTTGTCGTCGCCGTTCAGGGCCTTGCGCAGGCGGCGGATATGGACGTCGACGGTGCGGGGCTCCACATAGATATCTGGTCCCCAAACGGCGTTCAGCAGTTCTTCGCGCGAGAAAACGTTGCCGGGGTGCTGCATGAAATAATGCAGCAGGCGGAACTCGGTCGGGCCTAGATGGATCTGACGCTCGCCGCGCACCACGCGATGGGCCGACAAATCCATGGTCACGTCGCCAAACGACAGATTGCCCTTTTGCGGCAAGGGTTGGGCGCGGCGCAGCAGGGCGCGCACGCGGGCCATCAATTCGGGCAGCGAGAACGGCTTGGTGACGTAATCGTCGGCACCGGTGTTCAGGCCGCGGATCTTGTCGCCTTCTTCGCCACGAGCGGTCAGCATAATGACGGGGGTTTCGCGGGTGGCGGGCTTGCGGCGCAGTTGGCGGCACACTTCGATGCCAGACAGCGAGGGCAGCATCCAGTCCAAGATGACCAGATCGGGCTTGCGTTCGGCAACAAAGGCCAAAGCGTCTTCGCCATCGCCCACATCGACGACCTTGTAGCCTTCTTTCTCCAAATTGTACCGTAGCATGGTCACCAAGGCCGTTTCGTCTTCAACGACCAAAATTAAAAGTTGGTTTTGCATGCCACAAAGCTCCTTTGGTTATGCCGCGGGGGGAAGCTCGGTATCCAGACCGGCCCCTTTGGGGCGCGAACCGGGGACCGATTCCCCTCTTACGGAGAAATGAAGAATTTCGGCGATGTTGGTGGCGTGATCGCCAATGCGCTCGATGTTCTTCGCCATGAACATCAGATGGGAACAAGCGGTGATGGTGCGGGGGTCTTCCATCATGTAGGTCAGCAATTCGCGGAACAGGCTGGTGTACATGTCGTCCACCTCCTCGTCCCGATGCCAGACGCTGATGGCTTTTTCCACATCCTGCTCGATATAGGCGTCGATGACGTCCTTCAGAATTTCCTGAACCAAGCGCGACAGATGCTGCACGGCGCCCACGGGACGCACGGCGGGAAGGTGATTGAGCACCAAGGTGCGCTTGGCTACGTTGGCGGCGTAATCGCCAATCCGCTCGATTTCACTGGAGATCTTCAGCGCGGCGACGATGTGACGCAGATCGCCCGCTACAGGCTGACGCAGCGCCAACAGGCGAACGGTCAGTTGTTTGATGTCCAATTCCAGATCGTCCACCTGGGCGTCGGACGACACCACGCGGGCGGCCAGATCGGAGTCGCGCTTGACCATGGCTTGCACCGCCGAGGACAATTGCGCTTCAGCGAGCCCGGCCATGCGGGTGATGATATTAGTAAGCTGTGACAATTCCTCGTCGTAGGATTTGACAGTGTGCTGGCTCATGTCCCACAGTCTCCGGGAAGTCTCATTAATGACGGCAGACTTTATCCATCGCCACCTTGAAGTCAAAGGCGCAAAAGTGAAACTTCCGTGACAGGGAATTTAACTCTGTCGTAACCCAGCGATATTATTAGCGTAATCTTTGGATTTGAACACCGCCGACCCCGCCACCAAAACCGACGCTCCGGCGGCGATGATTTGGCCCGCATTAGCGGCGGTGACGCCGCCATCCACTTCGATCTCGATGGGGCGCGTTCCGATCATGGCCTTAAGTTTGGCGATCTTGTCCAGTTGGGCGGGAATGAAGCTTTGCCCGCCGAATCCGGGATTGACGCTCATCACCAAGATCAGGTCCAACTTGTCCAGAACGTACTCGACGACGCTTTCCGGCGTGTGCGGATTAAGCGACACGCCCGCCTTCTTGCCCAGCGAGCGGATCAATTGCAGCGAGCGATCCAGATGCGAGTCGGCCTCGGCATGGACGGTGATCAGGTCGGCTCCCGCATCGGCATAGTCCTTGATCGAGGGCTGGGCCGGATTGATCATAAGATGTACGTCGAACGGTTTGGCGGTCCAAGACCGGATGGCCTTGATGATCGGGGGGCCGAAGGTCAGATTGGGCACGAAATGACCGTCCATCACATCCACGTGAATCCAATCGCACCCGGCTTGGTCGATGGCTTTGACCTCGTCGCCCAAACGGGCGAAGTCGGCGGACAAAATGGAGGGGGCGATTTTGACGGTCATTATAAAGGATCTCCTTAGACGATACGGGGGTCCAAGTCGCCCTTGGCGTAGCGGTTGACCATCTCATCCAGCGACAAGGGACGGATCTTGCTCGCTTGGCCAGCGGCGCCAAAGGCCTCGTAGCGGGCTTTGCAAATCTCTACCATGCCGTTTTGCGCGTCCTTCAGATACTTGCGCGGGTCTAATTCCTTGGGGTTCTGGACGAAGAAGCGGCGGATCGAGCCGGTGGAGGCCATGCGCAGATCGGTGTCGATGTTAACCTTGCGAACGCCGTGCTTGATGCCTTCGACGATTTCGGAAACCGGCACGCCGTAGGTCTGGCCCAAATCGCCGCCATGGGAATTGATGATTTCCAGCCATTCCTGGGGCACCGAGGACGAGCCATGCATGACCAGATGGGTGTTGGGGATGCGAGCGTGGATTTCCTTGATGCGGTCGATGCGCAGCACCGCGCCGGTGGGTTTCTTGCTGAACTTGTACGCGCCGTGGCTGGTGCCAATGGCGATTGCCAAAGCGTCCACATGGGTCAGTTTGACGAACTCCGCCGCCTCATTCGGGTCGGTCAGCAATTGCGAGTGGTCCAACACGCCTTCGGCCCCGACGCCGTCTTCCTCACCGGCTTGACCGGTTTCCAGCGATCCCAAACAGCCCAGTTCGCCCTCCACCGAAACCCCGGCGGAATGGGCCAGCTTGACCACGTCGGCGGTGGTGGCGACGTTGTAATCCCAGGACGCGGGGGTCTTGCCGTCTTCGCGCAGCGACCCGTCCATCATCACCGACGAAAAGCCCGATTGAATGGCCCGCACGCACACGCCGGGCGAGACGCCGTGATCTTGATGCATACAGACGGGAATGTGCGGATAGGCTTCCACCGCCGCCAGGATCAAATGGCGCAGGAACGGCTCGCCCGCATATTTGCGCGCGCCAGCAGAACCTTGCAAGATGACTGGGCTATTGGTGGCGTTGGCCGCCTCCATGATGGCTTTGACCTGTTCCATGTTGTTCACGTTGAAGGCGGGCAAGCCGTAATCGTGCTCGGCGGCGTGATCCAGCAATTGACGAAGGGACACAAGGGCCATTATCTCTCTCCCAAGACTGTTTTATAGACGTTGCCGCGCCGCATCGGCGACGGCGCGGGCGGTGATGCCAAAATGCTCGTACAATTTATCGGCGGGGGCCGAGGCGCCGAAACCGGTCATGCCGATCACCGCGCCATTCTCGCCCACATACTTGTCCCAGCCGAACGTGCTGAGCGCCTCGACGGCGATGCGGACCACGCCCGCGCCCAATGTGGCTTGACGATACTCCTTGGGCTGGCGGTCAAACAACTCCCAACACGGCATCGAGACCACGGAAGCGCCAACGCCCTCTTCCGCCAACAGTTTCTGCGCGGCCAGCGCCAGACTGACTTCAGACCCGGTGGCGATTAACGTCACTTGATGTTTGCTCGAGGCGGGGGACAGCACATAAGCACCCTTGGCGGTCAGATTTTCCGAGCCGGTATCGGTGCGCACGGTGGGCAGGTTTTGGCGCGATAGGGCGAAGACGCTGGGGCTGTCAACGGCGTCCAGGGCGGCTTCGTAGGCTTCGATGGTTTCGATCGGATCGCAGGGACGAAACACCAGCACGTTGGGCGTGGCGCGCAGGGCGGCCAAGGTCTCGATGGGCTGGTGGGTGGGGCCGTCTTCGCCCAAACCGATGGAGTCGTGGGTCAGCACGTACAGCACTCGTTGCTGCATCATGGCGCTCATGCGCAGGGCGGGCCATAGATAGTTGGCGAAGATTAGGAAGGTGCCGCCGTAAGGAATGGACCCGCCATGCAGCGACAGGCCGTTCATGATGGCGGCCATGCCATGTTCGCGAATGCCGTAGTGGATATAGCGGCCATTGAAATGACCCGGGGTGATCGACGGCTTGCACGCCTTGGTGTCGGTCAGATTGGAGTGGGTCAAGTCGGCCGAGCCGCCCACCAGTTCGGGAATGGCCGCGGTCAGCACTTCCAACGCTTCCTGGCTGGCTTTACGGGTGGCCCAACTGGGCTTTTCGGTGGCGACCTTGGTCTTGAAATCGGTCACGGCCTTGCGCCAATCCACCGGCAAGACGCCGGAATTGCGGCGCATGAATTCGTCCTTGACGCCCGAGGCTTGCAGATGGGTTTCCCACGCGGCGCGGATGGTCGAGCCTTTGCTGCCTGCGGCGCGCCACGCGCTTAGGATGGCGTCGGGAGTGACGAACGGTTCATGGGGCCAGGACAATTTTGCGCGGGCGGCGGCGATTTCATCTGCGCCCAAGGGAGAGCCGTGGACCTTTTCGGTGCCGCCCTTGGTGGGCGCGCCATAGCCGATTACCGTGCGGCAGGCGATCATGGTCGGTTTGTCCGATGACTTGGCGGTGGCAATGGCGTTGGCGATGGCGACCGGGTCGTGGCCGTCGATGGCCAAGGTGTTCCAACCCGCAGCCTGGAAGCGCTTGATCTGATCGTCCGAGGTGGACAGGCTGGTGTCGCCGTCAATGCAGATGTGGTTGTCGTCCCAAAACAACACCAGCTTATTCAGTTTCAAATGACCGGCCAGGGTGATGGCTTCCTGGCTGATGCCTTCCATCAAGCAGCCGTCGCCAGCGATGACGTAGGTGAAATGATCGACCACGTCTTTGCCCCAGCGGGCGGCTTGCATGGCTTCGGCCAGGGCGAACCCGACCGCGTTGGCAAGGCCCTGTCCCAGAGGGCCGGTGGTGGTTTCGGCCAGCGAGACGTGTCCGTATTCTGGGTGTCCGGCGGTCCGTGAGCCCAATTGGCGGAACGACTTGATCTGCTCAATATCCAGATCGTCGTAGCCGGTCAAATATCCCAGCGCGTACAGCAGCATGGAGCCATGACCGGCGGACAGAACGAATCGGTCTCGATCGGGCCAGCGGGGGGCCTTGGCGTCGTATTTCAAGAATTGGGTGAACAAGACGGTGGCCACGTCGGCCATTCCCATGGGCATGCCCGGATGGCCGGATTTGGCCTTTTCGATGGCATCGACCGCCAAGAAGCGGATAGCGTTGGCGAGATCAGAATGGTTCGTCATTTCAACCCTTTGCTAAACTACGGTGTGACCTAGGGCCGCTTTGACCAAATGATAGGTAACCAGCAATTGCGACAGGGCCAGGGGATGGCTGATGATCGCTTGATTGCGTTCGTCAATGACGCGGCCCAACTGGGCATGGTCCCTCATGTGGTGCGCTTCCGGTATCAGACTCCAAAACAAATCTTCAACGGTTCGAGCCCGTCTGTCGTCGATGTCGCCCATGATGTCCAAAATGTCCACCGGTTTGCCATCCACGTCTCTCGCCAGTTGAAGGCGGTATCCGGCGCGGCCCCCCACGTCCAAGATCGGCGTCATGTCGGGGTGAGGCAACGTCGGGCGCAACGTGTGTCTCACACTTAAATGGGCGGCGTCGACTTCTTTTTCTGGGTCGGGATTGAAAAAACGAATGACAATGTCGGCGAAGGTCCGCTGCGGGTGAATATAGAGCCCAGCATCGTGCTGGCGGCGTTGCAATTCGGTCTCGACTTGCTCTTGGGTGTAGCCGCGTTCGGCGCAGTCGCGGCGAATTTTCCAGCTGCACCTCAAGGAATCTCCGGGCTCCAGGAAGATCTTGACGTCGAAGCAATCCCTGAGTGCGCGCGTGTGATAGGCCAGCAACCCCTCGACGATGATGTATTCGGTGGGCGGCACGTAGACCGGGCGGGTCAGTGTGCCGTGACGGTGCTCGTAAACCGGTTTCAGAATCGGCAGGCCGTCGCGCAGCAGCCGCAAGTGTTGTTCCAGGATATCAATGAAATTATAGGTGGGGTCCAGCGGGGTGACGCCGGTCTTGAATCGTTCGGTGCGGTTTAAGCTGTGATAATCGTCCGTGCATAGGACGGTGACGCGATCCGTGCCCAAAATGGTCGCGATGCCCGACGCCAAGGTGGTTTTGCCCGACGCGGAATCGCCGACGATGCCAAGGATGACGGGACGAGACAGGGTTCGGTTATGCGGCACGGACTTATCCTTTGGCAAACCAGGAATTTAAAATTTGGCGCGGTTGAGCCTCGCCTCCCACCAACATGGACTGCACTTTGAAGCCCCCGGATTCAGGCCGAATGCCGTCCAGCAACAGGCCCGAGGTAATGCCGGTGGCGCAAAACAACGCCTGATCGGTGCGCACCAAGCGGTCCAGTCCCAGCCAGCTTTCCGTGTCCATGCCCGCATCGGCGACGGCTTTGCGTTCCATGGCCAGCAATGGGTCCAGGCGACAGAAGAAATCTCCGCCCATATTCTTGACGGCGATGGCGGCCAACAGGCCTTCGGGACTGCCGCCGGTTCCCATCATGGCGTCGATACCGGATTGAGGAATGGACGCCATCAACGATCCGGCTACGTCCCCAGCTGGGTATTGCGACACGCGCGCCCCCGCCGTTTGAATGCGAACCACCAAGTCACGGTGGCGCGGTTTTTCCAACACAAAGATGACCAATTGGTCGATGGGTTTGTTCAAGGCCAGGCCAAGATCCCTCAATCGTTCCTTGATCGGCGCGGTTGGGTCCACTTTGCCCTTGGCGGCAGGAGGAACGACCAGCTTTTCCATGAAGAAGGCGGGGCCGGGGTCGAACAGGGTTCCGGGCGGGGCGACAGCCAGGCAGGCCATGGCGTTGGTCATGCCCGAGGCCAGGAAGCTGGTGCCTTCCATGGGGTCCAGCACCAAATCCCAGTGTGCGGGCCGGGCGGAATCGCCTAAGCGTTCACCATGATACAGAACCGGCGTTTCGCTTTTGGGGCCTTTGCCGATCAGGACCATGGCGGCAAGGCCCAATTGGCGCAAGGATTGGTGCATGGCGGCAATGGCGTCGCGGTCCGCAGCCGCTAAATCGCCCCGGCCAATCCCCTCATAGGCCGCCCTAGCGGCGGATTCCGTGGCGCCTCTAAGGTCGTAGGCGCGAAGCTGGCTCACCGATTCTCCCGCCCTTTAAGATAAAAGGCCACTGCTTGCGCCCGATTGCCCACGGCCAGTTTGTCGTACAAATTTTTTAGATGAAATTTGACGGTATTGAGCGAAATGTCCAATTGGCTGGCCATTTGTTGATTGGTCAGGCCGCTGGCCAACGACGCCAGCAATTCCCGTTCGCGCGGGGTCAACACCGCCAAGGGGTCGGTGGCAAGGCTAGAGACGTCGATGAACGGAAACACCATGCGTCCGTGGGCGACGGCCAGCACGGTGTCGATCAATTGCGACGCCGGTTCGCGCTTCGAGCAGAACCCCGCCGCGCCCAAGGTGATGGCTTGCCGGGGCACATCGGGATTGGAATTGCCGGTATAGATGATGACCCTGGGGCCGTCGGCGCGATTGCGCAAGGCCTGCAAGACGCCGCGGCCGTCCAGATAGGGCATCTCCCAGCCGATGACGCCCACGTCGAAGGGAATGCGTTCGATGGCTTCCAGGAAGCGTTCGCCATCGGCGGTGACGGCGACCAAGCGAAAACGCTCATCGTCTTCGAAAACCTGGGTCAAGCTGCTTTGTAGCAAGGGGTTCTTTTCGGCCAAAACAACGTCGATAGGACGGCTGGAAGGGACAACCATGGAAAATTCCTTTAGTGGCGGGCGGTTCTGTCCTACCCTTAAGAGGGTTATCCTACCTGCCTTCTTTAAAAGCGCAAGTGCAAAGAGTGGGTAGCCCCTACCCATATCACCCTACCTTAGCGTAAGACTATGAATGAGGTTGCGCTTGCTTTTTGAGCGTCTATGATCGGTGAAATTTTTCAATTAGGTGGGTCCGGTGAAGGGTTCTCTGCGTTTCTTTTTCGCCTTGATGGGAATGGTTTGGTGTGGATGCGGGGCTGCTTGGTCGGCGGATCATCCCGCTCCCTTGGTCATCTCTTCGGGCGAAGCGTCGGGATTTTATTTTCCCACCGCCGGGGCGTTGTGCCGGGTGTTGAACAAGGACAAGATTCAAGGCCGCACATGTTTGGTCCAGCCCAGCATCGGATCGTCGGCCAATTTGTCCGCCGTTGGGTCCGGCGAAGTAGAATTGGGGCTGGCGCAATCGCGGGCGGCGGCCTTGGCGGGCGGCAGCGGCGAGGGCCATCAAGGCACGCCGGTCCACGACCTTAGGGCCATCATGAGCTTGTATGGCGAAGCCGTGGTGGTGCTGGTTCGCCCCGAATCGCAAATCGTTCAATTCAACGATTTAAGGGGCAAGCGCGTCAATTTGGGCAAGGTGGGATCGTTCCAGCGCTCCATGGCCGATGCCGTGCTGCAGGCGGCCAAGATTTCCGAAGGGGATTTCGCTCAGGTGGTCGAGCTTGATCTGGACGCCCAGGCGCAAGCATTGTGCGACGGCAATCTGGACGCGGCGTTCTTCTCGGGCGTTCATCCCATGACCGAGGTGATGGGGGCCATCGATCAATGTGGCGCGGTGCCGTTGTCGCTCTCGCCCGCTATTATCGCTCAAGGCGAAGCTCGCATGCCATGGATTTCAAAGCTGGTTATTCCCGGCAATTCGTATGACGGCATCAAGGAGGATGTGACCACCTTGGCGGTTCGCACCTTGTTGGTCACAACCGAGCGGACGCCGTCTGAATTCGTTTATGAGATCGTCAAGGCCATTCACGGCAATTTCTCGGCCTTGATCCGCTTGCATCCGGTGCTGGCCAATCTCAGTCGGGTCGAGTCGGCCAAAGCGGGCATCGCAATTCCCCTGCATGACGGGGCCCGGCGCTATTATACCGAGATGGGATATCTTAAATAAAAAAGCCGCTGCGACCAGGACCGCAGCGGCTTCCTTAACAGTGGGATTCGACTACTTCAGGGTCTTCAAGTAGGCGATGACAGCGGCCAAGTCTTCGGGCTTCTTGATGCCGGGGAACGCCATCTTGGTGCCGGCAACCATGGCCTTGGGGTCGGTCAACCAGGTGGTCAGGTGAGCGTCGTCCCAGGTCCAATCGGCCTTCTTCATGTTTTCGGAATAGGCGAAGCCTTCCAACGTGCCAGCCTTGCGGCCAACAACGCCGAACAGGGAGGGGCCGATGCCCTTGCCACCGGCTTCAACCTTGTGACAGGCCTTGCACGGGCTGAAAGCGGGCGGAGCGTCGGCCAGGGTCGGAGTGACATACAGCATCGCGAGGGCGGCAACGCCGACCAAAGGTGACAGTTTCATGGATCAATCCCCAATAAATGTTGGTATTACCCCACTATTATCCCTCACCTTCCTTAAGTTGGCAATCTGAACTGCGATGAGTCGAACGGAAAAAATGGCGGCCTTGCCCATTCAGGAAATTCTGCCCCAAATCATTCGGGCCTTGGACCAGGAGTCTAATCTGGTCATTCAAGCTCCGCCGGGCGCGGGCAAAACCACCGGCGTGCCCTTGGCATTGCTGGGGCAGCCTTGGTTGGGCGCTGGACGCATCATCATGCTGGAACCGCGCCGCTTGGCGGCGCGGGCTGCTGCGCGGCGCATGGCCGATGTCCTGGGCGAGCCGGTGGGCGAACGGGTCGGCTATCGCATTCGCTTTGAGTCAAAAGTCGGCCCCAACACTCGCGTCGAGGTGGTCACCGAGGGCATTCTGACCCGCATGATCCTGGACGACCCGTCCTTGGACGGCGTCGGCCTTGTGATCTTCGACGAATTTCATGAGCGCAGTTTGCAGGCGGATTTGGGACTGGCTTTGTGCTTGGAAGCCAAAAACGCGCTGCGCGAAGATTTAAAGCTGGTGGTGATGTCGGCGACCTTGGACGGTCAGGCGGTGTCGAAACTGCTGGGCGACGCGCCGATCCTAACCAGCGAAGGCCGCGCGTTTCCGGTCGAGACCATTCATTTGCAGCGGCCCGATTCCAGGCGATTTGTTCAAGACGTTGCCCAAGCGGTGGGCCGCGCGGCGCTTGAGACCGAGGACGGGCATATCCTGGTGTTCCTTCCCGGCCAGGGTGAAATCCGCCGGGTCGAGGCGGCGTTGGATATTAGGGGCTTCGAAGTGGCTGCTTTGTATGGCGACTTGACCCAAGCCGAACAAGACCGGGCTTTGCGGGCCGATGGATCGGTACGGCGCGTGATCCTGTCCACGGCCATCGCCGAAACCAGCTTGACCATCGAAGGGGTGCGGGTGGTGGTGGATGCTGGGTTGATGCGCATGCCGCGCTACGATCCGGTCACCGGCATGACTCGCTTGGTGACCGGGCCGGTCAGCCGCGCCTCCGCCGACCAACGCCGGGGCCGCGCCGGGCGCTTGGGGCCGGGCACCTGTTACCGCCTGTGGTCGGCGGCTGAGGATCGCGCCTTGGCGGCGGCCTCAATCCCGGAAATATTGGAAACCGACTTGGCTCCGCTAATGCTGGATTTGGCCGCTTGGGGCGTGCGCGATGTTTCAAGCTTGGCCTGGATGGACCAACCGCCCGCAGCCGCCATCGCCGAAGCCAAGTCTCTGCTGACCGAGTTGGGCGCGCTGGATCAAAACGGGGGGCTGACCAAGCATGGTGGACGCATGCAGAGATTGGGGACCCATCCCCGTCTGGCCCATATGATGCTTGCGGCGGAAGGCTTGGAATTGCGCGGTTTGGCCTGCGATTTGGCGGCGTTGCTATCCGAGCGCGATATCCTGAAGGCTCGGCCGGGTTTCCGCGACGCCGATCTGCGCTTGCGTATCGAGGCCTTGCGCAGCGGCAAAGGCTATGACGGGTTGGAAGTGGATCGCGGGGCGTTGGCTCGGGTGCGTGACTTGGCCAAGGATGGGCGGTCGCGCTTGCGATTACAAGCCGGGGCCGAGGCTGGGATCGCCAACGAAGTGGGGTTATTGGCGGCCTTCGCCTATCCCGACCGCATCGCCAAGCGCCGGGGCGGGGAGGGGTTCCGTTTTCAAGTGTCGGGCGGCGGCGGCGCGGTGTTCTCGGGCAGCGAGCCGTTGGTGGCGCAGGATTATCTGGTCATCCCCGAACTGGACGGCGACCGCCGTGAAGCCAAAGTGTTTCTGGCCGCCCCCATAAGCCTGGCCGAGATCGAAACCCATTTCGCCGATCACATAAGCTGGTCCGACCAAGTGCGCTGGGACCGGCGCGAGCAGGTGGTGACCCAATCCAGCCAGCGCCGCTTGGGTGCCCTGGTTCTGGTCGAGCGCCGCTTGGACAAAGTTGACCCGGAGCAACTCGCCGCCGCCATGGTCGAGGGCGTGCGCACTCTGGGGTTGGCTTGTTTGCCGTGGACCAAGGACACCCAAGCGTGGTGCGACCGCGTGCGCTTGTTGGCGCGATTGCTGTCCGACGATGGGTGGCCCGACACGTCCGAAAGCGGGCTGTTGGCGACATTAGAGCATTGGTTGGCCCCGTTCCTGAGTGGGGTGACGCGCAAAAGTCATCTGGATGGGGTGGATTTGCGTCAAGCTCTGGACAGCCTACTGGATTGGCAGCAAAAGCAGCGCTTGGACGAACTGGCCCCCACCCATGTCGCTGTGCCCACCGGCAATCGCATCGCGCTGGATTATTCCGGCGACAAACCGGTGCTGGCAGTGCGGCTGCAAGAAATGTTCGGCTGCGCCGATGGCCCGCGCATTGCCAATGGGAAAATGCCGGTGCTGCTACACCTGCTGTCGCCCGCCCGCCGTCCATTGCAAGTCACCGACGATCTGGCCGGGTTCTGGGCCAACACCTACCACGCCGTCAAATCCGAGATGAAAGGCCAATACCCACGGCATTGGTGGCCCGACGATCCCATGCAAGCGGAACCCACCGCCCGCGCCAAGCCTCGGGGGAAATGAGGCTGCGAAGGTCACTTCCTCTCGACCCCCGCATCGCTGACGCTGGCACCGTCGCCGGGGCGCAGGGTCCAGAAGGAGGCAGACGAGATCACGGTGATAATAGCCAGGGTTTGAAAGGCGTAATGCAGCGCTTCGATCAAGGCGGTTTTGTCGGTTTGCGGCAAATCGCCCAGGAACCAGGCGGTTACGATAGCGCCGCCCGCCAAGCCGAAGCTGAGCGCCATTTGTTGCAGCGAACTGGCAATGGTGGCGGCCATGCTGGAATCGGCTCCTTCGATGTCCGCATAAGCCATGCTGTTCAGGCTGGAAAATTGCAGCGAATTGAAGAACCCTTGGCCAAGCCCCATCAGCACGATCAACGGGATCGGCGTGGACGGTTCCACCAACGAGTAACAGCCGATGGTCGCGCCGATCATCAGTGTGTTGATCACCAAAACAGTGCGATAGCCCCAACGTCTTAACACCCAGATCGAGACGAATTTCATGCCCATGGCGGCAATGGCGGCGGGCATCATCAACAGTCCTGATTGCCAAGCGGGCAGACCCAAACCCAACTGATACAGCAAGGGCAGCAGGAACGGCAGCCCGCCGATGCCCAACCGGGTGACGAAGCCGCCCACCACCGACACCCGGAAGGTGCGAACTGAAAACAAGCGAAGGCGCAGCAGCGGGTGGTCCATTGTTCGGGGGATGTCCCGCCCGATGTTGAAATTTGCTTGGCAGGC
>CAIYCT010000179.1 GCA_903924765.1 uncultured Rhodospirillaceae bacterium | reverse complement strand
TCAGCCGCCGCAACCGCCCAAGGTCACTTTGATTTCCTTGGACGCGGTATAGAATTTCCCATCGGCTTGGACCAAAGCGATGACGTTGGATGTTTGCCCCATCTTGATGCGCGTGGTCACGTCGGGGACCATGTCGGGCCCGATCTGGAACAAGGCGGCCAGCATGTTGGGATTTTTTTCGACCATAATGGAAATCTGCGTGGTGTTGGGCAGCTTGCTCACCGCTTGGATCGGCACCACGGCGCCGTTTTCGGCGATGTCGGACGCCAAGATTTGAACTTCGGCGCTTTCGGTGGCGCCATCGACGCCCATGGCCTTATAGGCGTCAGACATGTTCTTGCCGTCGAACGCGGCTTTGTTCCATTCGGCCCAAGCCCGGCGCGGGAGCAAAAAGGCCCCTAATGCTAGAACGCCCAGACTGCTGCCGAACTTTAATATGCTGCGGCGGTTATGGTCTTTCCGATTTGTTGACATCATGCGTACTCCCTACAGTAAATCGATTGATCGTTGATTCGTTAGATCAGTGTTCCTTGGCCCCGGCCAAGATCCACGAAACCAGCGTTTTGATATCGTCATCTTTGACTTCTGATTGCGGCGGCATGGGTGTCGATCCCCACACCCCTTCTCCACCGGCTTTCACCTTGGCCGTCAGTTGGGCCAGCACATCCTTGCCGCGATATTTGTCGGCCACCTCGTTGTAGCCGGGACCGACAATCTTGGCAGTGGTGCCATGACAGCCCAAGCATCCAGAGTTCTGCGCCAATTCGAACGGCGTGAGGCCGACGGCCTCGGCCTTATCGTCCCCCTTGCCCGTTTTCTTGCCGCGCGTCGCGCCAAAGGTCCGATTCTGCTTCGACAAATCGCCATGGGACGTCCAGGCGTAATCGGGCAGAGTCGATGCGATGGTCACTTCCTTTTTGCAATCCTTCATGCAAGCGATGTTGTGGGTGTCGGACTTGGTCTTGCCGTGCCCGAAATTGTCACCCGGCCACAACGCATGATCGGTGGTCATGCCGTTGCGGTTGGGCAATATCTTTTGCACGTCACGGATGGTTTGATCGTTCAGCACGAAATCATCGGGGACGATGTCTGAGAGGTTCAGCAAATAGGCCAACACTGCGTAAACATCGTCGTCGCTCAACGATTTGGGCGCGTTCCACGGCATGGCGCGGCGAATGTAATCATAGAGCGTCGAGATACTGGACACCTTCATGAAGGTGGTGCGGCCAGGGAAATCGCGACGGTTCAGATTGGCCACATGGCCGGTGACCATGTCTTCCTTGGTGGTGCCGCCCACCAACGGAGTGAACACTTTGTTGCTTTCGGCAAAGGTCCCGTGACAGGACGCGCATTTGTCTTCCCACAGGGTCTGGCCATGTTCGACGCTTCCAGACCCGACCGGCAAGCCTTTGAAGTCGGGCCGCACGTCGATGTCCCAGGCTTTGACTTCGGCCGGTGTGGCGACGCGACCGATGCCCGCATAATCATCCACCGCAAAAGCCTGAACGCTTATCAGCGCAATGCCCATTGCGGCGAAACCCACCGCCAAATTGGAATTAAAGCACTTGAACATTGCTGATGTCCCCGCTTTCGACCACTTTCCAAGATTGGATCGCGTTGTTGTGATAGATGGATCGGGTTGATCGCACGGCCCGCAATTGACCATAAGTCGGCTGCACAAAACCGGTTTCATCCACGGCGCGAGACTGCAAGATGGCGGGTTGTCCATCCCACCGCCACGCCACGTTGAAGCGCGTCAAACATTTGGACAAAACCGGGGTTTGCATTTGGGCTTCGACCCAATTGATTCCACCGTCGAACGACACGTCCACCCGTTTGATCTTGCCGCGCCCCGACCATGCCAGACCGGTGACGTTGTAATAGCCCTTGTCCAGCAGCACTTGACCACCTGATGGGCTGGTGATGACCGACTTGCATTCGTGGATCGAGGTGTATTGGCGATGCTGTCCGTCGGGCATCAGATCGATGTAGTGATCCGCCTCGTCCTTGGTCGCATAGGGCATGTCGCCCAACTCAATCCGGCGCAGCCACTTCACCCACGACACCCCTTGTACGCCGGGAACAATCAGGCGCAGGGGATAGCCGTTTTCGGGGCGCAGCATTTCACCGTTCTGTCCGTAGGCCACGATCACTTCGCCCGACATAACCAGTTCCAGGGGAATGGTCCGCGTCATGGATGAACCGTCGGCGCCTTCAGCCAAGACGAACTTGCCCTTCTTGAAATCCGCGCCGCAATCTTCCAACAGCGCCCGCAACGGCACGCCGGTGAATTCCGAGCACGACAACATGCCATGGGTGTATTGCACCGTGGGAACCGCCACATTGCCCCATTCCATGCCGGTATTGGCCCCGCATTCGATGAAATGCATGCGCGACACCGACGGCATCCGCATCAAATCATCCAGCGTATAGACCTTGTTCTTTTTGATGAAGTCCGGAGTCGAGCCATTGATCATGAAACGATGCCGGGCGGGGTCGATGTCATGCCAGCCTTGGTGATGGCGCTCGAAATGCAAACCGGATGGGGTGATGATGCCGAACATCCCTTGCAGCGGCATGAACGACACGCTCGACGCCGCCACCTGAGTCAATCCGGGGCTTTGACGTCGAATTAGATTGGTCTCGTATTTCGACGGCATGCCATAGGGGGTCGCTGCCACCGGCTGGCCCAAACTGGTGCTCCACGACGGCAGGTGCAGGATGTTGTCGTCGCCCATGTCGGCGGCAAGCGCCGCACGTCCGGCCATCACCGAAGCGGCGGCGACAAAAGCGCTTT
>CAIYCT010000178.1 GCA_903924765.1 uncultured Rhodospirillaceae bacterium | reverse complement strand
GATGGATGCCGGTGTCGAGTTCGTGGCCTGTGATATGCCCGCCGCCAATCGGCTGACACTCCATATTATGGCGGCCGTCGGTGAAGCGGAAGCAAGGATGATTTCCGAACGCACGGTCGCCGCACTGGCCGCAGCCAAAGCCCGTGGCGTGCGACTCGGGAATCACACCAACCTACCAATAGCCCAAGCCGCCGGTCATCGGACGATGATCCAGGATGCCGACGATCATGCCGCCAAGGTCATCTCGACCATTCGGGAGATCGTCCGAGCCGGTACGGTGAGCGTCCACAAGATTGCTTCGACGATGAATGAACGCGGGGTGCCCACTCGTCGCGGCGGGGCATGGTCTGGCACCTCGATCCTGAATACCATTCGCAGGTGCGGCTTTCAGACCGTGAGCGAGGTACTGGTGTCGGCATAACCATGTCGGATAGCACCACAACTTTAATGCGGCACTGGTCGCGAACTCGCTCAACCACATTTCAGCGGGTATCGCAAATTGTCGGCCTGAGACACTGGTCGTGGATTTCGCAAGAGGTCACATCGCCATGAAACTCCTCTCATGGATGTTCCTTCCCATGCAGTCTCGCCATCCGACGTGTGGTCATTGCGAGATCATGCCGGCCACGGTCAGGGCCATCGGCGTGATGTGCCCACGATTTTTCATCGGGCGAAATTTTCATCAGGATTTCGCCGGGCGAAAAATCTGGCTCCATACCCGATGAAGGGAGCAACGCTCAAGGTCCTTTGACACCACCTGTTCACGATTGCGCCGGAGGCTGCGGAGACTGCGGTGGCAAGATCAGAAAAAGTTTTCGTGGGCAATCCGCGAGCGCTCAAATACGCGGAGCCAATCGTTGGCGAGGTAGTCGATCTTTCTGTGTGAGCGGAAATCTTTTCGATGCCGCGAACCGGAAATCCCAGAAAGTCACTGAGTTACTTCAGCATCGAAGGGTTATTATTCCTCAAAATGGCTATATTGCCCATTATGGGACTAACGGCCTAACGATAAGGCCAATTACCCTTCGCAGTCGAAGTAACTCAGTGACTTTCTCAACTTTCCGCTTCCCAGTACGGCACTGATCATGCCGGACTTTTCGACAGGGGTAAACCCGATGATGCCGGTGAGGTCGATGGCGGTGAAACGCACTCGCCGCACACCGCTTGGCGCGGCGGCGTCGGCGTGCGAGAGAGCATAGGTTCGCCCGGTGGAAAATCTCGCTGGTCATCATGCTGCCCGACGGTGACGAAGGCTGCAATCGGACTTCCTGTCAAAAAAACTTTTTCTGATTTTGCCCCCGTAGCCCCCGCAGCCCCCGACACCGTTCTGTTCCTATGCCAACATCATTGCCGGGCTACAATCGATAAAATGTCGCACAAATCTTTGTTTGTAAGCGCTTTTTCAAAACCGAAAATCACGCGCACTGAGTACTCATTCTGAATCGTCAAAAATCACGGCGCTTACAAACAGACATTTTATCTATCTCGCCCATCAATCCATAACCTTTCGAATGATCACCGATAACCGGATGAAAACTCTCCGAGTTCCGCAATGAAATTACCTAAAATGTCATCGGGTGCGATTTTTGACCTCTCGATTTTTGGATCGCACCGAGTGCGATTTTCGAAATGGCCACTTTCGGAATCGCACCCGATGACATTTTAGATATTCGGACATCAACCAATGGCGATGTCCATTTGCCTAAAATGCTACCAAGTTCCTTCTCACCATCATCATCACGCCGCCATCTTGGTCGGTGTGAACTTTCGGAGACTGCTCATAATGCCCGGTATCTCACGGCGTCGTTCTGTTGGTGATCGACCGAACGCGGCTTCCTGTTCCAAGGTTGCCCGAATTTGATAGTCATCCATTCCCGATGCCTTCAGTTTACACGCCAAGCGATAAAAGGCGTTGTTTCCAGTTCCTGGTGGCGTTGTTCTCCATTCACTAATCGCATTCTGTTTCGCGATTTCGTTCACAGAGTTAAGCGTCATTTGTTTCAAGTCTTGAATCTGATCTTTCTTGTGATCGTGTTTGAGGCGATCGACAACAAGCTCAAGTTTATCACTGCGGCCGTTCTGATAGGCTGGTTTCACTTCGTATTGCTGTTCCTCAAGTGGTGCATAGCTCAACCACACATCCGGATCAAGAAGTGGGATATTATCCGACCAGTTCTCTCTCCAAAAAGAGTGCTTCTTTCCCAATCCAGCACGGCAGGGCAGATAGTAGAAGGAATTCGCTGTTCTCTTTGACACATCAAGGCCGGATTTCGGCGGCATATTTCTGCCAAGTTTCACCGCCTTGTCGTAGGTGATATCAGTTCCGGCGAAATACCCGAATTCCTTGATCCTTGAGGCAATTGCATCCCATATCGAGTGGTACATCTCCGGCGTCATCGGTGATTTGGTCGGGAAAATCACACGGAACTTGGTCTGTCCATCCTTGCCGTTGTTGAACGAGTTGAACATCAGCCATCTGACCTCGCCGAACATCCGGGCGAATTCATTTGGCATCAATTCACCGCCATCGAAGTCAAGCCAAACGCCATTGATCCCGACGATATTGGTCAAGCCCTTGGTGCTGGTCTTGTCCTTCTCCAGATCAAACAAGGCACCAGAGATCAGCGTGTTGTCCTCCTTTTTGGTTTGCACCTGCTCGTGGCATTGACGCAGTTGAACACGGACATCATCCCAATTGACATGTGTGGTGCGTTCAACATTGAGTGATTGAACTGATTTCTCGTGAGATAACTCGATATCATTTCGCACGAAAAGCACCTTAATTAAGGTGTCTTTCGTGCGAATTAACTCCTTGCTCTTTTCATAACGCCGAGCACTGCGTTCAGTTGGTGTCAATACGGATTTCTTGATTACCTTTCCTCTCGCCTTTTTGGCATCTCCCAGCACGGCTTTGCATTCATCTGCGGGTTGATGTGCATACAACTTTGAGCCGGGAAACACGCCTGTCAGCCAATTGCCCAAAGCAATATCCGGAACCAGAACGGTGATTTCCGCCTTGCTGTCGGCATCCCGCAATGCCGTCCGCATGATCGACTGGTAAGCCACTTGGTGTGATCGTGCTTGGCGGAGTTGATCAGAGGAAATACCCAGCACCTTATCCGCATAGGCAAAATGTCCAGGCGTGTTGTTCAAGGCAGACAAGAAAGCAATCTTGGTGATGTGGCGGTATTCGTTCAAGCCGTGGCACACAGCAGGAATCCGAATGGCTTTGCCGAACGCCGTACTGATCACGCTG
>CAIYCT010000177.1 GCA_903924765.1 uncultured Rhodospirillaceae bacterium | reverse complement strand
GGTTTGTGCGGTGGCACCAGAAAGACTTATGTTTCCTGCGCTAGTGGTTATGCTACTGCCATTGTATAGGTTAATGCCGCCTGATTGCGTGGAATTGCCCCAAGCCGAACCGTTTCCCACAGTCAGCCCGCTCCATAACGTTCCGCTCTGCGCCCCTCCGCCAAGCCATGCGTTTCCGCCGTTGGTATTGATCGAGCCCGATAGCGCGATGTAACCATTGCTGTTTGCATCAGCATCCGACCACAAGACGAGGCTGGCATTCTGTCCGCTTGTCCCAGTAAGCGACGCGCCACTGGCCACGGTAATGCTGCCTGCGGTCTTAAGAGTTAGGTTATCGTTGTAGGTCACCGCCCCGCCCACATTGACGTCACCTGCAGTGGAACTGCCGACAGTGATGCCAGAGAAACCGTTGACAAAATTGGTGGTGAAAACCGAGGATGCCAAGTTGAGCATCCCGCTGCCAGTACCCAGGCCGATCGTCGTCCCCGTCGCATAGGGCTGGACAGTCAGAGTTCCCGATCCGGAAACGGTCAAATTCTTGCCGCCGTTGCTGAAGTCCATGCTGTCACCGATCAGGGTGACGTTGCCCGTTCCAGACAAAATGGAGGAAGCGATATTGCTACTTTGAACAATCCCGGCATGCCAGACCCCCGCCGACCCCGCGCCTGTAACGCCAGTAACCGAAATGGAACCGCCACCGGTTGCCGAAACGGTAGTGGCATCAAACAGCACGCCGCCGTTGTTGCCGGAGCTGGCATTGGTTGCCGCACTGGAATCACCGATGAGGGTGATGGCGGTCCCGCTCGTGGCAGCCGATGTAACGGTGTGAGTAACCCCGCTTGCAACGCCGCTATAAGAAAAATCGATGCCATAACCCCAGTTGGCTCCGCCACCGAACTGGTTGAGTCCGTCAAGGTAAATGGTGCCAGTGCCGGAGTTTATCGAGCTGCTGTATGCGTATGAGAAACGCATGCCATCATTCGACGGCGAGGTTTCGCCAGGGTTAGTGACTGCGGAAGTTCCCGACACACCCTTGCCATAGACTGCAACATTGCCGCCCGACGTGCTGATTGATATCTGGCCGAAGAAGACGCCGTTACTGTTGCTGGTGGAATCGCCGGTGGCGAATCCGTTGCCAACGTTCAATCCGTTCCAGTTGGGCGTGGAACTCAACGTGCCTCCACCCAGCCACACACTACCGCCGTTGGTGTTGATGGAGGTGGCTGTTCCGCCGACAGCAAGTTGGATAAAGCCCGTGCCATTACCGTCATTGGCATTCATGACGAGGTTCAGGCTCTTGCCGATTCCAGCTCCGGACGCGTCAATATTGGCACCAGCCGCCAAAATGATATTGCGATAGGCGTCAAAGGTCAGAGTGGCGGTCGATGCCATGGTCCCTGTTACGATTGAACTGTTGATGAAGATATCGCCGCTACCGCCGACCGGACCCGTTCCACTGACGCCAGTCAGTGTCCCAGTCCCCGTGGTGGACAAGGTCACGCTGGTCCCGGCATTCAGGGCGCTGACGATACTGCCGGTCAGCACGTCTAGGCCGACCGGGCGGCTGTTTGCCGCCTCCACCGTGATATTGGTCGGGTCGAGCAGCCACCGGCCGCCAAAGCCCGCGTTCACCAAGCCGTTGACGGAAAGCCGATAACCCGAGGTTTCGACCTGCCCGCCGCTGCCGGTCCTCGCACCAGCTGCATATATTGAACCGCTGACACTGGTCACCGAGTCAGGATTGGAAACCGCTGACCACAGTATGATCTTGCCCCCGTTGCCGCTCCGGGTGGCGCTGGCGTCGATTGAAGCACCGGCCTCCATGGTCACTGTGGTGGCCTGATGCATGGGGCCGCTTCCTTGCTGGTCGCCCCCGACCAGAACGGTGCCGCCACCTGTCGCACCGGACGCATCAATTCTGCTGCCGGCAGCGAGCGTGATGTTGTCACCCTCCAGCATGATCCGGCCGCCATTATTGGTAATACCCGTCGCCTCAAGCGTCCCGCTATTGTTAACAACCCCACCTTGGAGGCGATCAACCGCCTGCGCCGAAAGGATGATCAGGCCGCCTGGAGCCTGGACTGCATGCTTATTCTCCACCAGCGCCTTGATGGTCGCCGGGGTGACACGGATGTTGGCAAGCGTGTTATTGCCGTCGAACTGAAGCTCGTATGTCTCGCCGGCAGCCATTGCCACCGTGCCCAGTTGGGCGACGATCACACCCTGGTTGCGAACTTCCGGCGCCAGCAGGGCGATGTAGCCGCCGAGCTTGGCTTTCAGACTGCCGTCGTTGACGATGCTACCGGTGGCTCCGTTACGTGAAAAGTTGTTCCCGCCTGCCATAAAGTCGTCGGTCGAGATGCCGTGGGTGGTCGCGACCAAGCCACCGACATCGACGCTGGAACTCGACGAAAAATACACGCCGTTCGGATTGGTGAAGAACACCTGCCCCGTGGCATTGATGTGGCCGTAAATCTGGCTGGGATTGCTGTCGAGCACCCGGTTGAGGGTGACGCTGTTCGATGATGGCTGATTGAAATTCACCGTCGCGGAGGCGCCGACATTGAAGGTTTGCCAGTTGATGGCGGCACGCTGGCTCGACTGGTTGATGTTCATGGTCGCGCCGGATTGCGAGATGTTCGCCGAACCGCCGACAACCTGACCGCCAGTAGGTAACTGATTGGGTGCCGGAGCGCCGGCGTAGGCCAATCCAGCGCCAGCGACACCCAGCGCCAACAAGGCCGGAATCAGCCCTAACACTCGCCCGGCGAGGCAGGTTGACCCCAGGAGGTCTTGCCGGAAATTCCGCCCCGGCGTCTTTGCGACTTTGCCGTCAATGGTCAGGGGGTGTGCGTGCCTTTCGGTCCTGTCCATGGTCGTGCCCTGTCTTCTCATCAAAATGCCATGCTCGCGGACAACCAGAAACGGTCCACGATCAATGTGCCGTCCTGGTCGTAGCCAGCCGCTGTTGGGTTGGGATTGCCGCCGATCCGATGTGCCCAGGTCGCTTTCAGGGTCGGGCCAATGTCAGATTGCCAGACTGCTGAAAGACCGCCACCCTTTAGGTCAATGCCGTTGGGGGCGCTAGCACCAGTGAAGTGGTTGTCGTGGTTCACAAGAACACGGCCATAGTCAAAGAAGCCAATCACCGTTAAGCCGTAGGGCAGGCGCTGGCGCAGTTCGAGATTGAGAAGATGCCCGTCCGACCCTCCACCCTCATTCGTCGGGTAGGCCCGCACACCATTTGCACCACCGATGTAGAATTTCTCTGAGGAATCCAGGTTCTTCGCCGCCCATTGACCGGAATAGGCGGCGTAAAAAGAGAGGTCTTCGGTAATCACCTGTTGGCGGCTCAGGGCGAAGCGGAGCTTGGTGAAATTTCCGGCGGTTCGCGTGGTTGCTGCGTCCGACGAACGGGTGGGGGAACCGTCAAGGTTCAAAAGACCATCAACAATCGACAGACTAGCACTGTTGGCACCGCCGCCGCCGAAACTATCAAAAAGATTGCCTGAAAGACCAAGCGTTAATGTATCAGATATGTAACGAGAGGTGATCGTGTCGAGCGATCTGTTATCAAAAGACTTATGATCGATGTTGGCATTCAGATAGAGGTTTTTCATTCTGGAGCGGATCAGCGGATATGTTGCTTCCAGACCAATAGTCGCCGATGTTCCATAGGCATCGAGTGCCGCATATTCTGGTGCAATTAGGTTATATTTCAAGTATGAGGCATTAACCCCGACCCGGAAACCATCTAGTCCTATTGGATGCGTGAGCCCAATCCGTATGTAATCACTGCCATCAGATGCTAGCTGATCATCTTTTTGGGTATGGATGAAGTTTGTGGCTAATATTTCCCCAGCACCGAAGGGACTATTGATACTAAGATTTCCTGAAAACCTTGCCGGCCCTGTGGAGCGGGATCCAGTATTGTCCAGGGCTGCATCGCCAGTAATCAATGGCTTGTCAGTGAACTTGAGGACGAGATCGGTTTCACCAGGATGTTTCCCTTCCCCCAAACTACCAGCCACTGTAACTCCTGGCAAATCACTGGCAATTAGAAGGGCACGGTCAAGCGCATCGGCGTTGAGCGGTTCGCCAACTTTCTGCTGCGCCTCGACCATATCCATGACGTGGTAGAAGCTCTCACGCGATGGTTTGGGGCCTTCGAGACGCATGCCACCGAACACGGCCTCGACAATCTGGATGGTGACCGTGCCGCTGGTGATATCCTGACGCGGCAGGTAAGCGCGAACAATCCAGCCAGCCTCACGATAGGCATTGGCGACGGCGGCGGCGGCTTTTTGGAGTTCGGAGAAGTCAAGGGGACGATTGAGATAGCCTTCGACTGCGGGCGATAACTGATCGCTCCGCAGCAGAGTATTGCCAGCAAATCGGAAGGCGGTGACGGTGACGGTAGCCCCGCCCGGCGGCCTCATAGCCGGCGGTTCGGCAGGACGCTCGATCACACCTCGTGGCGGCAGCGCCTTCATCCGCTCACGGTCGATCTGCTGTTGAAGTGCCCCAGCATCAGGACGAACCTGAGCCTGAGCTTCCTGGCAGAATCCACCCCCGGAAAAAAGTACAGCAAGCGCGCATATCGCAACCAAAGTCCTGATATAACGCATCAATCACCTCAAAGTAACCGTTTACTCCCAGCAGATCGCGTCCCAGGACGTGGTGTAAGAGCGGGCGACCGTCTGGGTCACCGCCGGCGTTGGTTGCCGGGATTCACGCAGCGGCGATGGCCGACAGCGCGTCAGGATTATCGCTCAACGGCATGATGGTTTCCAGCGTCAT
>CAIYCT010000176.1 GCA_903924765.1 uncultured Rhodospirillaceae bacterium | reverse complement strand
CGCAGCATGACCAGCGAAACGCCTCCAATCCAGATGGTACCAGTGGATCGCATCACTGTGCTCAATCCTCGAACCCGAAATAAGCGGATTTTCAATGAGCTGCTGACCAGCATCGCCAACCTTGGTTTGAAAAAGCCGATTACCGTCAGCCTACGGGGCGATGGATCGGGATATGACCTGGTCTGCGGTCAGGGTCGATTGGAAGCCGTGATTGCGCTTGGCCACAAAAAGATCCCTGCCGTGGTCATTCAGGCGGACCAGGATGACTGCTTCGTCATGAGCCTGGTGGAGAATCTTGCGCGCCGCCAACATTCTTCCATGGAGCTGATGGGTGAGATTGGCAGCCTGCAGGCGCGCGGCTATTCCATCCCCGAAATCGCCACGAAACTCGATTTCTCGCCAGAGTATATCAAAGCGATTTGTTTGCTCCTGGAACATGGAGAAAAGCGCCTGCTGATCGGCGTCGATCGAGGAATCATCCCCCATACGATCGCCATAGAAATTGCTAAAGCCAATGACGAAGATGTCCAACGTGCTTTGGCGGATGCATACGAACAGAAAACGCTACCGGGAAACCAAATGTTAGCAATCCGTCGAATCATCGAGGAGCGCCGGCGATCGGGTAAAAGTATCTATGGGACGTATGATCGCCCTGGACGTCCCAAGAAGCAAATCACGGCAGATTCGCTTGTGCGAGCCTACCAAAAGGAAACTGATCGGCAAAAGCTGTTGGTCAAGAAGGCTGGATTGGCCCAAAGCCGCCTTCTGTTCGTGGTCAATTCCCTACGGAAACTCCTTGCCGACGAGCACTTTGTTACGCTGCTGAGAGCCGAGGGGATGAATTCGATCCCTCGCTCTTTGCTTGAACGTGTTGGAGGAAAACCGTTATGACTGACGAGATGAAAATCGCCTTTGATCGAGAATTGGTTATTTTGCCTCTTAGCTCGATACTTCCGCTCAGGCAAGTTACGATCGCTCAACGGCAATCGGTCAAATATCGGCGCATCGCCACATCGATTGCAGAAGTCGGGATTATTGAACCACCTGTGGTGGCCCGACCTAAAGAACATGGCGCCCCCCATCTTCTGCTTGATGGACACATCCGCCTTGCGATTCTTGGGGATATGGGGCGACAAGACGTGGCGTGCCTAATTTCTAACGACGATGAGGCATTCACCTACAACAAACGGATCGCACGGTTGGCTACGATCCAAGAGCATTACATGATCGTGCGGGCCATCGAACGCGGTGTTCCCGGGGCCAAGATTGCCAAGGCGCTCAACGTGGATGTTGCCTCCATCATTCGTCGTCAGTCACTTCTGGACGGAATTTGCACAGAAGTAGTCGAACTCCTGAAGGACAAAACGGTCAATCCGACGACTTTCGACATCCTTCGAAAAATGAAACCAGCGCGCCAAATCGAGGCCGCCGAGCTTATGGCTGCCTCGGGAAATTTCAGCGCCAGCTACGCGAAAGCCCTTTTAGCGGCAACCCGGCAGCACGATCTTGCGCATCCAGAACGGATGAAGAAAATCAACGGGCTATCTCAAGAGCAAATGGCCCGGATGGAACGGGAAATGGAATCTCTACAACAGGATTTCAAGGCCGTCGAAGCATCTTATGGCGATGACGTTCTCAATCTGGTCATTGCTACCGGATATTTGTCGCGGCTGATCACCAACCCCGATATCGAAAGATTTCTGTCCGGGAATTACCCGGAATATTTAGATGGATTTCGAACCATCATCAATGCAGCGTCATTAGATCAACCTATGGCCCCAGTTTGAGCCATTGGGAATTGGGGGACCCGGACCCCAAAAGCGCGGGGACCGCAGGAGACGCCGTCGTGTGGGACGGATCAATTGTGGGGTGGGGATGACGGCGAACCCGTGCGGAGCCCACCATCACAAAAAGCGGCCGACCAGAGGATTCCTCCCCCGGTCGGCCGCTTCCTTTGGCGATAGTAGATACTTTTCACCCCACGAGTTTACTCCGCAGGGCAATCTCCTTGGCATGCAAGTTGTCCCAATCCGCGTCGGCAGGACCGGTGGGACTATTGTAGACAGTGATCACCCATTCGACGAATTGGGCGATATCCTCCCCGGCGCTGACAAT
>CAIYCT010000175.1 GCA_903924765.1 uncultured Rhodospirillaceae bacterium | reverse complement strand
GGCTGCATCATCATCGTCATGCAGCGGCTACACCAAGACGACTTGGTCGGGCATGTGCTCGAACAAGAGGGGTGGGAGGTGGTGTCGTTTCCCGCCATTGCCATGGAAGACGAGGGTTTCGAGATCAAGAACCCCTTGGGTAGCCGTATGTACCTGCGCCAAAAAGGAGAACTGTTGGACCCGACGCGCGAATCGTTGACAACTTTGGCCACCATCAAAAACCAGACAGGTACCTATAACTTCGAAAGTCAATATCAGCAGAATCCGATTCCGGAGGGTGGCAATATCGTCAAGACCGAATGGCTCCGCTACTACGATACCCCGCCGGAGCACTTCACTTTTAAGCTGTTGAGCCTAGACAGCGCGAACAAGGCCAAGGAGGTCAACGACTACAGTGTCGCTACGATTTGGGGCTACTCCATGAAAAAGTATTATTTGTTGGAAGTTTTTCGCAAGCGCCTCATCTATCCCGAACTCAAACGCGCGATCGTCCGGCTGAGGAAGGAGCATGCCGTCAACGCGGTGTTGATTGAGGACCGGGCGTCAGGAACGCAACTGCTGCAGGATCTCAAAGCGGATGGCATGTATGGCTTGAAGCCTTACGAACCGGTGGCAGGAACCGACAAGATCATGCGCCTTCATGCCCAAACGCCCCTGTTCGAAGCGGGACAGGTTTTGCTGCCCAGATCTGCCCCCTGGTTGGACGATTACATCAGGGAATTGACCGGTTTTCCCGGCAGCAAGCACGACGATCAAGTCGATTCGACCACCCAGGCGCTTGATCATATGCGCAGAAAAAATAATTTAATTGTTTGGGAGAGGTTGGGCAGCGAACCATAAAATCGACTGGACTTCAGCCGCACGGGAAGCGGTACTGACACTCACAAACGGGTTTCCTCCCTCCCAGCCCCGACCGGTCATCCGGCGGGGCCTTGGGTGGTGGCAGCGCCGCGATGGTCGCGACGCCTGATTAAGGAACCCCGGCTATGACCACCAAAACCACAGCACGTCAATTGCTTCAAACTGTCGCGGATACCGTCGTCGGCTTCGTCCAAGCGACAAATCCGGATAGTAGCGCAGCTCTTATTCCGCCTACGCCCACTGTCAAAAAGACCGACTTCATCCTCGCCCTGCTGCGACAGCCCAACGGCGCTGTACTGGCCGATTTGATGGCAGCCACCGGGTGGCAGGCCCATTCGGTGCGCAGCGCCATAAGCGGGATCAAGAAGAAGTTCGGAGCGGCGCTGGTCATCGAAAAGGTCGATGGTCGCGGGCGGGTCTACCGGTTGGCGGGGGAGGTTTAAACATGGCCCACAAAGCTGCCGATCTAGCCGCCCTCAATGCTGATCTGGATACTCTGTCTTCGGTATCCAGGGAAGACCTGCACCACCGCTGGACGGAGCTGTATCGCACCAATCCCCCCTCTCGGATCAGCCGGCAATTTCTGCTGCGTGCCATTGCCTATCGACTGCAAGAGAAGGCCCTTGGCAGCCTTAAACCGTCTGTCCGCAGGATTCTGGACAAGGCCGCAATCGATTGTGCCTACGGCAAGGAAATCGCCGTCTCGGCACCCGCCTTTAAATCCGGCACCCGATTGCTGCGGGAATGGCGGGGGAAGACCCATGAGGTGACGATCCTGGACGAGGGCGTTCTTTACCACGGCGCTCGGTTTCGCTCGCTGTCCGAGGTTGCCCGCGCCATCACCGGCACCAGATGGTCGGGGCCAAGATTCTTTGGACTTAACCGCCGGAGCGATGTCGATGCCACCCGCTAAACCCCAGCCCAAGCGTTGCGCCATCTATACCCGCAAATCATCGGAGGAAGGCTTGGAACAGGACTTCAATTCCCTGCAGGCACAACGGGAATCGTGCGAGGCTTTCATCAAGAGTCAGAAAGCCGAAGGCTGGCAGTTGGTCCAAACTCTCTATGACGACGGCGGCTATTCCGGCGGGACCATGGAACGACCCGCGCTCCAACGGTTGATGGACGATATTCGGGCCAAACGCGTCGACATCATTGTGGTTTACAAGATCGACCGGATGACACGGTCGTTGTCGGACTTCGCCAAGATGGTCGAGGTGTTTGACGCCAACGCAGTCTCCTTCGTCGCGGTCACCCAGCAGTTCAACACCACCTCCTCGATGGGGCGGTTGACGTTGAACATTTTGCTGTCCTTTGCCCAGTTCGAGCGCGAGGTCACCGCCGAGCGCATCCGCGACAAAATCGCCGCTTCAAAACAGAAGGGGATGTGGATGGGAGGGACGGTTCCCTTGGGTTACGATGTCAAAGAGCGCAAGTTGGTCATCAATCCGGCTGAAGCGGAAGCCGTTCGGACAATCTTCCGCCGCTATCTCGATTTGGGCTCCGTCAATGTGCTGAGGGTGGATTTAGTACAAGCGGGCATCAGCACCAAGATTCGCACGGGACCAAACGGCACAGTCACAGGCGGCATATGTCGGACAAGTTTTACCCCTGGCGTTCCTGGCTCCCTCGATTGCTGAGGCAATTGTCACCGGCAATCAGCCTCCGGCATTAACCGTTGAGACCCTGGTTAAGCGCACCACCCTCCCTCTGTCATGGGAACAGCAGCGGACGCTTCTCGGCTTCGAATAAGGGTGCGAGTCATCAAAAAAAGCGGCCCGAGGTTCGACTTCGGGCGGTTTTGGTTTTGCGGCCGTGGCTGTGACACCCGTGACCTCAAAGCCTACCGGCCATAGTGCAAACGGAGAAAACGGGAGGAGATGCGCGACAATCTACTCGAACGAGTGGGTTCTCTACATGGCCACTTAGGCCGCAGTCCCGCAGAATAGCGGCGCTTATCGGGGGTCTGTTGTGAAATAACCCTACCTGTATGGGTAGGTTGGCGGAGGAGGTGGGATTCGAACCCACGGTACGCTTTTGACGTACACACACTTTCCAGGCGTGCGCCTTCGACCGCTCGGCCACCCCTCCAGAAGGGACAGACAAATACACGGACAACGTCTTGGACGCAACCCTCGAATTCGCTGTCTGACCCTTCTAATCGCTCATTTTCAATGCGGCAAGGAAAGCGGATTGCGGAATTTCCACTTTGCCGAATTGGCGCATGCGTTTCTTGCCCTCTTTCTGCTTGTCCAGCAGCTTGCGCTTGCGGCTGATATCGCCGCCATAGCATTTGGCCAAAACGTCCTTGCGCAGGGCGCTGATGGTCTCGCGGGCGATGACGCGACCGCCGATGGCGGCCTGGATGGCGATTTGGAACATCTGCCGTGGGATCAGCTCCTTTAGGCGTTCACAGATGGAGCGGCCGCGAGATTCTGCGTTGGCGCGGTGGACGATGAAGGACAGGGCGTCCACCGGTTCCTGATTGACCAGGATGCTGACCTTGACCAAATCGCTCTCGGCATAACCGCCCATCTCGTAATCGAAGCTGGCATAGCCCCGGCTGATGGATTTAAGGCGGTCGTAGAAATCAAATACCACTTCGTTCAACGGCAAGCGATAGACCGCCATGGCGCGGTTGCCCGCGTAGGTCAGGTCCACCTGCTGGCCGCGTCGCTCGCTGCACAGGGCCAGGATCGAGCCCAGATATTCGTCGGGCACCATGATGGTGGCCTTGATCCACGGCTCCTCGACCTTGTCGATGCGGCCCGGATCGGGCATGTCGGCGGGATTGTGCAGGTCCTGGTATTCGCCGTTGGTCAGGTGAATGCCATAGACCACCGATGGGGCGGTGGTGATCAGGTCCAGATCGAATTCCCGCTCCAGCCGTTCTTGGATGATTTCCAAGTGCAACAGGCCCAGGAAGACGCAGCGGAAGCCAAATCCAAGGGCCGCCGAGCTTTCCGGCTCGTATTGGAAGCTGGCGTCGTTCAGCCGCAGCTTGGCCAGGGATTCGCGCAGATCCTCGAAATCGTTGGCGTCAACCGGGAACAGACCGCACCACACCACCGGAATGGACGGCTTGAATCCGGCCAGCGGTTGGGCGGCGGGTTTCTTTTCGTCGGTGATGGTGTCGCCGACCTTGGTTTCGGCCACGGCCTTGATGCCGGCGGTGATGAAGCCCATCTCGCCCGGCGACAATTGGTCGCATTTGACCAGCTTGGGGGTGAAGTAGCCGACGGTGTCGATGTCGTAGGAGATGCCGGTGGCCATCATCCGCACCTTCTGGCCGCGCTTGAGCACGCCGTTCTTGATGCGGACCAGAATGACCACGCCCAGATAAGCGTCGTACCAGGAATCCACCAGCAGGGCTTGCAATTCGCCATTGGGATCGCCCTCGGGCGGCGGCAGGCGGG
>CAIYCT010000174.1 GCA_903924765.1 uncultured Rhodospirillaceae bacterium | reverse complement strand
CATGGATTCGATACCCAGAGCCTACAGGCTCAAGGTCAGCAACGCCTACCGCACATTTTCAACATTCAACGGGACATCCCCGTCAATCGGGCGGACAAGACTTCGGCTTCACCGCCCAATACATCACCGAGATGATCCGGGTTTCCCAAGCTGACGTGCTGACCGTCGCCGGAGCGCAAGCCATAGTGCTGCGCAATGAGTTCGTTCATTTGGTTTCCCTGGCCCGGTTGCTGAATCTGCCTGACGTCAAGCAGTCAAAGGATGCATCCGTGCTGACGGTTGTGGTTCACGCCGGAGAGGGCAAGCTGGGGCTGATCATCGATGCCTTGGTGGATGAACGCGATATGGTGATCAAGCCTCTGCCCGATCATCTGGCTCCGATTTCGGTGGTTAGCGGCATGGTGGTCTCGATCGGCAATCGATTGGTGAGTGTGCTGCATGTGCCGAAATTGGTCGAAATGGCGCGGGGTATGCGCGGCGAGTCAGTGATCGCGCCCTCGTCCTCGTCCTCGGGTCCGAAGTATGCTCGCATTTTGGTGGTAGATGATTCGCTCAATACTCGCGAGATCGAAAAAGAAGTGCTGGAAAGTCACGGTTTCACAGTCATCCTGGCCGAGGACGGCATCGATGGCTGGCAAAAAGGCCATGGCCGGGGAATTCGATGCGGTCATGACCGATGTGGAAATGCCAGGCATGGACGGATTTGCCCTAACCCGAAAATTGCGCGGTCATGAAAAATATCAGCATGTCCCGATCATCATCATCACGTCGCGGGACAAGGAAGACGACCGCCGTCGCGGCATCGAGGTCGGGGCGGACGCTTATATCGTCAAAGGCGATTTTAACCAAACGGGGCTAGTGGACACGCTGCGGAGTTTGTTAGCATAATGCCAATGCATAGCGAGAGTAAGGAGTAAACCCATGGCGCATGTCCTGGTCGTTGATGATGACGCGATGGCGGCGGCTATTGTTTCCATGGTGCTCGAAGAGGCCGGGCATGAGGTCGCGACTGTTGAAAGCGGAGAAGAAGCCCTTGGACTGCTGATGGAAAACTCCGATTTCGATATTCTGGTGTCAGATCAAAATATGTCTGGCATCGACGGGATAGAATTGTTCAAACGCGTAAGGATGGTTGGGTTTGAAGCGCCGTTTGTTTTGCTGAGTGGAGACGCCCCCGAGATGCTGAAGCAACGAGCGCCCGAGATTAATTGTTTTCTGGCCAAAGATGACGTCTTGGCCGATATCATCGCCGATACGGTCGATCGGCTTTTAACGACAGTCAAAGGATAGAGGGTCTTTCATGACCAATCACGTGTCCGCCCATGCTGCCCGATTGTCGAAACTGCGGGGCATGTTTGTCGCCCAGGTTCCCTCGAAATTGACCGAGGCGCGCGATCTGCTGGCCGTGGTAAAGAAAGGCGACGATTCTAACGAACTGACGTCTCAGCTTAAACGGGTTTTTCACAATCTGAAGGGCACCAGCGCCAGTTTCGGACTCAAGGAGTTGAGTGGCGAAGCGGAGGCCGCCGAAATGCTGATCGATCATTTGATGCGGCAGCCTGGACTTTATACCATCGATTTCATCAACGAAGTGTTGCAGCACATCGCCAAGATTGACCATCTGGCCGCGCAGAGTGCCAGGGATATGGCCCCCTCGGTTTTGCCGTCCATCGACAAGGTGTTTACCCCCACGGCTCATAATCAGCAAAAGGACATTAATTCCCGCCGGACCATCTATGTTTGCGATGACGATGATGTCCAAATTAGGCAGATTAATTCCCAATTGACCTGTTTCGGTTATGACGTCCATTGTTTTTTAACCATCGATTCGTTGCGTCAAGCGGTTCGCAAACAGAAACCCGACGCGGTGGTCATGGATGTGGTCTTTCCCGAGGGCGAGGATGCTGGGTTGAAAGTGGTGGCGGAGTTTCGGGAAATGACCGGCGAGGTGATCCCAACCATCTTCATTTCCGGGCGGTCGGATTTTCAGGCGCGGTTGCAGGCGGTTAAGGCGGGCGGTAAGGCTTTTTTGAACAAAACCATGCACGGCCTGGACATCGTCGAGCATTTGGATGCCCTGACGACCACGGTCAAACCGGAACCCTACAGCGTGTTGGTGATCGACGACGAGCCCTTGGTGGCGGCCTATCATGCGTCGATCCTGGAAGAAGCCGGGATTATCGTGCATGTAACCCACAACCCTTCGGCCGCCCTCGTGATGTTGCGGGAATTACGGCCCGAATTGGTGTTGATGGATGTGCATATGCCTGATTGCGAGGGCTATGAGTTGGCCCAGGTTATTCGCCAGATGCCCGAATATGTGAGCATTCCCATTATCTATCTGTCCAGCGAGACCGATGCCGCCATTCAGCGCTCGGCTTTGGCGGTGGGGGCTGACGGGTTCCTGATCAAGTCGATCACTCCGGAAGAACTGATCTCCGCCGTTGTGGTGCGCGCCGAACGGATGCGCACCTTGCGGTCGTTGATGGTTCGAGACAGTTTGACCGGTCTGTACAATCACACGGCGATCATGCAATTCCTTGAGGGCGAGGTGGCCGGGTCGCGCCGACGCAAGGGCAGATTGTGTTTTGCCATGATCGATGTGGATCATTTCAAGAAGGTCAACGACACCTATGGCCATCCTGTGGGCGACCAAGTGCTGATCAGTTTAGCGCGCATTCTCAAGCAGCAGTTGCGTCAGAACGATCTGGTTGGTCGGTATGGCGGCGAGGAGTTTGCGGTCGTATTGCTGGATGCCACTATAGAAAAAGCTTGTGAGTTGCTGAACGCTTTGCGGGAAGATTTCGGCGGGGTAAAGTTCTGGGCCAATGATCAAGAGTTTTCCGTCACCATCAGCATCGGAGTGGCCCAGTATCCGGGGTGCGAAGGGGTGGGGGCCTTGTGTGAATTGGCGGATAACGCCCTATACGCCGCCAAGCGGGGCGGGCGCAATCGCGTGATGATCGCCGGGCCGGGGGGGACGTTTCTGTGAGCGCGTCACCTTCGATCTTGGACACGATCATTGAACAGCGACAATTGGGCGACAAAGACATCGCCCAGGTGGATGAGCAAACCACGCGCATGGTGTTCTTCACCATCGGCGGCCAGATTTTCGCTATCAAAGGCGCAGTTATCCGAGAAATCCTAGCCTATTGCGATATCGCCTATATGCCGGGATGCCCCTCTGCCATGAAGGGGGTTATCAATGTACGGGGCGACATCGAATCTGTGATCAGCTTGGCCGCCTTGCTGGGATTGACCGAAGCCCCGCTGTCGCGCAAATCCTCTATCTTATTGGCCGAAGCCGGTGGGATGCGCAGCGGTTTGACCGTTGACGCGGTCATCGACGTGGCCGAAATTCCTGAAAGCGCCATTCAACCGGCGCCATGCACCACCGCCAACCACCAGCAAGGCATTATGACCCATGCGGTGACCAATGGGACTCTGGTGGCGACGATGATCGAATTGGATCCGTTGTTCCAGAACTTCGCCAGAGGATTGACGTGACCGCCCAACCGGCTTCGCTGGCTATGGTGTTCTTTCGCGTGGGCGATGTTCGGTTTGCGATCGAAGCGTCGGCAGTGACGGCGATGTTGCCAATGCAGCCTGATATTCCCGCCTTTGCTACGGTGATGGAGTTGACGCCTGGGAGCGCGCCCCGTCGGGTTCTGTCCCTGCGTTCAGCAGGCGGCGTGCAGTCTTATGTGGTCGAAGAACCTGTGGAAACTGGTGACCTTGCCGTACAGTCCATTCATCCTCTTCCGGGGTTGCTGGCGGCTCGCTTGAGAATCCCGCAAATTCGAGCGTTGGCTTGGGACGACCAAGGCTTGACGGTCCTCGTCGCTTTATCTTAAGTGAACGGAGGAAAACACGTTGTGCCATTCCGGCGAGGTGGCCACATCCGCCAAGGCGCTTTCGATGAAATCCCGGATATCCGCCCGTCCTTGGACGAAGAAACGCCGTTCGATGGGGTAAAGCGGGGTCGGGCAGGTTTCAAGCTCGCCAAAGCGCAGATCCACTGTTCGCAAGTAATTGTACGATAAAGACGAGATGGTGACGGCATCAATCCGTGCCGCCGCCAGTTTCGCCAGATTCTGCTCGTCCTTCACTGCGTCTTCTCGGGTGATCTCGCCTTTGGCAATCATGGCTTCCAGGGGCGCGTAGTGAAATCCGATAATCCCACCCAAGATTTTGCCGCGAAGGGAGTCTGGAAGTTTGTAATCGATGGGATGGGCCGGATTGTAAACGATCAACTGCCGGTCAACGAACAAGGGCGATGTCCAGAAATATCGCGTCATCGCTTCGTCAGCGAAAAAAGACGGCGCGACGAAAGGGACGACCAGGGGGTCGCCGGATTCCAGCATGTGGTCCAGGCGCTTGCGCGGCACCACCTGAACGACGAAATGGAAACGGCCTTGGGAGCGTTTGGTCAATAAATCGGCGACGGCGTAGGCAAAGCCAGAGGCGGGTTGAGTGTCGAGAATGATCGGCACATAGGAGTTATAGACGACGAAGCTGATGGTCTCCGTGGCGGAAGCCCAGGTGGTGTGCATCAACAACGCGACAAATAAAACCAAGCCATGCAGAATCTTCATCGTTTCTCTCACTGAAGTGCGCAGTAATTATTTGACGGAGGGATGGGCCGTGGCGCTAAGTGACTCCATCTGTTGTTCAATCAGCTCCAGCTTTTGCCGACGCGAAGCCGGGGGTAGTTGAGTGTCTTCTTCGATGGTTTGACGGATTTTGTAGAGTTCGATCAGACGGACGGGGAGCAGTTGCGCATTGTCGGACGCAACGAATTTGCTGACATCAAGATTTTCCAAGGCGTTGCGCTCTTCCGTCAGGTCCTTTTCGTTTTTTCCGGGGCGGGTGACGCCGTAAGTTAGGAAGAAGTCCTTAATCTTCGCTTTGGTTTCAGCGGGCAAGTTTTTGCGCCACACCAGCGGATCGGAGGGAATGGGAGGCGACGTCCAGATCACGCGCAAGGCCCGCGCCCAGTCCGGATGCGCTTTGATCAAGCGATCATAATACGCGCTGGAAACCGTCGCCACATCAGCCGCGCCATCCACCACGGCGCGGATGTTTTGTTCGTGGTTGCCGCGGGAGCCGCGCAGAAAGGCTTTGCGTGGGACGATTTTATACCGGTCAAACAGGGCATAGGAGGGTACAAGGTATCCGGATGTGGAATTGACGTCTCCCATGGCTAAGGTCAAGGAGCCCGCATTGGCGAACACATCCTCGACCGAGTTTAGTGAACTAGACTTTTTGACAATGAGAATTGAATAATATTCGTCCAAGCCGTTTCGAAAGACATGCTTGGCGAAGATTTCCGTCGCCCCCGCATCCACTGCCTTGATCGCGCTTTCATTGCCAAGCATTGCCACGTCGATCTGGCCATTTTGCACCCCGCGAATGATTCCGGCATAGTCTTCGGACAGCTTGATTTCCACGGGAATGCTTAAAGCGCGGGAAAGGGCGGCGAGCAAGGGAGTCCAAACATTTTGGGTGGCATCCGATGTGCCGACAATACCGAAAGTGATCTTGTCGACCGCATAAGCATAGTGAGGCGTCAGTGCCGTCATAAGCGCCAAACAGGCGGCAATCAATAGCGAGTTAAGCCAGGTTCTCATTGTCAAGATCAATAAATTGTGTTGATGGTCTAGGGTATCCGATCAGGGGATGTCCCGCCCGATGTTGAAATTTGCTTGGCAGGCATCGCTGGTTGAGCACTTTACGCAGCCTTTGCGTTTTGTTCAAGTTCTGGCTTGCTGACATTCTCGGTCTGATGGGCAAGCAGTGCCGCCCTCAGGATT
>CAIYCT010000173.1 GCA_903924765.1 uncultured Rhodospirillaceae bacterium | reverse complement strand
GGATCACTCCCTCTTTCGTCATGCCCGTGCTTGACACGGACAGACATCAGGGTTTGGCCGACTGCCTAGGGAAGCATGGTCGCGGGCTTCGCGTTCGATCTGCTCCAAGAGTTGGCTGTCATAGGGAAGAGTTCTTCCCTCTCTAACCGCTTTGTCTCCCAACTCCAGGGCATTGGACAATCGATTATGCTTCACGTCTTCAAGCTCGCGCAGACGGCGGACAGCGTCGCGCACCAACTCGGTGGCGTTGCTGTAATAGCCGTCCTCGACCTTGGATTTGATAACGTTCTCATCCACAGGGGAAAGTTGATGTTCATTTTATGCCCCTATTTTGCGTGGATTATGTGCTTATTAAAGGCAAAATCCATGCGCAGCACAAGCCGCGCTCAAAACAAATGCTGACCGCCGGTGATGAAGATTTCGCTGCCGGTGACATAGCCAAAGTCCGAGGTGCAGAGACGGAAAATGGTGGCGGCCACGTCGTTGGGGCTGCCCATGCGGTCCAAGGGGATGCGCGGCACCAGGGCTTCGTAGTCGGCGGAAATCATCTCGGTGCTGATTTCGCCAGGGGCGACGGCGTTGACCCGCACTCCCAACTGGGCGAACTCCACCGCCATCTCGCGGGTCAATCCCGACAAAGCCGCCTTGGATGTGGAATAAGCCGAACCGGCAAAAGGATGAACGAAGTGCCCGGCGATGGAGGTAACATTGACCACCGATCCCGCCCCCTTGTGCAGAGCTCCGGCCAAGCCGCGGGCCAATCGCAGCGGCGCGTAGAAATTCAGTTCAAACACCTGCTTCCAGCCGTCGATAGAACCGTTCAAGACTCCCAATCGTTCGCGATACGGGGTTTTCAGCGACAACCCCGCATTATTAACCAAGGCATGGACCATGCCGCCCTCGGCCATTTCCAGCACCCGATCGATGAAAGTTTGGGTTTGCGGCGTGTCGGTCAAATCCACCAAACAATGATCCAGCCACAAAGGATGTCCCCGCCCCTCTTCCGGTTCGGTTCTGGCGCAGGTCAGCACCTGCCAGCCTTCCGTTATGAACCGCTTGGCGGTGGCAAGGCCGATGCCTTTGCTGGCGCCGGTGATGACGGCCAATTGGGTCATGGTTGCGGCGCCACCAAGGCCCCGCCTTGCGCCTTGACGCCCAGCACGGACATGATAGGCGACAGAACCTGCACGGACTGGGCGAGCCGGGACAGGGCGACATGGTCGGACACGCCGTTTTCAAGCGCATCATGGATCATTTCCAGCGGACTCTTGGGTTGAGGATACGGGATCAGTTCCACCGCAGCGTCGGGATTTTCTTTCATTGCCACCTTCAGCGCCGTCAAAGCGGTATCGAATCCTCCCAATTCATCCACCAATCCCAATCGCTTGGCGTCGGCCCCCGACCACACCCGGCCGCGCGCCAATTGATCGATCTTGTCGGCGGGAATGCGGCGGCCTTCCACCGCTTTACTGGTAAAATCCTGGTAGATTCGATCCAGCATTTGATTGACCCGGTCCCATTGCGCCGGAGTAAAGGGATGATTGGCGCTCCACATGGCGGCATTGTCGCCTTTGGCCAAACCGTCCCAGTTGATCCCCACCTTGGTCCATAGCTCCTTCAGCACCATCTTGCCGGTGAACACGCCAATCGAGCCGGTGATGGTGCCGGGCTCGGCCACCACCTTGTCGGCGGCCATGCCGACAAAATAGCCGCCGGACGCCGCCACCTCGCCCATGGACACCACCACCGGCTTTCCGGCGGCGCGGGCCTGCACCACTTCCCGCCACAGCGTATCCGAGGCGGTATAAGAGCCGCCGGGGCTGTCGATGCGAAACAAAATACCTTTGACATGCTCGTCGTCCACAGCGTCGCGGAAGGCCTGGGCGATGGTGTCCGAGGCAAAGCCCTCATCCTCGCCGCCGAACGGATCATCCTTGCCGCCGCGCTTGATGGCGCCCTGTCCGGTGATCACGGCAATGCCGATTCCCTTTTCGTTCAAGCGGTCGGCATATTGAGCCACATCCACGTCGTCGGACTCATTGCCCCCCGACGCCTTCGCGTCACCGACCGCCGTTGCCATGGCGTCTTCGGCCTGATCGCGATAGCCCAAATGATCGACCAAACCGGACGATTGCGCCTCGGACGCCAAGAACGGTCCCTTGCCCACCAGCGAGCGGACGACCCGTTCATCCAATTTGCGATTTTGAGCGATTCCTTGTGTCACTTGGTTCATCCACGAATCAAGCAGGGCGGTCATATTGTCGCGGTGGGCTTGGCTCATGCCCTTTTCGGTAAAGGTCTCGATGGCCGATTTATATTCCCAGCGGCCGGAAAATTGCGGTTCGATCCCGGCGAAATCCAGCAATCCTTTCAGGTACGGACCTTCCGCCAGGACCCCCTGCAAGGCCACCTCGCCCGAGGGCTGCAACCAAATTTGGTCGAAGGCCGAGGCCAGATAATAGGGCACCGTGCCGTTGCCGCTTTCACCCATGGTCTCGGAGAACACCAGCGTCGGCTTGCCCGAGGCGCGAAAGACAGCGACGGCGTCGCGCAATTCCTGCGCCCCGGCCATGCCAACCCCCGCCGAGCCAATGGTGGCGTACAATCCCACAACCGCCGGATCGGTCGCGGCCTTTGCGATGGCGTCGGCCACGTCGGGTAGAATGTAATCCTTGCCCTCGGTCAAGCGGGCCAGGGGACCTCCGTCGGGACTTTGGCGGAAGCCGCGCTCCAAATCCAACGTCAGCACCATTTTCTTGGGCAAGGCCGGAACCATGTGAGTGGACTGAACCATGCGGGACATGCCCCACAAACCGAGCCCGAAGACGGCGACCGTCAACAATCCGATTACCGCCAGACTGACGAGTATGAAACGACCAATACGACGCAAACCCGTTCTCCTGTAATTTGGTTCTTTGCCAGACACGCAGATAGATTGACATTCTACGCGCTCAGGCTACAACCCTGGAAGCAGAGTTTTAGGAGAGTCGCATGGCCATTCAACCGGTCATCTTATCCGGCGGCGCCGGAACCCGTCTGTGGCCGATGTCACGCCAGGAATTTCCCAAGCAACTTCTTCCCCTGGCTGGCCCGGTTTCCATGATCCGCGCCACCTTGGAGCGGGTGGAGAAATCCGACCAATTCCTTGACCCCATGATCATCACCGCCGAATCCTTGCGCTTTACCGTGGCCGAGGAAGTGCGCCAAGGCCAACGCCCCGCCGCCATCGTGCTGGAGCCGGTGGCCCGCAACACCGCACCCGCCGTGGCCGCCGCCGCCTTGCTGGCTGCCGAGACCGACCCGGAAACCATCCTGGTGGTGATGCCGTCCGATCACGTCATCACCGACGCGCAAGCCTTCAACGATCTGGTTGCCTTGGCCGCCGACGCCGCCCGGGACAATTGGCTGGTCACTTTTTCCATGGCCCCCACCCGGCCCGAGACCGGCTATGGCTACATCAAAACCGCCGACGCTCTGCCCAATCACGCCCAAGTGCGCAAAGTGGCGGCGTTCGTGGAAAAGCCCGACGCCGCGCGGGCGCAAACCTTCATCGATCAGGGCGACCATTATTGGAACAGCGGCATGTTCGTGTTCAAGGCCGCCGCCTTCCTGGCCGAACTGAAAAAGCACGCACCGCAGGTTCTGGACGCCGTTGCCAAGGCGGTGGCGGCCAAAACCACCGATCTGGACTTCATCCGCCTGGACGCGGAAGCCTTCACCCACGCGCCGTCCATTTCGGTGGATTACGCGGTGATGGAGCGCACCGACAAAGCCGCCACCATCATCGGCGACATCGGTTGGACCGACGTGGGCTCGTGGGCGGAATTATGGTCCATCGCCGCCAAGGACGCGGCGGGCAACGTGACCCTGGGCGACGTTATTCTCAACGACACCAAGGGCTCGTACCTGCGCAGCGAGGGTCCGATGATCGCCGCCTCGGGCCTGGACAATCTGGTGGTGGTCGCCACCGAGGATGCGGTCCTGGTCACCAGCCGCGAACGTTCCCAAGACGTCAAGATCTTGGTGGAACAATTGCGTAAATCGGGCCGGTCCGAACACGCCACCCACACCCAAGTGCATCGCCCTTGGGGCTATTATCAAACCCTGCACCAAGGCGACCGTTTCCAGGTCAAACGCCTGACCTTGAAGCCCGGCGCCAAGATCTCGCTGCAAAAACACTTCCACCGCGCCGAACATTGGGTGGTGGTCAACGGCACCGCCCTGGTCACCCGAGGCGAGGAAAGCCATATCGTGCGCGAAAACGAATCCATCTATATCCCGCTGGGCGAAGTCCACCGGCTGGAAAACCCCGGCAAAGTGCCGCTGAACGTGATCGAAGTCCAGTCGGGCGGATATCTGGGCGAAGACGACATCGTCCGGTTTGGGGATACTTACGGGCGGGCTTAGAACTTAACTTTCGTTCTCGCTGCTCTTGTACGCAGTGCCAAACATTGAAAATTGAGACGCAGCCGCACTCTTCGACTTTATATACAATGATATACAGGAAACGGGGATGTCCCGTTGAATGTTGAAAATGTGCGGTAGGCGTTGCTGACCTTGAGCCTGTAGGCTCTGGGTATCGAATCCATGAAAGGAAAGCAACGCCATGAAGAAATCTACCACACCAACCACCATCGTGCCTGCGTC
>CAIYCT010000172.1 GCA_903924765.1 uncultured Rhodospirillaceae bacterium | reverse complement strand
TGTTTGATTTCCGCCTCGGCGGACAGCACTGCGGCGCGGGCCACCTTATCGGAGTTGTTGCGGTCGTCATACACGCGCTGGGCGATGGCTTGGGTCTTGATCATATTGACCGCCCGCTCGAATTCGGTCTTGGCGAATTCCGCATTGCTCTTGGCCGAGGCCAGATTCGCTTGCGCCTTGGCCAAGGCCGCTTCGTAAGGTCCCGGCTCGATCACAAACAAGACCTCGCCAGCCTTGACCAACTGACCGTCCTTGATGCGGACCGAGGCGATGCGCCCGCCGACCTCTGGGCGAATTTCCGCGAAATCCACCGAATGCAGACGACCGGAAAAGCTGGACCACAGTCGGACATTGCGCGGCGCCATGGTCAAAACATCCACCGCCACCGCAGGCGGACCCGAAGCCGCAGGCGCTTGCGCCGTCGCGTTGGTCGCGCTGTTATGGGTCAGTCCCGCCGCCAACAGCACGCCCAACGCCGCTATACCCAACAAAAACACACGACTTTTTACGATTGCAGGAACGCCCATGGTTAACTCTCTCCGCTCCTCGTTATCCGAGTTGCCTAGTTTTTAATTTGTCTAACTGAACTGTACGGTTTAGTTTTCTTTTTGACAATCCCATTCTTATGGCCATATGAACTTTGACCAAACAAATCTTCCTTCGTCATCCCCGTGAAAGCGGGGCCCCAGGAGTCGCCTCCTAAATCCTGCCGTACCCCCTGGATTCCCGCTTTCGCGGGAATGACGGCGATTGCCCGCCATGTCATGGTTGACCGCACACGCGGACGGGGGTAGGGAATGGTCTTCGCTTATATCACGTCGAAGAAGGGTCCTTCCATGTTCGTTCGTATGCTGTCCATGATCGCGATATGTTTTTGCTTGGCGTCCCAGGCCCAGGCTCATTCCGTGTTGGTGTCCTCGGACCCGGCGCTGAACGCCGTGGTGGAAACCGGAGCGCGCAGCCTGAAGCTGGTGTTCGACAGCCGGGTCGATCCCAAGCGGTCGCGGCTGTTCCTGGCCCTTCCCGACGGCAGCAAGCTGACCTTGACGCCGGATGTGGGCGACACCAAGGGCACCTTGTTGGCGGCGGTGGATTTGGCCGCGCCGGGAAAATACATACTCAGCTATGAGGTTCTGTCCATCGACGGCCATATCGCCCGCGGCTTCCTGCCCTTCTCGGTGGCGGCGAAGCAATGATCACCCAGCTGTTCGATTTTCTGGGCGGGATTTTTGACGCCCTGTCGCTGGCGGCGCAAGCCTGGACTGTCGGCGGCGTAGCGTTTGTGCTGCTGCTGTCGGTTCCGCTTGGCATTCCCGAACTCACCAGGATGTCCCTAGGCTGGATCGCCAAGGGCGGCATCGCCCTGATTATCGCAGAATTGCTGTCCATGAGTGCGCCGACCATCGCTCTGATGAACAATCTTGGGCTGGATCTGGGCGCCGTGCTGACCGCCGATTTCGCCCTGTGGCACGGCTGCGCCGCCCTGTCCGCCTTGGCCCTGGCCTGGGTGGCAAGCGGCCCCGCCGCCCGCCGTCCCATACTGATGGTAGTGCCGGTGCTGGGCCTGATGGTGGCGGCGGTGATGACCAGCCACGCCGCCTCGCGCTTGGAGGGCCGCCTGTTTCTGGGCGCGTCCCATCTGATCCATGTGTTCGGGGCCTCGGTGTGGGTGGGCGGCATTCCCTATTTGATCGGAGCACTCAGCCTGCCCATCCAAAGCTCTTACGGGCCGGTGGTGCGGCACTTCTCCACCATCGCCATGGTCAGCGTCATCACCTTGACCGTTGCGGCGGTGGGCTTGTCCATCGTTCATATCAACTCGCTGGCCGGTCTGGTGGGCGGCGAATACGGCGCGCTGGTCATGGTCAAGATCGCCTTGTTCGGCTGCCTGCTGCTGCTGGGCTTGGGCAATTTCCTGGCCGGGCGCGGATTGGAAGCCTATGGCCCGCAAGGCGTCGCCCGCATTAAAGTGTTCGCCGAGGTGGAAGTGGGCATGGCCTGCGCCGTGCTGCTGGTGGCCGCATCGCTGGGCGGACAACCGCCCCCCATCGATCTGCCCAACGATTTGGTGTCGCCTGCGCAAATGTGGCTGCGGGTGATTCCGCACTGGCCCCGTCTGATCGATCCGCCGGTCATCACCGAGGTCTCGTGGTCCGAGGTCAATCACAATTTGTCAGGTCTGGTGGTGGCGCTGATGGGCGTCCTGGCCTTGGCAAACCACACCGGGCGCGCCAATTGGGCGCGACACTGGCCGTTGCTGTTCATCTTTTTCGCCTGGATCGTCATCCGCACCGACGCCGATGCCTGGCCCTTGGGCTCGTGCTCGTTCTTCGGCTGCGGCGGCGGCGACCCGGAAGTGATCCAGCACCGCACCTTGACCTTATTGCCGGTGGGATTCGGCATCATGGAATGGATGGTCCGCACCGGCCGCGTCACCCGCCCCGCCCTGGTCCGCCTGTTCCCGCTGTTCTGCGCGGTGGGCGGGGCCTTGCTGCTGACCCACTCGCACCAGATCGGCGACACGCGCTCGCGCTATTTGGTGGAATTCACCCATCTGCCCATGGGCATGTTCGGCATCATGGCCGGATGGTCCCGCTGGCTGGAATTGCGAGGCGAAGGCCAAATCAAACGCTGGGCGGGATGGTTCTGGCCCGTCTGCCTGATCATGGTCGGCCTGCTGCTGTTGGATTATCGCGAAGAGTAAAAGTAGAGGAATGAAATCCTCCCCGCCCCTTTCTATCGTCATCACCGGATCAAGTCCACGGGTGTCCGGTTTAAATTTCAAGCCCATTGGAGCACCATCTGATTGGGATTGTTTCTTGGTATTGGATCAGCCCCAATCAGTCTATCGATACGCTTTCTGTGCATGAGATTGGCCCGCAC
>CAIYCT010000171.1 GCA_903924765.1 uncultured Rhodospirillaceae bacterium | reverse complement strand
GTGCGGGCCAATCTCATGCACAGAAAGCGTATCGATAGACTGATTGGGGCTGATCCAATACCAAGAAACAATCCCAATCAGATGGTGCTCCAATGGGCTTGAAATTTAAACCGGACACCCGTGGACTTGATCCGGTGATGATGGTGAGAGAGAGCATGATGACGAGGAAAGAAAATGCCCCCGTCAGTTCTGCAAACCGGCGATTTCTCGGTTGGCGAAATCCAGGCGCGCCGCCAGGGTGCGGATGACGAATTTATGGAAGGCGTGGGCCACCGCCGGGTCGTCTTCCTCCATTTGCGTCATGGCGTCCATGGACAGGCGATAGGCGATGGTGGGTTGATCCACCCGCACCGACGCGCCGCGCGGCACACCGCGATAAACGCCCATTTCGCCGACGATGGTGTGGCCCAGCATGCTGCGCAAACGCAGCTCGACGCCCGACAAGGTGCGGTACAAAATGGTGACCCGCCCGGCATACATCAGATACAGGCTGTTGCCCGATTCGTTTTGCTCGAACATGGTTTCACCGGCTTCGTACTCGATCATTTCCAGATACGAGACCAGCCGCGCGAACAATCCGCCGCCGCCCAATTCCCGCGCCAACCATTGGTCCGCCGAGCGCAACACCTCCTCGCGGCTCATGCGGTCCACCAACATGCGGTCCTCGCACGCTTCCAATGCCGCGTCCATATCGGGATAGACCTTGACCAGCGGATCGTCGCCGCCAGTCAGGAAATGGCCCAGCCGCAGCATGGTCTCGACCTTGGGCGGCAGGTCGGCGACGGCGATGACGAAGCCTTCGCGCTCGGCCAAATGGCGCAATTTGATCAAGCTCATCACCGCCGACGAATCGATTCCCAAAACCTGATGGAAATCCAAGATGACGCTGCGGCACTCGCCGCGGGCGTTGCCGGTCACCACCTCGCGCACATGCAGCAGCAAGCGGTTGGCCGAGCCGAAGAACACGAAGCCCTGCAACCACAAGATTTGAATGCCCTGGCCGTGGGACAGCAGCAATTCCTGCTGGTACGGCGGGCGATCGACGCGACTGGCGTAATTGCTGCGGTTCATCCCCAGCTTGACCAAGTGAATGCGGCTGGTGTTGACGGCGAAGGTGACGCACGCCACCACCACCCCGACGCCGATCCCGGCGATGAAATCCCAGCGCATGATCACCAGCAAAATGATCAAGACCTGCATGAAGTCGGCGTTTTGCATGCGCCTGCGGCCTTCGACCACCCATTCGTACAGCATGCTCAGGCCCAGTTGAATCAACAACCCCCCCAGCAGCGGAACGGGAATGATATCCAAAACCTTGGTGCCCAAGGCCAACATCGCCAAGCAGACCAGGCCCGACAGAACGCCGCTGATGCGGTGGCGCGCGCCGCTGTTGAAACTGAACATGGTTCGGCTGACCGACACCGTTCCCGCCATGCCGCCGCACAAGCCCGTGATGATGTTGGCCCAGCCGTTCAGGCGCAGTTCCCGGTCCATGTCCAGATCGACGCGGGTCTGCACCTCGATGGCCACCAGACTCATCAGCAACGAGATGGTGATCACCACCACCAGGGCGACATAATCGCCGCCCGCCCGCACGATATCCATGGCCGCGATGCTTGGCAGCGAGCCGTCGAACCAAATAGACGTCAACACCGCTCCGCCGTGGGTATCCACCAGCCAACCGTCGGCGCGGGCTTGATCCAGGGACAATCCGAACGCCGCCAAGGCCGCATGGACGATGGCGGTGGCGACAATCAAGAAAATCGGAAAGGAGAACGAACCTTTAAAGTTGCGCACGCCATGCAGCGCGGCGGCAAAGGCCACACCGGCGGCAAGATGGGTCAGGGGCACCGCCTGCGCCAATTCGCCCAAGGTCGCCAGGGACACATGAATGCCGGTCAACACCCGCGCGCCACCGGTGGTCAGCAGCCAGCCCGACGCAGCCATGAACCCGCCGACCACGGGAAAGGGCACGAAGCGAATCCACCGTCCGGTTTTAAACATCCCCAGGATGAACAGCGCCAAGCCCGAAAACACCGTGCTCAGCACCAGGGCGACCAACACCAAGGTCTGCGAATAGGCCCCGCCGGTGCCGACCATCACCGCCGCCATGGTCGCCAACACCGAGGCGGGTTTGGAATCCGGCCCGGCGATCACGAACGGCATGCCGCTGAACAGGGCGAACAGAATGGACAAGACCCCCGCGCCCACCAATCCATATCCCAAACCAACAGCCAGATTGCCCGCCAAAGGTCCGGAAAAGATCAAGGCGGAATAGCCCAAAGTCGCTGTAATAATCATGATTGGGGTTACCAACCCGGAAACGACATCCTTTAACGTGATCACTTGCACCTGCCTCCTTCATCCCTTATCCTTTTGTCACGAAATTCATCGTCGCGCGATTGTCTTTTTATCGTCATATTTCTTTCACAGCTTTTCTCGTGAAGCGTCAGCGGGGCGTCTGCATCCATGTCCACCTTCGTCAGTTCGCCGTCCTACGCCGCCTCCAATGCCGCGCCGATCTGGGCGGTGGGGCATTTGGCCCGCCCCGTTCCCCTGCTGTATCCCAAGACCACCTGCGGCGCCGTCGCCGAAATGTTCACCGAGCAGCCGGACATTCCGGCCTTCATCATTCATTTGGACGAAGGCTTGTACGGGTTCGTTCATCGCGGCACCTACCTTCCCCGCTTCCTTGAACGCTTCAACCGCGATATTTTCCAACGCAAATCTATCACGTTCTTGATGGACGACAATCCGTTGATCGTGCCGTTCGACACCCCCATTGAGCAAGTGGGCCTGCTGGTCACCAGCGAGCATTTGGACGCCATGAAGACCGGTTTCATCATCACCCGCGGCGCGGCTTGCATCGGCATCTGCGGCGGCATCGAACTGATGCATGCGGTGGCCTTGCGGGCGGAAGAGGCCAATCTGGCAAAGACCACCTTCCTGGCCAATATGAGCCATGAAATCCGCACCCCGCTCAACGCCGTCATCGGCAATCTGGAACTCCTGTCCCTGTCGCAGTTGGACACCGAGCAAATGAGTTTGGCCCGCCTGGCCAAGGTCTCGGCGCAAACCTTGCTGGAATTGATCGGCGATCTGCTCGACATCAGCAAAATCCAAGCGGATCATTTCGAATTGGAACAGGTCGCCACCGATCTGCGCCAAGTGGTGGACGAGGCCATGTCCATCGCCCTGCCCCGCGCGCGGCAAAAAGGGTTGCGCTTGATCAGTCATGTGGCCCCAGACATCCCGGCGACCCTTCAGTCCGACGCATTGCGGCTGCGTCAGGTGCTGGTCAATTTAATCGGCAACGCGGTCAAATTTTCGGCCACGGGGGGCATTCACGTGACCCTGCGCCGCGACCCCGCCACGCTCGCCTTGCGCTTCGAGGTGCTGGACAACGGCCCCGGCTTCGATCCCGCCAAAGCCGCCAGCCTGTTCGAGCCGTTTGTGCAAGAGGACGCCTCCACCACCCGCAAATATGGCGGCACCGGCCTGGGTCTGGCCATCAGCAAGCACATCGTCGAACGATTGGGCGGCCAAATCGGGTGCAGCGCCATTCCCGGCGCGGGAGCGGTGTTTTGGTTCACGCTGCCCATGGCCGACCCTCAAGAGCCCCCCCTTGCCGCCCCCGACATCAGCGGACGCCGCATCCAGGTTTGGGGCCTGGACCAAACCCAGACGGAGAGCATCGCCGCCTTGCTGAAACGCCACGGCGCGGCGGTGGATCTACGCACCCTGCCCGAGCTGCCGCTGACCGCCCCAGGCGCTGGAACCGACGGTCGCGTAGTGATCCTGTCCGCATCCGCCCGCTCCTTGATCGACCAAACGTCGGTCTGGCCCTCGGACTCCTGCCCGCTTATTATCTTGATCGAAACCCAGGCCGAACCCGCCTTGCGCCATCGGCTGCACGCCCTGGGCGGCGCTTATGTGCTGATGGGAGCGTCGCAATGGGCCGAGCTTCCCTCTTTGTTCGCGATCAAAGCGCCAATCGATCTGCCCCCGGACGCCCGCGCCGCCGCCAGCGTGCCGCCCTTGGTCAGCGCCCTGCCGATCCTGGTCATCGACGACACCGCCACCAACCGAGACTTGGCGTCGCGCCAATTGACTCGGCTGGGGCTGACGTGCGAAACCGCCGAAAATGGCGCGATCGGATTGGACATGGCCACCGGTGGATCCTATGCGGCGATCCTGGTGGACGGCTCCATGCCGGTGATGAACGGCACCGAATTCGCCCAACGCTTCCGCGAGCTTGAACTCCAACAGACCCGCAAACGCACGCCGCTGGTGGCCATGACCGCCCACGCCCTGGCAGGAGACTCCGACCGATTCCTGGCCGTGGGGATGGACGATTACCTGTCCAAGCCGGTAACCCTGTCCAAGCTTGAAGCCATGCTGCGCAAATGGCTGCCCCCGGCCCCGGTGGATGAGCCACAGCCCGCCATCGACCGGGCCGCCCTGGCGGCCATGTTGGGCGACGACGACCCGCAATCCATGGCCGATCTGCTGGCTCTGTTCGCCGAGGACTTTCCGCCCATGCAAGACAGCATCGCCCGAGCCCTGTCCGTGGAAGACCGCACCGCATTGAGTCGCGCCGCCCATGCGGCCAAAAGCGCCGCCTCCAGCGCCGCCGCCAAGGTCTTGACCGGCCTGCTGCAACAGCTGGAAACCCAGGCGAAAGAGGCCGCCCCCACCGCCGAATTATCCGCCTTGGCCGAGCAAGTCAGCCAGGAGTTCCAACGGGTCCAAAGCCACATCGAGCGGCTTTAGCAGCCCCCTCTTTCGTCATCCCCGCGCAGGCGGGGACAGGGGTTACGGAAAAGCTCGCAGTCGCGACTCCTGGGTCCCGAATCAAGCCTGGGATGACGGCGTGTGGGCAAGGACGAGGGCCAACCGCCGCAGTCCCCCAAACCTAACCGTTTTTTAAGAGTTATTTCTCGTCAAAAAACAGTAACTTCCTCTGACAAGTGGGAAAATAAAGAAAATTCAAGGGGAATACAGGGGAATGAATCGGTCAAAAATCACCACTTCGGCGCCACTCTTTTTAGTCGCGGCCTCGCTGGTTTCCACCGCGCAGGCGCAAGAGGCTCCGACCTCTTCCTACAACACCGATACCGTGGTGGTGACCGGAACCCGCAAAAGCGCGGCCATCGGCGATTTGGCGGGCAATGACACGGTGATTGGGCTAAAGGAGCTGACCTTCAGCGCCCCAATCCAGCCCAACGAGTTGCTGAACCAAACCCCCGGCGTGATCGTCGAAAAGAATGCCGGGGTGGAGCATTTCACCGCCATTCGCTCGCCCGCCTTCAACGGCCAGGAAGGGGCGGCGTCGTTTCTGTATCTGGAAGACGGGGTTCCCATGCGGGCGGCGGGCTTCGCCGAGATCAACGCCTTGGCCGAGGCCAATATGGAACAGGCCGGGTCGGTGGAAATCATGCGCGGCCCCGGCAGTGCGCTGTACGGCTCCAACGCCATGCACGGCATGCTCAACATCATTCCCCGCGACCCGTCCGTGTCCCTGACCAACGAACTGGACGTCACCGGCGGCTATGTGGCGGGCGGCTTGATGAACGGCCAGGAACGGGTGATGGGCACCACCAGCGGCACCATCGACAAGCTGGGCCTGCGCATAAGCGCCGAGGAACTGCACGAAGACGGCTGGCGCGTGGGCACTCGGCTGGATCAACAGAAATGGGTCGAGCGATCCATATGGCGCGGGGTGGACGACACCATCACCACCACCTTCTCGGGCGAGCGTCTGGACGAACGCTCCGGGTCCTATGTGGTCGGCGCCGATTCCTATCGCGTCAATGCCTTGGCCGCCGCCAACGCCATCCCTCAAGCCTATCGCCTGAGCAGCGCCGTGCGGCTGATGACGCGCTGGCAGCATGACGTGTCCGACACCTTGCAAATCAGCGTCACGCCCTATACCCGCAACGTCAACAGCGACTTCCTGATCAACTTCCAACCTACCCACGCCATTCAAAAGAATTATCACACCAGCGGCGGCCTGCAACTGGCGGCCTATCAAGCCCTGGACGGCGGCCACCAGATCATTTTTGGCGCCGACTTGGAATATACCGACGGTTTTTATTCCGAATACCAGCCGATTGTGCTGACCAGCGCGCCCACCAAGGGCTGGCACTACAATCTGGGAGCCACCTCGGCGGTGGCCGCGCCCTATGTTCACAGCGAATGGCAGCTGCTGGAGCACACCAAGGCCACCTTGGGCGCGCGTCTGGAATCCACCACCTACAATTACACCAACAATCTGCCGGTGGCTTCGTCAGGCCTGTATAAGGACATCGCCAGCCGCAGCGACAGCTTTTTGATCGCCACGCCCAAATTCGGTCTGGTCCAGCAATGGTCGCCGTCCCTGGCCAATTACCTGAACCTGTCCATGGGCAGCCGCGCCCCGCAAGTCACCGATCTGTACGAATTGCAGACCCAGCAATCCTTCGGCGTGGTCAAACCTGAGAAAGTGCAAAACGCCGAAGTGGGCGCGCGCGGCAATCTAGGCCCGCTGGCCTTCGATGCCGACGCCTACTGGATGACCAAGGATCATTATTTCTTCCGCAATGTGGCCGGTTTCAACGTCTCCAACGGCAAGACCTGGCATCGCGGCGTCGAATTGCAGGTCACCGCGCCGTTGAGCCAAGGCTTCGATCTGGGACTGGCCACCAGCTATTCCCTGCATACCTACGAATTCAACGACAAGCAAACCGGCACCAACGTCACCTCGAACGTCACCAAGAACAGCCTGATGCCCAACGCTCCGCGCGAACAGGCCGATCTGCGGCTGGGCTACGCCTTTTACCAAGGCGCGCGGGCCGAACTGGAATGGCAATTGGTCGGTCCCTATGTGGCCGATCAGGCCAACATGCACGCCTATGGCGGCTACAACCTGTTTAACCTGCGCGCCGAGTTCCCGGTCACCGAGCAGATAACCCTGCATGGCCGCATCGCCAACCTGACCAACGTCAAATACGCCGAACGCGCCACCGTCACCACCACCGGCGCCAGCGAATACTTCCCCGGCCAACCTTTGACGGTCTATACGGGCGTCACGGTGAAGTTTTAGGGAGCGGTTAAATCACCCCCCCCAATTACCCCCGCCACTGGCGAAGACGGATCGGCGTAGGATTTGCGCGGCATGCGTCCGGCGCGAAAGGCCAGGCGTCCGGCTTCCACGCCCAGTTTCATGGCGGTGGCCATGGCGATGGGGTCTTGGGCCAGGGCGATGGCGCTGTTGATCAGCACGCCGTCGCAGCCCAATTCCATGGCCTGGGCGGCGTCAGAGGCGGTGCCGACCCCGGCATCCACCAGCACGGGCACCGAAACGCTGTCCTTGATCAGGCGAATGGTCACCGGGTTGAGGATGCCCAAGCCCGACCCGATCAACGAGCCCAACGGCATGATGGCGACGCAGCCCATGTCTTCCAGGCGCTTGGCTTGAATGGGATCGTCCGAGCAATAAACCATGACCTTGAAGCCGTCCTTGATCAGCGCTTCCGCCGCCGCCAAGGTCTCGGGCATGTTGGGATACAGCGTTGTTTGGTCGCCCAGCACTTCCAGCTTGACCAGATCCCATCCCCCCGCCTCGCGCGCCAGCCTTAAGGTGCGCACGGCGTCATCGGCGGTGTAGCAGCCTGCGGTGTTGGGCAGATAGGTGTACTTTTTCGGGCTGACGTAATCCACCAGCATGGGCTGGCTGGGATCGGACAGATTGACCCGTCTGACCGCGACGGTAACGATTTCCGCGCCCGAAGCTTCGATGGCCTTGGCGGTTTGCTCGAAATCCTTGTACTTGCCGGTTCCCACCAGCAGCCGCGATTGAAACAGTTTTCCCGCGACTTCGAATCCGTCACTCATAAACAGCCGCCCCCGATAAAATGAACGATTTCCAACCGATCCCCGTCCGCGACGGCGATGTCGGCATACAGGGATTTGGGCACGATTTCCAGATTGCGCTCCACCGCCACTTTGCGGGGGTCGATGCCCAGCGCCCGCAACAAGGTCTCGACGGTTTGGCTAGCGGGAACCTCGCGCTCCTCGCCGTTGATATACAGCTTCATCGCTTAAAATCCAATGCTTCAAAGGACGGAGTATGGGCAGAGGGGGCTGCGGATTCAAGGCTAGTGATGACGGTGTTTCTCCTTCTTCCTTCGTCATCACCGGGGTTGACCCACTGGTGTCCGGTTTAAATTTGTGGACAAGTCGCAC
>CAIYCT010000170.1 GCA_903924765.1 uncultured Rhodospirillaceae bacterium | reverse complement strand
TTCCGGGTGGGCGCCTACGGACGCTTACAGCCTGGAACGCACCGGCGTGATGGTCGGTTCTGGCGTTGGCGGTTTACCCGCCTTGGCCGAAGGCGCCGTCACCTTGGCCACCGGCGGTCCGCGCAAGATCAGTCCGTTCTTCATTCCCGCCGCATTGATCAATTTGGTTTCCGGCCATATTTCCATCAAGTTCGGCTTCAAGGGCCCCAACCATTCCGTGGTGACTGCCTGCGCCACCGGGGCTCACGCCATCGGCGACGCCGCTCGCATCATCATGTGGGATGATGCCGACGTGATGATCGCGGGCGGCACCGAAGCCACGGTCTGCCCCTTGGGCGTGGCCGGTTTCGCCGCCGCTAAGGCTTTGTCCACATCCTACAATGACCGCCCTGCGGAAGCCTCCCGTCCCTGGGACAAGGGCCGCGACGGTTTCGTCATGGGCGAAGGCTCGGGCATCGTGGTGCTTGAGGAACTGGAACACGCCAAGCGCCGCGGGGCCAAGATTTACGGCGAGATCGTCGGTTACGGCATGTCGGGCGACGCCTATCACATTACCGCTCCGGTGGCTGACGGCAATGGCGGTTTTCGCGCCATGCAGGCGGCGCTGAAGCGCGCGGGCATCGGCGTCGATCAGATCGATTACATCAACGCCCACGGCACATCGACGCCCTTGGGCGACGAAATCGAATTGGGCGCGGTCAAGCGTCTGTTCGGCGAAAGCGCCTACTCCCTCAGCATGAGCTCGACCAAATCGGCCATCGGCCATCTGTTGGGCGCGGCTGGGTCGGTTGAAGCGATTTTCTGTCTGCTGGCGCAACGGGACGGCATTGTGCCGCCGACCTTGAACCTGCATGACCAGTCGGAAGGCTGCGATATCGATTTGGTGCCGCTGAAGGCCAAGGAACGCAAGGTGGACTATGTGATGTCCAACTCGTTCGGGTTCGGTGGAACCAACGCGTCGCTGATTTTCAAGAAAGTTTAGTCGGATGATCCGGGTGGCAAAGCGTGCGGCGATTGTTGTGACAATCGCCGTGGCGGCTATTGCCGTTTTCGCTTGGCAGATGCAGCGGCGGTATGTTGCCCCGGGGCCGTTGACCGCGCCTGCCACGGCCTTCATCCCCAAAGGGTCGCACTTGGACGAAGCCGCTGGGCGCTTGGTCGATGCGGGCGTGATCCACGACAAATGGGTCATGATACTGGGAGCCAAGCTACAAGGCGCCCGTATCAAGGCGGGGGAATATTTGTTCCAACCCGGCCAGAGCGTCGAAGCCGTGGTGGCGCAATTGGTCGAAGGCCACACCATCGTTCACAAACTGACCATCCCCGAAGGCCTGACCGTGCGACGGGTGTTAGAGATGATTCACGACGCAGATTTTCTGGCCGGTGAAATCATCCACCATCCCGACGAAGGGATGATCATGCCCGACACCTTGTTGCTGTCGCGCGACGATCAGCGCGCCGAAGTGGTGGCGCGGCTGGAACATTCCATGGAACAGACCTTGGATCGTCTGTGGGCCAATCGCGCCGCCGACCTACCTTTGACCAACAAGCATGACGCGCTGGTGCTGGCCTCCATCGTCGAGCGCGAAACCGCCATCGCCGCCGAGCGTCCCCATGTGGCTGCTGTGTTCGAGAACCGGCTGAAATTGGGCATGCGCTTGCAGTCCGATCCCACGGTGATCTATGGCCTCTCCGAGGGATTGGGGACCTTGCCGCGCCCCTTGAACCACGCGGATTTATCCGCCAACCATCCGTGGAACACCTATGTGATCACGGGGCTGCCGCCCACTCCCATCGCCGCGCCAGGCAAGGCCGCTATCGAGGCTGTGCTGCATCCCAGCCCCAGCCAGGATCTGTATTTCGTCGCCAATGGCGGCGGCGGCCACGCTTTCGCTAAATCGCTGACCGAACATAACGTCAACGTCACGCGGTTGCGCCACTTGGAAACCAACGGACCGGATCGGCCATGAACGGGAAATCGGCGTTGTTGGCGGATATCGGCGGCACCAACGTTCGGTTCGCCTTGGTGTCGAGAGAGGGGGGGGAGGGCAATCAGCGGATCGGCGACTTCGTTTCTTATCCGTGCGCGCGCTTTTCCTCGTTGGAACACGCTATCGCGTCTTTTTTGGACGGACAGAGGGTTACGCGGGCAGCGTTTGCCGTGGCGGGGCCTGTTTCCGGCGATGCGGTGGCTCTGACCAATTCGGCTTGGACCTTCTCTGTCGCTGCGATCAAGGCGACGTTTCAGTGGGACCGGCTGACGGTGGTCAACGATTTTGCCGCCACCGCCTTGGCCATTCCCTTTCTTCAACCGTGCGATCTGCTGCCCATTGGCGGCGGCGGCGCGATTGAGGGCAAACCCATAGGCGTCATAGGACCCGGAACCGGTTTGGGCGTGTCGGCGCTGATTCCCTTGCCGGATGGCGCATACATGGCGTTGGAGGCGGAAGGCGGCCACGTCACCATGCCCGCCTACGATGACCGCGACGCGGATATCCTGTCCATTTTGCGGCGGACTTTCGGACATGTTTCGGCCGAACGGGTGGCGTCTGGGTCCGGTTTGGTCAATCTGTATGGCGCGCTCTGCCATTTGGCGCGGCGCAAGGCCGAAAACATGGCGCCCGATCAAATCGTCTCCGCCGCTTTGGATGGAAGCTGCCCAGTGTGCGTCCAAGCCCTGGACCACTTCTTTGCCATGCTGGGAACCGTGGCGGGGGACCTTGCCCTGACGGTGGGGGCCAAAGGCGGCATTGTGCTGGCGGGGGGGATCTTGCCGCGCATTCAACAGGCGTTGTTGGAATCGCGCTTTCGCGAAAGATTCGAAGGCAAGGGACGTTTTACCCCTTGGCTATCCAAGGTGCCGACGACGTTGTGCCTGCATCCAGACCCGGCGGTTATAGGGCTTGCCGGGTTGATCTGACCAAGCGGGTGGACGAGGCGATGATCAGCACGGTCAAGGTCCAGGCTATCAACTGCACCGAGTTGGGGCGATCCATGTACCCGGTCAATGTATGCATCATGCGCCCAACAATGCTGTCTTCGCTTAAGATCGAAGAGGTGTCCCAAACGGGGGTGTCGATCACATCAATCAATCCGGCCGCCGACAAGAAGGTCACCGCTTGCGCTGCCATGCCCGCCGCCAGCAGCGTGATTAGCCACGATGTCACCCCGAACAGATAACGTGAGGGGATGCGCAGTAGGCCAAAATAGATGCCCGCTCCCATGACGATGCCCGCGCCCAATCCGATGGAGAAGCCTTCGATCATTTGCGCCGTTGAATTTGACGTGGCGACGCCCCAGAGAAATAAGATTGTCTCGCCGCCTTCGCGCAAAACGGCGATGGCAACGACCACACCCAACACCCGAAGCGGTTTGCTGCCTTGGGAAACGTCAGAGCCAACATTGGCCATATTCGTGGCCAGTTCGCGACCGTGTTTGGTCATCCAGATATTGTGCCAAGCCAGCATGCCGACGGCGATGATCATGGCGCACGCGTTGAAGACGTCCTGGCCTGTGCCTTCGAATTGAGTGGCCAACACATCGGCGAACAAGGCCATCAGCAGAGCGCCGGTCACGCCGGTCAAGACGCCGAAGCCCACCATGCGGCGGCTGCCCGCCACTTGCCTCGTGGCCGCCAGGACGATGCCGATGACCAGAACCGCTTCCAAGACCTCGCGAAAGACGATGATGCTTGCCGCTAACATTATTTCACCACCAAGACGCCCTGGGCCGTTTGGGCATGATATTCCCCCTGGAAATGATATTCCCCCGGTTGGAGCGGTCCCACAAGAATAATGCCTTCCTTGCCGCCGCCAATCACTTTTTCGCGCTTCAAATCGCGGCTGTCGAATTCATCGGCGCCGCTGTCCTCGTTCTTGACGGTGATTTCGATTTTCACGCCGGCATTGGCTTCGATGCGATCTGGCTGGAACTTGTGGTCCTTCAGCAATAGGGAGATCTTGTCATCGGCATGGGCCAGAGTCGCGGTTGCCAAAATCAGGCCGATGGCCAGAAGCGGTAACCGGGGGATTTCGATTTTCGGCAAGATTTTCGGCGTTATGCGGGACATAAATCTTTCTCCAGTGCAACTGCGAAGCGTTCTCAATTAATTTTTTATCGCGCCTCTTTCGCGATGTAAAGAAAAATTATTGATCGTCAGGGAAATACCGCATGTTGTGATCGCGGATAATGATACTATCCCGCCATTGATATGTTTCACCATTCGACGTAGATTGTCCAACGAAGAGCGGTTGCCCCATGGTTATTTAAGGCGTTTTTTTAAGAACGATTCTTCTAGGGACGGGTATGGCAGTTTTGCGCAAAATCGAGGTTTCATCCGGCATATTTTGGATCGAGGCCCCTGAATTCGATATCCGCATTTTGTGCGGTTGCCCGGCTGACTCCGTCAAGCACTTGATGAAGCGCGGGTTGATCGCGGCCACCGAAAGCGGCGGCATACATTACGAGACCGGCCCCAACGCCATTTTATTGTCCGACGTGATGATTCAAAATGGCGTGTTCGCTAATCTGGCCGAATTCCCCGTGCTGCAAATGTTGTATCGCCAGGGGATGATCATTCCCAATCATCCTGGCAACACCGGCCAAAAGCCGTTGTTGATTGGTTCCCCCGCTCAAGTGGGCGCTCAACTCAATTACATCCATCGAGGCAATTACGGCTTGGTCAGCGAGGAAGAGCTGATGGAGGCCAACGTCTCCAAGGAAGATGCGCAGGAAATGATGCGCATCAAACTGAAGTTCGCCTTCGGCGCCATTCGCAATCCCTCGGAATTGGTGGATGTGCTCCAGGTTGAAAACGATCACGTGACCATTTTGGGCAAACTGACTCTGCGCCGTCTGCGCATGAATGTGTTTGAATTCTCGTTGGGCGACGAGAAGGTGACGGTCGATCTGAACCTTCCCGCGTTCGAGACCTATGAATGTCCGTATCCGTTGGGGTTCCACTACATTCCCCGCGAATATTTCGCCGTGGTTCATTCCGGCGAAGGCGACGGCTGGGACATCAATCGTCCCAGCATGGGATCGGTCCTGATGTTCCAAGGGCGGATCTATCTGATAGACGCCGGTCCCAACATCATTGCCACCTTGTCGGCCTTGGGCATTGGCGTCAACGAAATCGATGGCATTTTCCATACCCATTCCCATGACGACCATTTTGCCGGTTTGACCACGCTGTTCCGGTCCGATCATCGTATCAAATATTACGCAGCGCCCATGGTGCGGTCCGCAGTAGCCAAGAAAATGGCGGCGTTGTTGGATCTGCACGACGGCGTTTTCGCCGATTATTTCGACGTGCATGATTTGGTGTCCGACCGCTGGAACGATGTGGACGGGCTTGAGGTTCGGCCGGTATTCTCCCCTCATCCGGTGGAGACCACCATTTTCTTCTTCCGCGCCATGTGGGTGGACGGCTATCGCTCTTACGCGCACTTCGCCGATATTTGTCGGTTCGAGGTGTTGAAGGGCTTCGTAACCAATGACGCCACCCAGCCCGGCATTTCCGAGGAGCGCTATCGCCGCACGGTCGAGGATTATTCCGTTCCCGCCGATGTCAAAAAACTCGATATTGGCGGCGGCATGATCCATGGCGACGCTTTCGATTTCCGCGAGGACATTTCGGGCAAGATCATTCTGGCCCATACGGCGCAAAAACATACGGTGCAACAGCGGGCTATCGGCTCGGCGGCGGCGTTCGGCACGGTGGATTCGCTGATCCCTACCGATCACGATTTCATCTGGCGTTCGGCCTTCGAGATTTTGACCACCTCGTTTCCGGAAGTGGCCCAAGACCAAATTCGCGTGCTGATGAACAATCAGATGGTCACCTTCAATCCCGGCACCATCTTGCTGCGCGAGCGGCAGAACACCAAGGATATCTGGATCATCTTGTCAGGCAGCGTCGAGGTCATTCACTCGGCGGGCGTGGTGCGTTCGGTGCTGTCGGCTGGCGCTATTGTCGGCGAATTGCAAGGCCTGTTCGGCGCTCCGGCCAGCGAGACCTATCGGGCCCAGGGGTTCGTCAAGGTGCTGAAACTCCCGGCGTCGCTCTATTCCAAATTTGTCCGTCGCAACAACCTGTTGGATGACATCACCAAATTGTTGGAGCGCCGCGACTTCTTGCAGCGGACGTGGCTGTTCAGCGAAGTGGTTTCGACCAAGACGCTGAATTCCATTGCGCGCGAATGCCAGCCGCGCCATTTCGCCGAGGGCGAGGTCGTGGATCTTTCGCCCGAGACCATGGGCCTGGTGAAAACCGGGCAATTGATGCGTCTGTTCCGCGATCAGGAAGTGGGGCGTCTGGCCACCGGCGAATTCTTCGGCGAAGAACGGGCGGTGTTCTGGGTGCCCAGCCGGACCACTCTTAAGGCCGCCGAGCCAACCGAGGCACTGATCATTCCCGCAGCTATGGTTGCGGGTATTCCTTCGGTTCGCTGGCGGTTGTTCGAGGAATTGGGCCGCCGGGTCAATCTGTATACCGAAGATCAGAGTCAAACCGTCCCGCCTGACGCCTCTAAAGCCTTTCAAGCCTAATCCGACCTCCAACTCGTGGATTGCGGAAAGGGATTAAAAATCCTGGGGAAATTGACAAGGGCCGGGATGCGGATCGTTTTGGGGTTCGGCGCGGGACAATTGATCCCGCAGATCGCGGCGCAAGATGCAGCCCGTGGTCGTCTTGGGGATGTTGTCGTAAAAGTAAATTTCCTTTGGCGCGATGGCGCCCAAGATCTTGCGTGAGAATTCCAGCAATTCGTGGCGCAAGGATTCTCCAGGATCAAAGCCCGGATTAAGAGAGACATAGGCCACCGGAATATTCCCCGGTATGGGGTCCGGCTTGCCGATGACGGCGGTTTCCGCCACAGCCGGGTGATCGAGCAAGGTGTTTTCCAGCTCAAACGGGCCGATGAATTGGCCTTTGTATTTGATCAAATCGTCGCACCGACCCACAAACCACAGAAAGCTATCACGGTCCTGACGCACATGGTCGCCGGTCAGATACCATCCGTCGATCATGGTTTGCTGGGATTGTTCCGGCGCATCGGCATAGCCGATGAACATGGACAGAAGATTTGCCTTGATGGCAAGCTCTCCCACTTCATTGTCGCTGGCAACCGGGACCAAGCCGCCCGAGTCCGTTCGTTTCATCACTGCGATTTCGACACCGGGCAGGGGTCTGCCCATGGAACCCGGTCGGATCTCGTTCGGTCGATTGGCGATCAGGATCGATCCCGTTTCGGTTTGCGACCATGAATCCAAAAAGGGAACTCCCAGGGCTTTTTGTCCCCAGGCCACCGCTTCCGAGTTCAACGGCGCGCCGCCGCTGGCCGCCACGCGCAAGGCGAACGAGCGATAGCTTCGCGCCAGCGCCGCGCCAGAACGCATCATCAAACGGATCAAGGTGGGAGTGGTGTACCAAACCGTGACATGCTCTTCGACCAGGATCGAGTACCATCGTTGGGCGTCGAAATCTTGGCTATCCATCACCGTGACGCAGCCTACCGACAGCGGTGCGATGATGCTGTAAGCGGTGCAGGGAACCCAGCCCGGTTCGGCCGTACACCAATAAACGTCGTCGGGTTTCAAATCGAACAATTGCAATGCGGATTGCGTCACGGACAGAGCCGAGCCATGCGCATGGATGGTGCCTTTTGGAGTGCCGGTGGTGCCGCTGGTGAAATGCAGTGAGGCGGGCGAGATTGGCGTTGTCTGGGCGCAGGGAACAGGATTGGAATCGGCCTGATCCATCAGCGTGGACAAATCGTGACAGTTCTTGTCGGCAGTCACGGCAGGCAAGCCGTCCTCGCCGATTTTAAGAATGGAGGTCAGGGTGGACAATTTTTGTCGCTGGGGCGCGATACGCTCCTTATAGAGCGATGGCGTGGTGATCAAGACCTTTGCCCGTGCAATGGACAAACGAGAGGCGATAGGTCCCGGCCCCAAGGATGACAGCAGGGGGGCAAAAACCGCGCCGATTTTCCAAGCGCCCAAGGCAGCAAAAATGAATTCCGGAACTTTGGGCAGCAGCACGGCGACCACATCGCCTTGCCCAACGCCAAGGCTGGTAAGGACATTTGCCATGCGATTGGCGGCTTCGGACACTTGCCCATAGCTTAGGGTGTGGCGGACACGCCTGCGGTCAATCCAGTACAAGGCTGGACGCGAGCCATTTCCCAGGGAAACTTGGCGGTCTACCGTCGCTTCCGTGATGTTAAAAGTCTCACCGACCGGAGCAATGTCCGACCGCACTTCAGAATTAGAGGAATTCCATCCCATGGTGACCCGCTTCTTATTGGAACTGGCAGGGTAATCGTCTTTACACAAACGTGACTGTTTCGATCTTGTGACGCAAGAGCCCAGATCGCAAGGCTGTATTGCAGGAATCAAGCATCCGCTATTTCACCCAGAGGATCGCTCAATTCACTGTACATTCTATAACCGTTGCGGCCAGCGTTTTTAACGCGGTACATGGCAAGGTCGGCGGCTTTGACCACATCGTCTAAATCGGCGCCGTCGTCGGGATAAAGCGCGACCCCGACGGATGCGCCGATGTTGCAGACATTGTCCATGGCTTCGATGGGGGCGGCCAGATAGGAGACGATTTTGGCCGCGACCTTGGCGGCCTCGGACGGGCGGGCGACTTCTTCCAAGATGACGGCGAATTCGTCGCCGCCCAAACGGGCCACGGTGTCGGAATTGCGCACGGACTCCAGCAACCGCTTGGCCACTTCCATCAGCACATAATCGCCGACCTTGTGGCCGTATTTGTCGTTTATGGGTTTAAATTTGTCCAAATCGACAAACAAAATGGCCAATCGCCCCCCATGGCGGCGCACCCGCGCCAATGCCTGAGCCATGCGATCATGCAGCAAATTGCGATTGGGCAAACCGGTCAGGGAATCGTGATGGGCCAGTTTGCGAATGCGCTCTTCGTTTTCCTTGCGCTCGGAAATATCCCGCAGAATGGCGGTGTACAGCTTCTGTCGTCCATGACGCAGCGCGTTGCAAACGAATTCCAGGGCGAAAACCGAATTGTCGGACCGCACGCCCCATGCTTCCTTGACGGCGCCGGGTTCGGCAAAGATCGTGGCGGGCGAGGGGTGCTGGTCATCCACGCCGTCCAGGCTTTTGATCAAGGACGAGACGTTGCGGCCGATCAGCCAACGGGGTGGCGCTTTGAACATTTGTTCGGCGGCATTGTTGCTGGTCTCGATGCGGCCATCTTCTGCGACGGTGACGATCCCCTCGGCTACCGAATGCAGAATGTTTTGCAGCCGTTCCTCGCGCTCGCGCAGGGCTTGGGCAGAACGGACATATTTCGAGATGTCGCGTACTTCCAAGAACACCCGATGATGCGCCCCGTCCAAGGGACGGACCCGCAACTCGGCATCAAATATCTCGCCGTTGAAACGGCGCAATTTCAAAGGAACCACATCTTCTTCGGCCAGCAATTCCCAGCCAACCTCGAGCAAGAAGCGATAATCTTCGGCGATCAGATCGGTGAAGGGCATGTTCAGCACGTCTTCAACAGACGGTGCGGCCAACATCCGAACGCCTTCCGGGTTAATGGTGGTAATGCGGTCATCCGTTAAAGTGCAAACCAGTGAGGACACTAAATGCAGCAGCCCCCGGTCATCGATTCCCTTAGGGGCCATCGCCGACTATCCATCTCCCGTTGCGGTGCTTAAATCCGTTCTTATCCGCCCTTCAGGAAAGACGGTGTCACGAATTTATAGCAAACGCCAGAAAGCGAAGCGAGTTAAATATCAGAGGACTTATCCCCGCCATTCCAGCTTGAGATGGGAGGCGATGGAGGCTTGGCGCTGGAAGGGCGATTGGGTTTCGCTCAAAGAAAGCAGCGGCGTGTGGGCGTCACCGTGCTTGCGCGCCATCTCGACTCCGGATTTGCCAAAACGGTCCCGCACCATGTCCAGCAGCCAAGCTTCCGCTTGACGGGTCCGGTTGGCTTGCAACTGTCCGCTGCTCTCCAGGTGATCGGCATGGCGATCCAGAGCCAATCGCAACTCTTCGATGCCGTGGCCGGATACCGCCGACACCAAGACGACCGGTATTTCCCAATTGTCTTGGAGGGAAGGGGCCGACAGGGTCAGCGCCCCTTGCACGTCCATTTTGGCCCGCAGCGCTTCGGTCTTCATGTCCGATTTGGTGACGGCGACCACGTGGGGAATCTCGGCGATCCCCGCCTTCATATATTGTAAGGAATCGCCAGAACCGGGCTGCACACAGAACAGCACCGAATCGGCAACCTGGGCGACATCGGTTTCCGATTGGCCGACGCCGACGGTTTCGATCAGCACGATATCGTAAACGGCGCGCATCAACACCATGGCGGAAATGGTCAGAGAGGCCAAACCGCCCAAGCGGTCGCGGGCGGCCATGGAGCGGAAAAACAATCCGTCATCGTCGGGCGAGGCGGTCAGACGGGTGCGGTCACCCAGCAAAGCGCCCTTGGAGCGCTGCGATGACGGATCGACGGCGATGCAGCCGACGGTCAGGCCCGCTTGGCGCCAGTGGCGGATGATTGCGTTCAGCAAGGTGGATTTGCCGACGCCGGGTGGCCCGGTCATGCCGATGACCTTGCCTTTCGGCGTCAAATAAGCCTGATCCAGCAAGGCGATCGTCTGCTCGGCGTGGGCATGGGTTTCGATCAAGGCCAGCGCTTTCGCCATCAAGGCCTTGCCACCGCTTTTAATGTCGTTCAGAGTCACCGGGTGAATCACGGGCAAAGCGTCCTTCAAGAATGTTTTGCCCATCTTAAATCAAAGAACCGCAGGCTAGGTCCATGAAATTCACCGTGACCCAATCGTCTTTAATGCCGCTGGTCGCCAGCTTCTTAGCCATCGCTGTGGCGTTGACCGTGCAATTCGGCTTGGGATGGCGACCATGTGAACTGTGTTTGCTGCAACGAATTCCAATTTTATTGGCGGGATTGGCGGCGGCGGGCAGCCTGTATCCGGCTCGGGGACGTGTTGCCCATGATGTTTTGGTGGTGATAGCCGCCTTGTTCTTTCTTGGAACGGCGGTTTTGGCGGCGTACCATGCGGGTGTTGAACAGCATTGGTGGACCTTTGAGAGCGCATGCAGCAGCGACCCATCGCACACGGAAGTGGTTGTCGATTTCGCTCAGGCGATGTCGCAGCCGGTGGTGGTGCGCTGCGACCAGCCGCCGTGGCAATGGCATGGGATAACCCTGGCCAGTTTGAATGTGGCCTATTGCGTGTTGGTCAGCCTTGTCACGGTGGGACTGTTGATCGGCGAGCGCCGCAAGAGAAAAGCGTAAGAAAAGGAAAGCCTAAAAATGGATGATAAGATCGCAAAATTCCTGAGGGTCGATCAGGCCGGCGAAATCGGCGCCGTTCGAATCTATCAGGGGCAGCTGGCGGTGCTGAAAGGCAGGGCGGCGGTCGAGTTGGTCGAACACATGGCCAAGCAAGAGCATCACCATTTGGCGACCTTTGATCGCTTGATTGAAGAGCGCAACACGCGCCCGACTTTGTTGGGGCCGCTGTGGCATGTGGCGGGCTTCGCGTTGGGGGCGGCGACGGCCATGCTGGGCGAGCGGGCGGCCATGGCCTGCACAGCTGCGGTCGAGGAAGTGATCGACGAGCACTACGCCGGACAAGCCGCGCAATTGGGCGAGGATGAAGCGCCCTTGCGTCAGGTGATTGAAGACTTTCAGGCGGATGAAAAAGGACACAGAGAAACCGCCTTGGCCCATGGGGCCGAACAGGCGGTTGGGTACCCTCTGTTGTCGACTTTGATCAAGTCGGGGTGCCGCGCAGCCATTTGGATGGCCGAACGGCTGTAACCCGAATTAGAAGCCTTCGCGTTCGATCCGCTTGCGCTCCAGCTTGCGGGCGCGGCGCACGGCCTCGGCCTTTTCGCGAGCGCGCTTTTCCGAGGGTTTCTCGTAATTGCGACGGAGCTTCATTTCGCGGAAAACACCCTCGCGCTGCAATTTCTTCTTGAGCGCCTTAAGGGCTTGATCGACATTGTTGTCACGAACCAGAACTTGCACGTTGCGTCACCGCTCCTGTTCAAGAAATAATAACCTATCACGGCACCGGTCTGGGCCGTGGGAGGAGCGTTGATAACACAGTCGATCATCGATGTGAAGAGGAAGAGAGCCCATCATGAAAAATAATCAGCCGGTAGATTTGAACCTGGTGCTGGATCAACTGATCCTGGCCATGTTGCCCCATGTGGCGTTCGACGGCTGGTCCAAGAAATCGTTGGACATAGCGGCGGAAGAATTGGGTTTCGATCCCACTTTGCCCGAACGGGTGTTCGGCGCTGGCGGCGTCGATGCGGTGACTCACTTCGTCAAGATGGCCGATCGTTTGATGATCGAGGATGCCGCCAAATTGGATCTCTCCGACTTGGGCGATCGCGCCCGCTTGCATACGGTGATCAAAACACGGTTGGATCGGTGGACCGACCATCGCGAGGCCGTTCGTCGGGCGGTGGCGGTGTTGGCTCTGCCGTCCAACCTGGTGACGGCGACGACGTTGACTTGGGGGACCGCCGACGCCATCTGGACCGCGACAGGCAAACGCAGTCACGATTATTCCTGGTACACCAGACGAGCCAGCTTATCGATGGTGTTCGCCGCCACGGTGATGACGTGGCTGGACGATCAATCGGAACAATGCGAACAAACTTATGCCTTCCTGGAACGGCGCATGGACGAGGTCACCGAAGTGATCAAGCTGCGGCGTCGGGCCTGGGATTGGTTGATTCATCGGGTTCCAGCGCTTTCTCAGCCTGGATGAGGGCCTCGCGCTTTTGCTGGGCCCGTTGCCGCATATAGCCATACCCGACGATGGTGACGATCAGGGCGATGAATCCGGCCAGCACGGCCCATTTGTAATCGCCCAGATAATGGTCCAGGGTTTTGCCTAGGTAATACCCGCCCCAGGCGAAGCTGTGGGCCCACAATTGCGCGGCAATGAAATTGAAGATCAGGAACTGGACGCGCGGCACGTCGGCGATGCCGACGATGAAGGGGGCGAAATTACGCACCCCGTAAATGAAGCGGAACGACAAAATGAAGGCCACGGGATGGTCGTGAACCAGCCGGAAGGCCCAATCAATGCGGTCTTCCAGCTTGGGCCAACGCGACAAAAGCGGCATGCCGTAGCGCCGCCCAATGGCAAAATAGGTCTGGTCGCCCATGAAGCTGCCGCAGAAGGCGGTCAACGCCAGCAGTTCGACCGGCACGCCAAGCTCGGCCGAGGCGGCGGCGCACAGGATGACGATGGTTTCACCTTCGACGAAGGTCCAGGCCAATATAATCGGATAGGTCCACAGGTGATGGTCGTGAATAAATTGTAGAAGTGTATCTTCCAAAGGACGGCTCACCGCTGGTTCAAACTAGGGTAGGGGGTGCAGTACCCTTCAAAAGCAGCAAAAGGTCAATCAAAATTAGGAGGAACGGGCAAAATTAGGGGGAACGGGGTTTTACTTCTGTGACATGGCCCATTTTCCGTCCTTCTCGGGCCTCGGTTTTGCCGTAGAGATGCAGCTTGGCGTTGGGTTTGTTCAAGATGTCGCGCCACCGTTCGATGTCGTCGCCGATCAGATTGGTCATCACCGCGTCGCAATGACGGGCGGGGTCGCCCAAGGGCAGGCCGCACACCGCGCGGACGAACTGCTCGAATTGATCGGTGACGCAGGCGTCAATGGTCCAATGGCCGGAATTGTGTGGGCGCGGGGCCATCTCGTTGACCAACAGCGCTCCGCTTTGGTCCAGGAACATCTCCACCGCCAGCAACCCCACCAGATCCAACGCTTGGGCGGCGCGGGTGGCGATGTCGATGGCGCTTCGTTCTTGGGCCGGTGTGATCGGCGCGGGAACGGTGCTGGTGTCCAGAATATGGCGGGTATGGACATTCCAGACCGGATCGAAGCAGCGGCTGTCGCCGTTCAATCCGCGGGCAATGATGACCGACAATTCGCCGGTAAAAGTGACAAACCCTTCCAGCACGGCCTTGTCGGTGTTGAGATCGGCCCAGGCTTGGTCCAGGTCGGTGTCAGCCTCGATCTTGATTTGGCCTTTGCCGTCATAGCCCATGCGGGCGGTCTTCAAGACCGAAGGACGGCCAAGGGCGGCGACCGCCGTTTTCAAGTCGTCGGCGCTCAAGACGTCGCGCCACGGGGCGGTGCCAATGCCCAGGCCGTTGAAAAAGCGCTTTTCGTTGCTGCGGTCTTGGGCGATTTCCAACACCCGAGCCGAGGGGCGGACCGCCACCGATTGGCTGAGATGCAGCACGCTGGCAACGGGAATGTTTTCGAATTCGAACGTCACCACATCGACCGATTTGGCAAACGCGGTCAATTGGTCCAGATCGTTATAATCGGCGACGGTGGTTGTGGCGGCCACATGGGAGGCGGGCGAATCGGTTTCGGGGCAATAGACATGGGTGCGATAGCCCAAACGGGCGGCAGCGATGGCGGCCATGCGTCCCAATTGACCGCCGCCGATAATGCCGATGGTGCTGCCGGGAGGCAGCGCTGATGCCACGCCTGAGTCTTTCATCGAGTCCTAGACTTGCGAATCGGTGGGAATCTGGGCGACTGCGTCGGTCTGCCGTTTGCGCCACAGTTCCAGTTTCTCGGCCACGTCCGTATCCAGCAAGGCGATGATGGCGGCGGCCAACAATCCGGCATTGACCGCGCCTGCCTTGCCGATGGCCAGCGTGCCGACCGGAACGCCCGCAGGCATCTGGACGATGGAATAAAGCGAATCCAGTCCGCTCATGGCTTTGCTTTCAACCGGCACGCCCAGAACCGGCAAAGTGGTCATGGACGAGGTCATGCCGGGCAGGTGAGCGGCGCCGCCAGCCCCCGCGATGATCGCCTTCAAGCCGCGCTGTTTGGCAGTGGTGGCGTATTCATACAATCGCGCCGGAGTGCGGTGGGCGGAAACAATGCGGGTTTCATGAGGCACGCCCAAATCGGTCAGGATCTGAGCCGCATGTCGCATGGTTTCCCAGTCAGACTGGCTGCCCATGATGATGCCGACTAATGGTTGGGTTGTTGCATTCACGCTTTCTATCATCCCAGCGAGAAAAAGGGCGAATTATACGAATGGATTGAGCGGGCGCAAGTCAAGAATGTGTTAGAGTGCGATTATTATGTCCGATGACTATAAGGCCGAACGGATTCCCGCCTTGCCCGGCACCTCTGAGTTCCCGGGGGGACACTCTTTGCCCAGACGCCGGGCCTATCGCGCTTACGCTACGTCGGTGGCCCATGACCATGTACTGGACGAAGTGGACGTGGCGTCGATCTTGGGGGCGCCAGCCTCGTCCTTGTCGCCCGAAAGTCTGCGCGCGTTGCAAAGAATTCTGGCCGACGCTGGCGATTTGCGCCGCCAATTGGACGCCGCCGAGCATCATCGCCGACATCTGGAAGATCAGGCCGATCTTTATCCCGGCCTGCCGTGTCTGAACGGCCATGCGTTCTTGCGCGAATTGGACGCGTTCATGATCGAGGATGCCGGACGGGATGGCGAGGAATGGGCCAGGTTGTGGGTGATCCAGGCGGATGGACTCGATCATGTGGTCGGTCAACAGGGGCTGGGCATGGGCGAGGCGATTTTAAAAGCAATATACAACGCGCTCCATCAGGTGGCGTCTGACGGCGAGCCGCTGGCTTATTTTGGGTTCGGCTTGTTCAGTTGGCTGATGATCGGGACGGACCAGGGAGAGTCGGATCGACGTCTGAACGCCTTCTTGGACGCGGCAAAGCAAGAGGCTGTTGCCATAACCTGCGGCTCGTCGCCTCTGGTGGTTGGCAAAAATGCCGCACTCGCCTTGGAAGACGCCGAGGCAGAACGCCTTCGGTTGACCCAAGCCAAGGCATAGGCTAGCGTCCGAGCATGATGGGACGCAGATTGGAAAAGCAGTTGAAAAGAGTGGGGGCCGTGCTCGCGGCCTTGGCGCTTATGCTGTCCATCCAGGCGATGACGCCGCCTCTTCATGGGACGGGCTTCGACATCGAGACCTGCGTTCATAATGCTTCCGGCCCGGCCCAGCACGCCCCTTCAATCACCGACAAACAATGTTGCGACATCTGCGTTGCCCATTGTTCTGTGTCTTGGGGGGCCGCTGCGACGACGGGCGAACCGATCCTGTATCAGCCCATGGCGCAAAGCGTCGCTCGCGCCGACATATCCCGTCCCATCGTTCGGGATTTTAGCGCCTACCAACTCTCCCGCCCCCGAGGACCGCCCGTTTCGGTGTGATCGCATCAGCTTTTCACATCCTTCTTTTGAAACGGACCCTTACAATGACTCATAAGATCTATGCCGCTGCCGCGGCGATTTTGGCCCTTGGCCTTGCTCCTCAAGCCATGGCGTGCTCGGGCTGCGGCTGCACTCTCAATACCGACGATGCCGTGTTGGGCAATCCCGCTGGTTGGCACGTGGATGAACGGGTGGATTTCATCAATCAAAACGTCCTGCAGATCGGCGGCAACAAGGCTCCGACCCAGGATCCCAGCTCGGTTGAGGTGCAGAAATACACCATGACCATTTTCTACACGACCACCATCGATTATCAATCGGACCAGCCTTGGGGGATCAACGTGGCCGTTCCGGTGCAATATCGCATTCACGCCACCGCCAACGACATGACGGATTGGACCGAATCAAAATCCAGTTGGAACGATTTGTCCGACATTCGCGTGTTAGGCCGCTATAGCGGATTGACCGAGGATCGGGATATCGGTCTACAGGCTGGCTTCAAGCTGCCCACTGGTCGTTCGGATGAAAAATTCACCCGGGGCGACGCTTCGGTGATCGGTCAAACCGTTGATCGCGGTTTGCAGCCGGGCACCGGCACTTGGGATTTGTTGCTGGGAGCGTACAAGAATGGCCATTTGACTGGGGATTTTCACTGGTTCGCCACCGGTCAATGGCAAAAGCCTTTGGCTCAATTCAAGCAATTCGCCGAGGGGCAGAAATTGACCGGCACCGTGGGCGTGCGCTATACCGCTTTCGAAACGATCGTGCCGCAAGTGCAACTCAACGCCCAAGACCGTTGGCGGGATCGCGGGGCGCAGGCGGATATTCCCAACAGCGGCGGTCAGGTGGTTTATGTCAGCCCCGGCCTGTTTGTAAATGTCCAAGACGACCTTAGTCTTTACGCCTTCGTTCAACTGCCGGTTTATCAACATGTGGGCGGGCTGGAGTTGGTGTCGGATTACACCGCCTCGGTCGGTGCGAAGTACAAGTTCTAGGGGGCGTTATGAGAGTTGCGGTCGGGGTGGTGGTGTTGATGTTCGGTCTGGCGACTGTCGCCCAGGCCGAGGACGCACCCGACCGCGCTTTCTGGACCGATCAATTCAAAGGCCGAACTGTCGATCTCAGCCGTTTGACGGATTTGGACGGCAACCCGTTCGATCTGTCGGCGCAAGGCGGTTCGGTTTTGATCCATTTCTGGGCGACATGGTGCGGGCCGTGTCTGGAAGAGATGCCAAAATTGATTGCGATGGCGAAAGAGATGAATTCGAAAATCGAGATCGTTGCGGTGTCGGAAGATAAAGGCGGTGCAGATCAGGTCAAGCCGTTTCTGGCGCGCCATTCCGAGCTAAATTCTATTAAAATCCTTTTGGATCAAAGTCGTAAAGGCGCAAAGTCTTTGACCGTGTCGGTTTTGCCCACCACGATCTTGGTCAAAAACGGCATCGAATTGGACCGCGTGGTCGGGTCTGCCCCGTGGGAAAAAGACGATGTTCGCCACCTAGGCGATGATATCGGGAATTAGCATATTCTCGAGACGGATGATTTCGTCCTTCAGGAACAACTTACGTTTTTTCAAACGCTGCAATCGCAGTTGATCCACCATGCCGTCTTCGACCATCCGGTCAATCACATCGTCCAAATCCCGATGTTCGGTTTTAAAGGCCTCGATCTTACGCCGTAATTCTTCGGTGTCCTCGTCCAGCATGACCCATCACATTTAAAGATCAAGTAATCTAAAAAACCATAGTACCAGATGGAACGCATCCAGGGTAGAATTGCCGTAAAGAATTTTAATGCGGGGGATCAATGACTTCCAATCAGCTTGGCGTGCAGACAGGCAAACGGATCGGATTGATGACCAGCGGCGGGGATTGCGCTGGGTTGAACGCCGCTATCCGCGCCGTGGTGCGGCGCGCCATCCATGGTTATGGCTGGACGGTGATCGGCATCAAGGATGGCTCGGCTGGATTGATGGCAAGGCCGGTCGAGGCCGAGGAATTGACGCTGCTGTCGGTGGGCGGGGATTTGATCCGGCGCGGCGGCACCATTTTGGGAACCATCAACAAAGGCGATCCGTTTGCCTATAAAATGGCTGACGGCAGCGTGGTGGACCGCTCGGGCGAGGTGGTCGAGGGATTGCGCCAGTTGAGTCTGGACGCGCTGATCGTCATCGGCGGCGACGGCTCCATGCGGCTGCTGTCACGGTTGTGCCAGTTGGGCAATATTCCGATGATCGGCATTCCCAAGACCATCGACAACGATGTGGCTGAAACCGAATACGCCATCGGTTTCGACACCGCCGTGTCGGTGGCGTGCGAGGCGTTGGATCGTTTGGCCCCAACGGCGGCCAGCCATCATCGGGTTATGATCTTGGAAGTGATGGGGCGCGATGTGGGGCATATCGCGTTGACCGCTGGGGTATCGGGCGGGGCCGATGTGATCTTGATCCCGGAAATTCCCTACAGCTTGACCGGCATCGCCAACCGCTTGCAAACGGTCAGCGCGCGTGGCCGCAAACATGCATTGCTGGTGGTGGCCGAAGGGTGCGGCACCGAGACGGGGGACAAAGTCACTCAAGACCGTGACGGCGGCAGGGCTCGTTATGGCGGCATTGGCCAGTATTTGGCCGAACGCCTAGAGGATCTGATCGAAGCCGAAATCCGCGTCACCGTGTTGGGCCATGTGCAACGGGGCGGCATGCCGTCCATGCGCGACCGCATGATCGCCTCGGCGTTCGGGGTCCGCGCGGTGGATTTGATCGCTCAGGGCGGCGCCGACCTGGTGGTGGTGTGGAAGAATGGCGACGTGGATGACGTTCCGCTGTCGCATGTGGCGGGACAGACCCGAGCGGTCGATCCCGATGGCACCATGGTCAAAACCGCCAAAGGCCTGGGGCTTTACGTTGGCAACGACTCATCTGCTTGAGTCGCTTATTCGCCCCAGCGATGCCAGTTGCCGGTGTCCAAGCCAAATAAATCCAGGGCGCGTCCGACCATATTGGCGACGATGTCTTCCACCGATTGCGGTTTGGCGTAGAAGGCAGGAACAGGCGGAGCGATGATCGCGCCCATCAGCGCCAGCTCGGCCATGGATTTCAGGTGCCCGTAATGCAGGGGGCTTTCCCGCACCATCAGCACCAAGGGCCGTTTTTGTTTCAAGGTGACGTCGGCGGCGCGGGTCAGCAGGGACGAGGTCACACCGATGGCGATTTCCGCCATGGAGCGGATGGAGCACGGCGCCACCAGCATTCCCATTGTTCTGAACGAGCCCGACGCGATGGCGGCGCCGATAGCGGTGGCGGGGTGCCAGTGATCGGCCAACTCGCGCACGTGCTCCAGGCTTAGCCCGCATTCTTGGGCCAGAGTTTGGCGGGCTGCGTCACTGACCACCAGATGGGTTTCGACACCCAGGATTCGCAAGGCTTTCAGCGCCTCGACCCCCAAAGTCGCGCCGGACGCTCCACTAATGCCTATAACCAACTTCGCCATTCGGTCACCTATACCAATTCGCTGCTGACAACCACAAAAACCCGGCTTACACTTTCATCATAGAGTACAACAAAGGAGATGGGTATGAGAGTTCATGACCGCATCGAAGCCTTGAAGTCCAAGCATGCCGCCTTGGAATCCGCCATCCAAACGGAGGCGAGCCGTCCACTTCCGGATGTGGACCAAATCTCTCAATTGAAACGACAGAAATTAAAGATCAGGGATGAGATGTCCAGCATCGATTCCTTGCTTCGGCATTAACTTTCCCCACAACGTGCGGAAATTTTCCGTAAGCTAGAGCATGATCCGATCAAATCGGGTCATGCTCAGCCGCCCTTGCGGCGGCGGCCAAGGGTGCGGAAGCGCCCGCCCGGCGAGGGCAGGCTAGGACTTAGGATTTCCGTCATGGGGGCCACAAGAGCATGATTTTAACATCCATCGATACCAGTCGGCTGATGGCGGTTCTGCCTCGGTTTAGACAGGCTTTGATCGATGAGGACCAATCGCTGCCGCTTGCCGTGCTGGACCGCATTGCCGCCCACATACCCGATGGCGATTTAATGCGTCTGTCCACCGAGGCGCATCATCATGCCCAAGCGGTCGAATTGTGCCGGTCTTTCGGGCTGGGCGTGCTTGAGATCTCACCTAAGCAAGGATTCACCTGGGATGGAACCCACGTGGCGGTGGATTTGGAACCCAGCGTGATCATTCATGAGGTCGCTCATTTCCAATGCGCGGCACTCTATCGGCGCGGCTTGCCCGATTTCGGCTTGGGCGCCGGACCTGAAACCGGCTTAGGGACTGCCGCCGCCAACGCGGTCCGGGTGGTCCATGGCGCGCAGGCCGATGTGGAAGAGGGGCTGTCCTCGCTGCTGGGAATTTTGTGGGAGGCCCAATTGGTCCAGCCCGCCATGCTGGCTTTTCTGGAACAGAATTGGCTGGAAGGCGGAACCGATCCGCGCAATATCGCTCATTTCATCAAGATGGTCGTGTGCTTGCACTCGATGGGTCTGATTTCCGACGATGGTCAGCCCACCCGATCCATGCGCCAGATTGAAGACGCGCCGTTCTTCGACGGATGGTTTTCCGTTTAAACGTCATTCCTGCATAGCCAAGAATCCTTTAAGGTGATCCCAACGAAACAACCCGAACGGCGAGGGGACGATGCCCGAATTTCCCAAGACTAATTTCATTTGGGGGGCGTCCAGCGCCGCTTATCAAATCGAAGGCGCCGCAGCCGAAGATGGGCGCGGACCGTCAATCTGGGACATTCACAGCCGCATTCCCGGACGCACTGCGCGGGGCGAGACCGGCGATGTGGCCGCCGACCATTATCATCGCTGGGCCGAGGATATCGGTTTGATGACGCAGATCGGCATCGGGGCCTATCGCTTTTCCACGTCTTGGTCGCGGGTGTTGCCGCGCGGGCGGGGCCAAGTAAACCAGAAAGGCATCGATTTCTATGATCGTTTGATCGACGGATTGCTCGACGCCAAGATCGAGCCGTGGCTGTGCCTATATCATTGGGACTTGCCGCAAGGTCTGGCGGAGTTGGGCGGTTGGACCAATCGAGACGTGGCCGGATGGTTCGCCGATTACGCCACCTTGATCGCCGCCAAATTCGGCGACCGGGTCAAGCATTTCTCCACTTTCAACGAGCCCAACGTCGCTACCTTGTTTGGCTATGCCATGGCTTGGAACGCTCCCGCAGCCCAGGATCGCGCCGCCTATTTCCGCGCCGCCCACCATGTCAATCTGGCCCACGGCGCCGCCGTTGACGTGCTGCGCGACCATGTCACGGGGGCGTCGCTGGGCTGCATTCACAACCGGCAAATCACCTTCGCGGAAAAGGACACGCCCGAGGATCGGCACGCCGCCGCCTTGTTGGACGCTCACTGGAACGGCATTTTCCCCGATCCGCAATATCTGGGAACCTATCCCTCGATCCTGATCGACGATTTGGAACCGTACCTGCAGGCTGGCGACATGGCCCGCATCCATCGCCCGCTGGATTGGTTTGGCATCAATCATTACGGCCCCATCTACGCCCGCGCCGACGCCACCAAGCAATTGGGCGTAGCGTGGGGCGATTCGCCGCCGGAACCGGCTCATCCGTTGATCGGCTGGGCCATTCACCCCGAAATGTTTCGCGATGAATTGCTCTTGGTCAGCCAGCGCTACAAACGCCCAATCTATGTGACCGAAAACGGTTGTGGCCGGGATGGCGAAAAGATCGGCGCGGATGGCGCTTTACACGACGATTACCGCATCGCCTATTTGACCGATTATCTGACCGCCTTGTCGCAAGCGCTTGAGGCCGGGGCCGACGTGCGCGGCTATTTCATCTGGTCGTTGCTGGATTCCTATGAATGGGGATCGGGCTACGGCAATCCGTTCGGCATCATCCATGTGGACGTGGAAGGCGACAAAAAGCGGACGATCAAGGAGTCTGGGCACTGGTACGCCAACGTGATTAAGACCGGGAGGGTTTGATCGCCTCCTAACGCTTCCCTCGCTTGACGCCGGTGGCGGACGGGGTGCGCAGTTTCTGGCGGCGTTCGGCGGGGCAGATGGTGCGGTGGTGCAGGGCATCCAGACCGGGGTGATAGCCGATGGTCAGGATGGTGGCGGTGGGGAATTCGGTCATCAACAGGGTCAGCAATTGGGTTTCGGCCTCGGGGCTGAGGCTGTCGGTGGCCTCTTCAATGAAGATCCAGTCGGGGCCGTGCAGCAACAAGCGGGCAAAGCCCAAGCGTTGCTGTTCTTCTTGCGACAGCACGTCTTCCCAGGTGGCGCTTTCTTGCAGACGGGGAATTAAATAATCCAGCCCAACTTTCTTCAGCACCGATTCCTCGGTGCGGTCGCCGGTATAAATCTGGGCTGCGGACGGATAGGCAATGGCTGCGCACAGGGTGCCCACTGGCAGATAGGGGCGGCGCGGCATGAAGAAGATGCGGGTGTCGGCGGGGATGGTCAATTTGCCCGCGCCCCACGGCCACAATCCCGCCACCACCTTGAACAGATGAATGGCCGAGGTTGGGTCGCCGCTGATCAGCACCCGTTCGCCCTTGGAGATGACCGCGTCAAAGGGCGGCAGCACGATTTCGCCGCCGGGACTGTCGATGCGCAATTGGTCGAAGATCAATTGGTCGCCGGGGCCGCGAACGATTTCGATCCCGGCGCCTTCGGGACCGTGGCCGTTGCCCAGCTTGGCCAAGGCGTCTTGCAACTTGATCACTCGTTCCACCGAGGCGCGCCACTCGGCCACCTTCTGCAAATTGTCGATGGGCCAAGACAAAGCGGCGGCCAATTGCTGAAAGGCTTGGGCGGTTTGCATCAAGGTGCCCAAGGTAATCGTTCCCGCGATGAAGCGCGGCGCCGCTACCATCACCGGAAAGGCGGTGGACAAAATGGAATAGCCCGAGGTGAACAAAAACAATCGACCGATGGCCGCCGATTGCCGGTCCCAGGTATTGCGGATTCCGCCGAACAACTTGGTCAGATGGCGGCGTTCGTCGGCTTCGCCGTGCAGCAAGGCGATGGATTCGGCGTTTTCGCGCACATGTACCAGCCCAAAGCGGAAATTGGCTTCGGCGGTCTGGCGGCGGTCCTGGGCGCGGATCAGCGGCCAACCGACGATCAAGGCCATGGTGGTGGCGCAGCCGGAATAGACCAGTGCGATCCAGACCATGTGACCGGGAATGTTCAGAGTGAACATGAACAAATCGATGCGCAGCACGCCGGACAGCGACCACAGGATTTGGATGAAGCTGAGCAGCAGCAGCGCGCAATAGAACATCGAGTGAAACAGCTCTATGGCGGTTTCGACGGTGGTGCGGATGTCCTCGGAAATGCGCCCGTCCGGATTGTCGTGGTCGCCGGGAATGTAGGTGACCTGCACCTGGTGGCCGCGGCTGACCCATTGATCCAACAGCCGCTTGGTCAACCAGCGTCGCCACATCAACTGCAAGCGGCGCTTGACCATCATGTGGGTGGTGTTGATGGTCATTCCCGATGCCAGGATCAAGGCCAGCACCTCCATTTGCAGGAAGAACCCGTCCATGGAATGCTGTTCCAGAGCGTTGAAGAGCCCTGCGCTCCACAGATTGATGCGGATCTGCACGAAGATTTGACCGAGGCTGAGGCCGATCAGCGCCATCGCCAACAGGCGAACGCGCCATTTATCTTCCGTGTTCCAAAACGGCCCGGCCAGCTTTAGGAAACGGAACAGGAAGCCGGATTTCCAGGAGTCCTTGGATGCTTGCGTACTCATGGGCCCCACTATACGGATGAACGGCCGCTCCACAACAGGGCTTGATTGGGCAGGGGAAAGAAGTCGGCGACGTTGACCGAGGGTTTGCCGAACAAATAGCCCTGCACATAGTCGCATCCGCATTCGCGCACGAACGCCAGCGCCTTGGGCGAATCGACCATTTCCGCCACGGTCTCCACTTTCAATTTACGGCACATATCGGTGAGCGAGGTCAGGAAAGCTCGGCCCTTTGCGGCCTTTTGCGCGTTCTTGACCGCGCTGCCGTCCAGCTTGACCACATCCACTTCCAACACCGACAGATATTGGAAACTGGCGGCACCTGCCCCGAAATCGTCCAGGCAGACCTCGAAGCCGCGACCACGCAGGGTTTGGATAAAAGTGTTGGCTTCGTCCAGATCCGCCATGCGCGACGATTCCGTTACCTCGAAAATCATCCGGTCCTCCAGCCATGGATTCATATCCAACAGCTGTATGATGCCATTTTTGTAATAGTCCTTGGTGATCGAGAAGCCGGACATGTTGACGGCGGCGCGATAGGACCTGTTGTTGCGCGGCTGCTTGGACAGCCACTGGATCACCTTGCCCGCCATGGACAGGTCGAACTGATCGATTAGGCCGGTTTCCTCGGCGAAGGTGATGGCCTTGAACGGCGAGGTTTCGTGATCGCCGTTGAAGCGGCAGAGGGCCTCGAAATGGTGGATGGTGCCGTCGCGCATGGCGATGATCGGGTGCAACGCCACCTCGAAATTGCGCTGAGTCACCAGATTGCGGAAGGCGGTAATTTGCCCCACGGTCTGTTCCACCAACGAACTCATGTTGTTGGTGATGTCGCTCAAACCCGACGTGCCCGAGGCTTGAAGATTCTGGAAGGTTGTACATCAACCCCTTGGCCAAGCTGTCCTCATCGATCTCGGACGCGTCGCCCACATTGACTTGGGCCGAACTGATCACCACTTCGCGCGAGGGGGCGATGGTTTGAACCAAATCGACCACTTGCTTTTCAATCTCTGACACCGATTGTCCAGAGGGCGCGATGAAGCCGAACTTCTCGCCGCCCAAATTGGCGGCGGTATCGCCATCGACCGAACTGGATTTCATCAAGCTGCCCAGGGCGCCTTGCAGGGTTTCCCGCTCTTCTTCGGGCAAGCTTGCCAGAATACGCTCCAGACCGGTCACGTCCAACACGGTCAAGCTGACGTCTTGACCCGACTTGGACATTTCTTTCAATCGGCTGGCAGCCAATTCATGGAATTGCCCGCCATCATAAAGCCCGCTGCCGGGATCGCGGCCACATACCGTATCATCGCCCGGCATGCGGAATTGGCTGCGAATGGCAATATAGAAGTGACCGTTCTTGCCCAAGGCATGGCCGCAGACCTTGACCGGAACTTTGTGTCCGCCGGGTCCGCTAAGGCGCATTTCCATTTCATCAATGCGACCATGGCGGGCCAGCATGCTCAGTATAGAATCTGCGATGATCCGATCGCTGCCTTTGACCAGATCGTGAAAGTCCGTGCCTTCAAGTTCGGCCGAGGTCTGTCCCAACAGCGGCTGAACGGCCCCTTCCGTGCAAACGATTTTGCCGTCGGCCACTTCAATGACGATGTCCGCCCAAGCGAAGACGAAGCTTAGGGATCGTTCAAAGGTCAGTTGGTTCGTCATGAAAGTTATTGCACGCCACTGT
>CAIYCT010000169.1 GCA_903924765.1 uncultured Rhodospirillaceae bacterium | reverse complement strand
AGTATTTTATTTATGAATCCGTCGAAAATACCTAAATAAACATAAGAAAATGGCAGTTATCTGCCGGATTATTTTTTAAAATAGATCGGAATTAATATTGGCATTGGTCGTGCATATGTGTCCGTGATTGGTCCATCTTTTTTTAAGGATAAAATTTATGACAGATATAACGGATACGCCCTTTGCGACGCTTAACGCCGACGGACACCTTCTGAAGTCCTCCTTGTTGGCTGATACCCATGTGGACGGGCGTTTCGGCTTTCGCGGTGAGATCGCGTTCGATGGCGTCGATACCGTGATGAAAGAGGTTTTTGCAACTTCGGACAAAGCGAGCCCGTGCATCCGCTTCTTGGCCGGTTCCATCGACAAACTTTCAACCTTGCCTAAATTGGTTGAGACATTGGGCGCGGCGCTGGACGGGCAGGGAAAGTATTTTCTCTACATCGCCGATCTGCCGCGCGGCGATCGTTATTTGGTTCAGTTTGGCGATGTGATGATCAACACCGTCTTTATCGACGAAACATCCGTTTATAACGAATTGATCGATACATTCTATGTGGATAAAGCCAAGCTCAAGAAATATGACACGGCGGCTAAACTTGACGCTCTGGCCGATGTGGGGCTGAAATATTCTTCAGGATACGCGGCGGTTTCGTTTGACGACATCGTTAAGAAAGTAACCGTCTCCTGATTCTGGGGTGGGAGGTCATGAAGGGTGGGCTGACGATTTCTTTATGGCAACTGCTGTAGAGCCTTAACGCAGTTTGGAGATAGGCTTCGCCCATCGTCAATTGTTACGGGGGCTTTTCGTGTCCACCCATCGCACTCATAAAAAGCAGATTTTTCAAAACTCAGAGTCCAAAACGGTTTCCGTCAAGGATCTGTTGATCTCGGTATCGCGTCTTCGGACCGGTGACCATGTTGTGGTTCTGGGGCGTAAGACCTTGGACTATTTGATCGAGCTGGTTCGCTCGGGGTGTCGAAATGCCGTCGCCTCCAATCCCAGTTGTCCCGGTCATCTTTCTGTTTCGGCCGATATTGTGTGGCTGATCGGAGCCGAGGCATTGGACGGCGCCGCGTCGTTAATACAGGAATTGGGCAATCCCCGCATGGTCGCCCTGGTTTTGCACGATCATGATGCCAAGGACGGTTTGAATGACGTGTTGACCCGACTGCGCGCCAAAGGATTGGTGACGGTCACAACCCATTGGGCGGCTGATGGATCGGTGATTGTTGCCGCGCGCCCAACCTGGCTGCGCCAGGTTCATTAAATGTCTCGCAATCGTTTGTTGGGCCTGCGCGGGTCCATGGTTGTTCTGATCACGCCGTTGCGGAACGGTCGAATTGATCAAGACTTGATCATGGATATTTGTGAACGGCAGATCAACTGGACACCTCCAAAAACCCTGGCAATTAGGGCGGTCCTTTGATTCAATGACGGGATCATGGTGGTGAGGTGGGGCAATGAAGGCACCGGGGTTTTTCGACGTTGAAGAATGT
>CAIYCT010000168.1 GCA_903924765.1 uncultured Rhodospirillaceae bacterium | reverse complement strand
GTGGCCGATGCGCCCACCATGGTGCGTTTCGCCGAGCCGCTGACCGTCACGCCTTATACCGGCGGATCGGAGGAGCGGACCTACTTCTCCTTCGGCCCCGGCCAGGCTTGGGCGCAGACCGCCCGCATCCTCGCCATCCGTCCCCGCGCCGAGCAGGTGGAAATCACAGCCGTCGCCGAGGATGCGCGGGTGCATGTGAATTAGCCGTCTTTCATTTCCCGTCCCCACAGCCGCCTCCGGGCGGCTTTTTTTATTGGAGAATGATCATGCCCCAGTCCTGCACCATTCCTCGCGGCATTCGCCTCAACAATCCCGGCAATATCAAGGAATCCCCCGGCGACAAGACCCAATGGCAAGGCGAGCGCGCCACCGATGACGATCCGGTGTTCGAGGAATTCGTCAGCCCTGAAGCGGGCATTCGGGCGCTGGCCCGCATCCTGCTCGGCTATCAACGCCGCCATGGCCTCAACACCGTGACGGGGATCATCACCCGTTGGGCACCGGGTTGCGAGAACGACACCGGCTCCTATATCTCCCATGTCGCCTCGCGCCTGGGGGTAACGCCCGATCAGGCCATCGACCTGACCAAGGCCGATACCATGGTGGGGTTGGTCGAAGCCATCATCCGCCATGAAAACGGCCAGCAGCCCTACACCAGAGAGGTGATTCTGGCCGGGGTCGGCATGGCGCTGGGGAGCGCCTGACCATGAACCTGCTCGATCTCCTCGGCGATGCCGCCGCCATCGCCGCCAATCCCATCGCGGGGCTGGCCAAGGTGGCGCTGGACGTGGCTCCCGATATCGCCAGCCTGTTCGGCGACGATGCCGAGAAGGCGGTCGGAAAACTGGCCGACACCGTCCGCGCCATCACCGGTACCGACGATCCGGACAAGGCCCGCGAGGTGCTGGCGGACCCCACTCTGGTGTTCCAGCTTCGCTCCCAGGCGCAAGGATTCGCCCATGCCGAACGCATGCAGCAGATGACCGGGGCCATCACCACCCTGACCGCCACACTGGCCGACCGCCAGAACGCCCGCGCCAGGGACAGCGAGTTCATCAAGGCCGGGCGCAACAATCTCCGCGCTAACGTCCTGCTGATCACCGCGGGACTCGGCATCGTTGGCGGCATCGGATTCATGGTGTTCGGCAACGTCGATGGCAACACCGCCGTCGGTGGCTGCATCATTTCCGTCGTCACCTTGCTGGCGGGGAAGTTCGCCACCGCCTTCGATTTCGAGTTCGGTGGATCGGCGGATTCGGAGCAGACCCGCACCCTGCTGGCGCAGGCGCCGCCTATCGGGAAATAACCGCCAACCATATTTATCTGATCCAGCCGACCGAGGGAGCAATTCCCCCCCCGGCCGGCTTTTTTTGTGTTTGTGGCCTGCAATAAGGCAGGCCAGTGGTGGTGGGCTCAGGTCAGGGTCGCTGCCGTTCCCACCCCACGATTGATCCGTCCCTCGCGACGGCGTCTCCCTGTGGTCCCCGCGCTTAAAGGGTCCGGGTCCCCTGACCAACTTGCTTTATCGATCCAGCATCCGGGCGTCGCCGCCGACCGCGTCGATGATGCTGCGCATCTCGAAGGCCAGTTCGGGGTGGTGACGATCCAGAAAATCAGAAATCGCCTCGTTGCGAAACAGCTTCGAGACATACCCCCTGGTCACCACCAAAGCCAACATGGTGTCGCCCAGGCTCCCTTCAACCGCCCGGTAATCCCGGTTCAGCCTCTCCATCTCCCGTTCCATCCTTGCGATGTCTTCCGCCGACACCCCCTCCAGCCTCTTGGGCTTGTCCGAATCCACCAGATGCTCCGGTCTTGTCGCCGCCAGCAGCACCTTGGCGTAAGACACCGTGAACCGGTTGGCCAGGATCATCATTTCCGTCGCCTCGATCTGGCGCATCGGCTTCATTTTACGCAGGACCGGAAATATTGCTGGTGTGACCATGCGGTCCTTCAGCATTTCCGCAACTTCCGGCGCGATGCGATCCAGCATGTGCTGGCGCTCCTGGATTCTCTTCACGTCCATCGCCATACCCTCGGCGATCTCCTCGGCCGGGACTCCCCTCTGGATGGCCCGCAGGATCATTCGGTGCTCCTGGACCGCCGTCATTCTGGCGACCCGCCGGTTGTAGGTGAACCCCTCGTCGTCGGTGGACACCAGGCAGATTGTTGACGTGGCCCCAATCTCTTTCAGGGCGTGGAGACGGAGATGTCCGTCCAACAGAATGTAATGGGGAGAACCATCGCTCCCCTTCTCGGGATAGACCGCCAGTGGCTCGATAACGCCGACCTTGCGTACCGAGGCCAGGATGCTGCGGTACTTGGATGTTTTGAGGACAGTCTTGGCGACGATTCGGGTGGGAAGAATCCGCTCCAGCGGCAGCGTGACCGTCGTGGTCTCAAAACCGAGATGGATGGAGGTCATGGGGCGGACTTCATCTGATTGGCCACGACCTTGGGCAGATCGTCCAACCCCTCGGCTCTGAGCAGGGTCCGAAAATGCTCGTCCGAGAGCAATTGGCGCAGCGCGGTCGTCAGCAACAGCAGGCGTTGCTCGCCGATCTCGGCCTTTCGGATCAGCACTTCCTGGCGCCTCACCTCCTCCTGATAGGCACGCACCAGCGAACGGGTCGATGTGGTCGGCTGGCCCTTGCTTGCCAGGGAACGGCCATAGCCAGTCCCCATCAACCGTCGCCGCTCGATCAGCCGCCGGACCTTGAGCAATTGTGTCCCTTTGAGGATACCCTCCTGGTAGGCTTCCTGCAGGGTGTTCTGAAGGGCGGTGTCGTCGCTGTGAGCGATCTGGGTGGCGAGATACATGGGCATCCAACCCCGCTCGACAGCGGCTATCAGCCGATCCTCGCCATTGTTCAGCAGCACCAGGATACCATCGACATAGACCTTGTTCAGTCCCGTCTTGGAGGCGATTTCCGTTGGTGAATACCCTCGCTCCTCCATGACGCGGATCGCCATCAGCAAATCCCGGTTGGAATGCTTCCGCCTTGCCATGTTTTCGATCAGGCTACGGAGGTAGCATTCGGACTCGGTGGCCTGGATGACCAGGGCGGGGATCTCGCTCTCACCCATGGCCTGAAACGCCTCAATGCGTCCTTGACCGCAGACGAGGTCATATCGTGTGCCCCCGGC
>CAIYCT010000167.1 GCA_903924765.1 uncultured Rhodospirillaceae bacterium | reverse complement strand
CGCCAATTCTTTGATGCTGGCCACATGATTGGGAGCCAGATCGGGCCTGAGCTCGATTTCCACCCGACCATCCTTCAAGTCCAAATACAGTGTGTTTTCCAAATCCGACGCCATTTTCTTGTGGCTCCTAAAAACCGGCTGAGAATTTTTGATGCAGATGTTCCATCACCCGAGGGCTGACGAACGACGATATATCGCCGCCCAAGCGGCCAATTTCCTTGACGAAACGGGACGAAATGAATTGGCATCGCTCCGACGACATCAAGAACACGGTCTCGATATTGGAAGCAATGCGCGAATTCATGCCCGCCATTTGAAACTCGTATTCAAAATCCGAAACGGCGCGAAGGCCGCGAATGATAGTTTCCGCCCCCACCACATTGGCGAAATTCACCAACAAGGTATCGAAAGACTTGACTTCAATGGTCACGCCAACGGGAAGTTTGATCATCCCCAGTTCGGCCTTGACCAGTTCGACCCGCTCGGCGCTCGTGAATAAGGGACCTTTGCCTGCGTTCGACGCCACCGCCACCACCAGATGATCCACCAAGTGGGTGGCGCGCTGGATGATGTCCAGATGGCCATTGGTGATGGGATCAAAGGTTCCGGGATATAAACCGATCCTGCCGCCCATCATTCCTCTCCCGCTGTTTCTTGATCCCCTTCCTGACTTTCGTCTTCGGTTTGGGCCTCATCCTCGTCATCGGCTCCAGCGATATCGCACAAACGGGCGGCGGATACCACCTTTTCTCCCTGCTGGGTTCTAAACAAGGTCACGCCTTGCGTCAGACGACCGGCGATGCGGATGTCGTAAACCGGCATACGGATCAAGGTTCCGCCGTCGCTGACCAGCATGATCTCGTCATCGTCATTGACCGGGAACGAAGCCACCACGGCGCTGTTGCGCTCGGACAATTCGATATTGCCGATGCCTTGGCCGCCGCGGCCGGTAACCCGGTATTCATAGGCCGAGGTGCGCTTGCCATAGCCGGTCTCGGTCATGGTCAGAATGAATTGCTGCAAAGACGCCAGACGTTCCGATTCAGGCCCGCTCATTTCGCCTTTCAGGAAGGCATCGCGGGTGGCGCTGTCGAATTCCACATGGTTCAGCACCGACATGCTGATGACCTGGTCGCCCTGCTCCAGGCGAATGCCGCGCACGCCGGTGGAATCGCGGCCCTTGAACACACGCACTTCATCGACGGGGAACCGGATGGCCTTGCCCAAACGGGTAGCCAGCAGAATGTCGTCGGTTTCGGCGCAAGGATTGACCGCCACCAGCTTGTCGGATTCACCCAGCTTCATGGCGATCTTGCCGTTGGCACGGATATCGACGAAATCGGACAGCAAATTGCGCCGTACGTCGCCGCCTTCGGTGGCGAACATGACGTGCAGGTTGGCCCAGCTTTCCTCGTCCTCGGGCAACGGCATGATGGTCGAGATGGTTTCGCCTTCGGACAAAGGCAGGATATTGACCAAGGCCTTGCCCCGAGCCTGAGGCGCACCCAAGGGCAAACGGTACACTTTAAGTTTGTACGCCAAGCCCTTGGTTGAGAAGAATAAAACCGGCGTATGAGTGCTGGTGACGAACACTTGGCTCAGGAAATCCTCGTCCTTGATGTTCATGCCCGAGCGGCCCTTGCCACCACGCCGTTGCGCCCGATAGGCCGACAGCGGCACGCGCTTGATGTAGCCGGTGTTGGTCACCGTCACCACCATGTCCTCGCGGGCGATCAAATCCTCGATGTCCGCCTCGAACTCGGTGTCGTCGATCATGGTGCGGCGGGGATTGGCGAACAGCTCCTTGATTTCAAGCAGCTCGGTGCGCATCACTTCCAGCAGCTTGGGACGCGACGCCAAGATTTCCAGATATTCGACGATCTGAGCCCCGATCTCGCGCAACTCTTCGCCGATCTTGTCGCGTTCCAGCCCGGTCAAGCGGTGCAAACGCAGGTCCAAAATGGCCTTGGCTTGGATTTCGCTCAGTTGATAGAAGCCGTCCTCGGCCCGACGGCCGGGTTCATCAATCAAAATGATCAGCGGCGCCACGTCGCCCACCGCCCATTTGCGCGAGGTCAGGCCTTCGCGGGCGGTTTGCGGATCGGGCGCGCCCCGGATGATGGCGATGACTTCGTCCAGATTGGCCACGGCCACGGCCAAACCGGCCAAGACGTGGGCCCGATCGCGCGCCTTGCCCAATTCATAGATGGTGCGCTTGGTGATCACTTCCTCACGGAAGGACAAGAACGCCACCAAGATATCCTTGATGGTCATCATGACCGGACGCCCGGCATTCAGCGCCAAGGAATTGACGCCGAACGAGGTCTGCAACGCAGTGAATTTATACAGCTGAGCCAGCACCACCTCGATGATGGCGTCGCGCTTGACCTCGATCACCATGCGCACGCCGTCGCGGTCGGACTCGTCACGCAGATCGGAGACGCCCTCGATCTTCTTGTCGCGCACCAGCTCGGCGATATGTTCCAGCATACGGGCCTTGTTGACCTGATAAGGAACCTCGGTGACGATGATGGCTTCGCGGTCCTTGCGGATTTCCTCGAAATGTACCTTGCCGCGCATGACCACCGAACCTCGGCCCGTGGTGTAAGCCGAGCGAATGCCCGCGCGACCCAGAATCACCCCGCCGGTGGGAAAGTCGGGACCGGGCACGATTTCCATGATCTGTTCCGGCGTGATGTCCGGATTGTCGATCACGGCGCAACAAGCGTCGATGACCTCGCCCAGATTGTGCGGCGGCAGATTGGTGGCCATGCCCACGGCGATGCCGCCTGCCCCGTTCACCAACAGATTGGGGTAGCGGGCGGGCAGAACGGTCGGCTCACGGGTGGAATCGTCATAGTTGGATTGGAATGAAACCGTTTCCTTATCGATATCTTCGATCAGGAAATGGGCGGCGCGGGCCAAACGGGCCTCGGTATAACGCATGGCGGCTGGCGGATCGCCGTCCATGGAGCCGAAATTTCCCTGCCCGTCGATCAGTGGCAACCGCATGGAGAAATCTTGGGCCATGCGCACCATGGCATCGTAAATGGCCGAATCGCCATGGGGGTGATATTTACCCATGACGTCGCCGACGATGCGGGCCGACTTGCGGAACGGCTTGTTATAGTCATAGCCGCTTTCGTTCATGGCGTACAAAATGCGGCGGTGAACGGGTTTCAGTCCGTCTCGGACATCCGGCAAAGCGCGCGACACGATCACACTCATGGCGTAATCAAGATACGAGCGCTTCATCTCCTCTTCGATGGTGACGGGGGTAATGTCGAAACTGGGCGCTTGCGGAGCGGTGGTCAACGATGAAAATCCTACCTGAATAAGCAAAAGCTTGTGGGTATATACCCTAATGCCGGGGGGGAAACTACCAAATCCTGTGATCAGTCACAATCTGATAAAATGGAGTCGCCACGACGAATTTGATTGAGTACAGTCCGTGAACATTTCAACGCGAGGGAACGTCATGGCAGGCAGTGTCAACAAGGTTATTTTGATCGGCAACCTAGGCCGCGATCCGGAAGTCAGAACAGCGCAGGACGGTGGCAAAATCGTCAATTTGTCGTTGGCGACGTCGGAAAGCTGGAAGGATCGCCAAAGTGGCGAACGCAAGGAAAAGACCGAATGGCATCGGGTGGTGATCTTCAATCCCAACCTGGCGGACATTGCCGAACGCTACTTGAAGAAAGGCAGCACGGTCTATGTGGAAGGCCAATTGCAGACCCGCAAATGGACTGACAAGGACGGCGCCGAGAAATACTCGACCGAAGTGATCCTGAGCCGATTCCGGGGCGAATTGACCTTGCTGGGCGGTCGCGAAGGCGGCGGCGGTTCATCGTATGGCGGCGGCGGCATGCCGGAAGACCCCTATGCCTCGGCCCCTGCCCGGTCAGGCGGCGGCGGTTCCGCAGGCGGTTCCGGTTCCGGTTCCGGCGGCGGCGGATGGGAACCCCCGTCCGATTTGGACGACGAAATTCCGTTCTAACAAAAAGCTTGAGCGCTTCCTTAAATGGCCTGAACCAGCCGGTTTGGGCCATTTTATTTTGGCCATATCTGTTCCACCTCATGCAACAATTTTGTTCATAAAAGGCAGATTGTAGATATCACACGAATAAATGATGATGCGCCCAGAACATCCGACCACACCACTCAGTTTCTGGATCGTTCGCGTTCAATCAATGGAGAGAGATCATGGCAAAAGTCGTTGTTGTTTATCATTCCGGTTACGGTCACACCAAGCGCATGGCCGCCGCGGTTGCCGAAGGGGCCTCGGCGCAATTGCTGGCGATCGATGCCGAAGGAAATCTGACGGAAGCCGATTGGGCCGCCTTGGGCAGCGCCGACGCCATCATCATGGGCAGCCCGACCTATATGGGCACGGTTAGCTGGCAATTCAAAAAATTCGCCGATGCCAGCAGCAAGCCTTGGTTTACCCAAGCATGGAAAGACAAGGTCTTCGCCGGTTTCACCAACAGCGCGTCCATGAATGGCGACAAACTGTCCACCTTGCATTACCTGTTCACCTTGGCCATGCAACATGGCGGGATCTGGGTCGGCAACGCCGTGATGCCCTCCAACGCCAAGGCGGCCCAACGCAACGACATCAATTATCTAGGCACGTTCAGCGGCGCCATGGCGCAATCGCCATCGGACAGCAGCCCCGACGAAATGCTGCCGGGCGATTTGGAAACCGCTAAATTGTTTGGCAAACGCGTGGCCGAGACAGCCGCGAAGTTCCATAAGTAGGAACCAGCCCCATAGCAAAACACCCCCGATTGGCGGGGGTGTTTTTTTATACTCGATCTTACGTAATATGCAGACGGGCGAAGGCGTCGGCCAAATCCTCGCCGAATTGCGGGCCTTTACGAATGATCGGCACGCGGGCGGGCAAGTTTTCCAACGACGCATGGCCGTATTCGTAGCTGGTCAGCACCGCCACCTTCAGCTCGCGGGTGGTGGGCATGGCGGCGAAGGCGTTGGCCAAATCGACGCCGTTCAATTCATTGAGAACCCCCGAGATGATCACCATGTCCGGCTGAGTCCGTACCGCCAGCTCGATGGCCTGGAACGGCGATTGAACATTGGAGGTGCGATAACCGCAGGCCCCCAACTCGCGTTCGACAATGCGCTGGGTGGATTTATCGGGAATGACCAACAACACTTCCACATTGCTGATCTTGACTTCGGAGGGATTGAATTCAGACGCCTTGCGGGCGGGCAACGCGCGCACCACCTTGGCAGTCGAGGCGGTATCGACCTTGCCGTCCAAGATTGAACGGATCTGATCGACGAACGCTTGAATGTCGTCCAGCTTGGAATCGTCGAGGGCTTTATGGTCGCTCACATATTCGGCCAAGCGATGGGCGACGATGACCAGCAACGGCTGATCCAGCGTGGAGCCGCGCATTTCCACATTCAACATGTCGCGTCGAATTTGCTGCATCCCCTCCTCGACCTTGACCGTCTTGGAGCGCAAATTTCCAATCAGGACGTCCATGCCGTCCAGGATATCCCGAACTTCTTCCACGAACTCAGCTTCGACATTCAGGTCCATTTCCTCGACGCTACTCATGACCCTCTCCTTACATCATCCTTGGAATCGACCAAAGAACGGCACAAAACTTATACTATATAGCCAGTCATATACACGCTTAATTACCGTTACAGTTTTAACGCAGGACCGAGACCAAAATCGGCAGCGAGATCACCGACAAAAGGGTCGAAACCAAGACCATGCCCGCAACTTCCTGCGGTTCGTTGTCGTACATCTCGGCATAGAGGAAATTGAAAACGGCCACCGGCATCGAGCTTTGCACCACCACCGCGCCGGTCATTGCTGGAGATAACCCTAAACCAGTGGCCACCACCCAACCCGCGCCGACGCCCAATGCGATGCGCAATCCGGAAAATGCGAAGGTGTTGGAGATGCGGACGACTTTGAACCGCGCCAGCGCCACCCCCAACGACAGCAACATCAAGGGAATCACTACCCCCCCCATCAAGGTGACTCCCTTGGTGACCCAATGGGGAATGACCACCCCGCTAAATCGAACCGCCAGCGAGACAAAGCTGGTCAGAACAACCGGCGCTCGCAGGGCCGCCCATAAATCGGCCTTGCCCGAGGCGATGGCCGGTCCAAAGGTGAATTGCAGGATATTGGTGACGACAAAATACACCATCGCCACCGCCAAACCGGTTTGGCCAAAGGCGAACAGGCACACCGGCAGCCCCATATTGCCCACATTGGGAAAGGTCAGCGCCGGAAGATAAACCTTGGGATTGAGATGAAGGGTCTTGATCACCAACCCAGCGGCCAAAGCGGTAATCGCCGGACAAATCAGGGCGGCCAAGGCGGCCAAGCCCATTTGCTGAACCGGCAGGACGGCGCCGGTGATGGAATTGAACATCAAGCACGGCGCCCCAATCAACACCACAAGATCAGTTACCATCTTCTCCTCGAAGGGGCGTCCCGACCGATCCCACAGGAATCCAACAGCGATGATCGCGAAAACCGGCGCCACCACATCGACCAAAGCCGTGATTAAATCCATTTCTTCAGGCCTCAACTCTTGAACATTTTATAGAAATCAATAAATAAGCTTGGCTTCGCTTATGCGCAGCCATACCATCGCGTCCTCTGTTTTGTCGAGGCCCCCTCATGTCCCAAAATACGAAGAAAGAAACCGTCGCCCTGTCTTCGGTTTTCGCCAGCGCCTTCATGGTGATGATGAAATTGGTGGTGGGCCTGATGACCGGAAGCCTCGCCATTCTGTCCGAGGCGGCGCATTCCGGTTTGGATTTGGGCGCCGCCACCATCACGTGGGCGGCGGTGCGGGTGTCGGACAAGCCCGCCGACGAAGAGCATCCCTATGGTCATGGCAAATTCGAAAGCCTGTCCGCCCTGTTGGGAACGGGCTTGTTGATCCTGACCTCCTTGGGCGTGGCGCGCGAAGCGGTTTTACATTTGCTGGAACCGGGAGAACCGGTGCAGGTGACCTGGTACGGCATGGCGGTCATTCTAATTTCCATGTCCATTGATTTCTTCCGCTCGCGCGCTTTGTCCCGCGCCGCCAAGGAAACCGGCAGTCACGCGCTGGAAGCCGACGCCCTGCATTTCAGCACCGACATTCTCAGCTCGCTGGTGGTGCTGGTCGGTTTGGTAGGAGTGGCGGTGGGATTTCCCTGGGCCGATTCCGCGGCCGCCTTGGGCGTGGCATTCTTTATCGCCCATGCGGGATGGGAACTGGGTCGGCGCACCCTGGATGTATTGGTGGACGCTGCGCCATCGGGGTTGAACGAACGGGTCAAAACGGCCATAGCAGTCATTCCCGGCATCGCCAAGATCGCCTGGGTCCGCTCTCGCCCCGCCGGAACCAGCATTTTCATCGATCTGGCCATCAAGGTCAGCCGTACCATGCCGTTGGAACAGGTCGAGGAGTTGCGAACCAAGATCGTCCAGAAAGTCAAAGCCGCCATCGAAGAGGCCCAAGTTCTGGTCATCGTCGAACCCTTGGCCTTGGATGACGAAACCATCACACAAACCGTTCTGTTGCTGGCCGCCGCCAAAAGCGTCGTGGTCCATAGCATCGAGGTGGCCACCGTCATGGATCGCCCCTATGTCAGTTTGCACATGGAAGTGGAACAATCTTTATCCATCGCTCAGGCCCATGCCCAGGCCCAAGCGTTCGAGGATGCCATGGCCCAGGAACTGGGCTCCGAATTACAGGTGGATATTCACATCGACCCCAAACAATCCCATGTTTTCTGCGGATATCCGGTCACCGGGCCGGTCTTGGAAACCATCAAAGCCAGCGCCGCCGCGGTCATCGCCAACTATCCCTTGGTCAAGGCCTATCACCATCTAATCGTCCAGACGCGCGAAGATGGGCTTTACATGTCGTGCCATTGCCTGTTTCCTGACAACAGTCCCATCTTCGACGTGCACGAAGTCACCGAACGGATCGAATATGGCCTGATGAAGGCCATCGCCGGTCTGACCACCGTCGTCGTCCACGCCGAACCCCTCAGTCACCCTGAAACCGGTCATCTGGTAGCATGAATTCATACATCCGCGTTCGCGGCGCAAAAGAGCACAATCTTAAAAATATCGATGTGGACATCCCCCGGGACAAGCTGGTGGTGATCACCGGTCTGTCCGGTTCTGGCAAGTCCTCGCTGGCCTTCGACACCATCTATGCCGAGGGACAGCGCCGCTATGTGG